>JBBSCM010000063.1:0-16352 GCA_038250295.1 Anaerolineales bacterium | reverse complement strand
CACAGTCGATCATCGATACATTCCCACAATTGGAAATGCGTTTGCCAGATCACACCTTCACAGACCGCATGGAGTTCAAGGGAACCAAACGCACCGTCGAGTTCGTCACCTTTGGCGGCGGACATACCGATAGCGACGCAGTGTTGCATTTGCCCGCTGAGCGAATCATCTTTACAGGTGATTTGCTGGTTGTGAAGAATCATCCTGATCTAACTTATGGTCACCCACGTAATTGGCTTGATATCCTTGCGAAAGTTAAATCGCTTGACCCTGTTTGCCTGATACCTGGTCACGGTGAACTTGGCACATTGGCCGATGTGACAATAATTGAAGACTACATCAACGATCTGCTACAAATGGCGGAACAGGATTTACGCGAAGGCGGCACTGCCGAGAGCGCTGTTGTCTTACAACCTCCAGCATATACTGAAGGCTGGAATAACATTGACGCGTTTGAACGAAATATGAAATTTTTGCATGAAGAAATACAAATGAAATAATGCAATACCGCATAAAACTTGCTATAAAAAATTCTCAACCGTTGAAAAAGGAGAGCCTATCCCGTTTCTGGCGAGGTGATTAACAGGCAACAAGCCTTTTTGCCGCTGATTGCGCGGATTTTCGCTGATTTTTTGAGGTCGCTTCGCGTGAATTAGCGAAATTCGCGGCTGAGGTTTTGGGTAACGGGCAATAGCATGAGTCGAATAGTAAGTTATGCGGAACTGCGAAATAATATTGATTGCCTAAAAGATGAATAAAACTGTCACGGCATGGTACATATTGATTCATAAAAACAATAAGACCTCGAGAAAACTTCTCGAGGTCTTACTCATTCATATGATCTATTTGTATCACTCAGTAAATAAAGGCAAGTGTCCCAGCGAAACAATATGCATCCATTCCGCGCGGTCCCCTTCGGTGAGGATGGCGGCCTCTGCAACCACAGTTGCATCTGATTTTCCCAGAATCAAGCGCATGCCCTGCAAGGTGGAACCTGTGCTGATCACATCATCCAGGATCACTACTTTCTTTCCCTGAATGAGCTGGCGGTCTTTTTCATCCAATATCAAAACCTGAGGCTGACCGGTTGTAATGGAAAGTGTCTCAGCCTTAAGTGCATCGCCCATATAAGGCTTATATGTCTTGCGCAGGATCACATACGGCTTTTTCGTCTCAACAGAAACCGCATAAGCCAATGGGATCGACTTGGCTTCGGCAGTCACAAGAATATCGTATTCAAACTCTTTCAGCTTTTTTCCAAGTTCAAGCGCACAGGCCTGTACCAATTCAGTGTCACCGAGGATGTTCAAGATCGCGATCCGCAAACCGGGCTTGATCTCAAACAAAGGCAGTTCGCGTTTTATGCCCGCGATCTCAATGGCGTAGGTTTCACGTGTAGACATAATTTGCTCCGTAAGAAAATATATTTTGCGCGTGTAGTTTATCATAATTTGGGTGCCGTCATTGCGAGCCGCCAGCAGTTCTCAAATACGAAGCAGCCTTCTAAATAAAAGCAGGCTGCTCACCTGCACTGGCGTGCGGCGCAAGTGTCGTCAGGAAGAACCGCACAGCGTCCTCGCAACGACATGTCAACTCGTTTCTGATTAGAAAATTTGTGCTATACTTTGCCCATGCCCGTCATCCGCGCTTCTGATATTGGGAGTTACCTATATTGCCGCCGCGCCTGGCGATACCGCAAGGATGGAGTCGAATCTGAAAATAAGGCTGAGCTTGCCGCAGGGACTGAGTTGCATCACAAGCATGGACGAAAAGCCCTCTCCGCCTCGTTACTGCGGACCGTTGGCCTGATCCTGCTTCTGGCGGCGATTCTCCTGCTCGTGGCTTTTTGTACCGCACAAATATTGTAGATACAATAGATCACTGTTTACACGGAATGCGGACTTCAGTCCGCGCTCCGAAATAGATTTGTGATTTACTCAAATCAGGAAATAATGTCTGACTTACTAAATCGTCTTGGTTATTTACAAACCCGCCGCGACAGAACGCCCAATCTCGATCTGGCGCGTGACCTTGTTGCGCGTGACGATAAAGCGGGCATTCAAGAGATCGCCAAAAACATCTGGAACGAAAACAAGAATATTCACAGCGATTGTATTGTTGTCATGTATGAGATCGCCATCATTGACCCAGCCCTCGTCACACCGTATGCTGATGACTTCATAAAACTTCTAAAAAACAAATACCAAAATATGGTGCAAGGCGCAATGACCGCACTCGCGGAAATTGCCAAGGCGAAACCTGAATTCATTTTCAAGCATTTGGATGAGATCAAGAAGACCAAGGAAGCGGGCTCCGGCATGATTGTTGATAAATCCATTTCCGCGCTGGCACATACATCCGCGGCAAATGAAGAATACGGCAAAACCATCTTCCCATACTTAATTAAGCACCTATCAACGTGTTATTTCAAGGAAGTGTCCGAACATGCAGAAAGAATATTACCGGCTGTAAATGAATTCAATAAAGCTGAATTTATCAAATCCTTGAACAAAAGAATCGATGAACTTTCAGGTTCGGATTTTACAAGGTTAAAGAAAATAATCAGAATAGCAGAAAATCGTTGAACTGTCATGATTTACATTATTTTCATTCTCTTTATTCTTGCTTTGCTCTTCTTCCGCCAATCCTCGGTTCAACAAAAGGAAGTCGGCCTGCCCGGCGGACGTATTATTTATTCTGATACAAGAGGCTGGGGTAAAGTGGAGAAGCCGCTTTTTTATACTGCCCTGGAGTTGACCGGCAAGCCCGATTATCTTGTCCAGCAAAATGGCAGGATCATTCCTGTTGAGGTCAAGTCGAGCCGCGCGCCCAATGCGCCCTATGATTCGCATATTTATCAGCTTGCGGCCTATTGCCTGCTGGTGGAGAAAACCTATAAAACACGTCCACCGTATGGGATTATTCATTACGAAAATCGTGACTTTGCCATTGATTACACCCGCGAATTGGAAGAATCCCTGCTTGACCTTCTGGCAGATATGAAACGCGACGAATACAAAAAGGATGTGCCTCGTTCTCACGAACAAGCCGCCCGCTGCGCCCGCTGCGGTTTCAGAAATGTGTGCGATCAGAGTCTTGCGTAAAGAAGTAAAAACGTAAACAGGTAAACATGGAAACAACGGAACACGCAACCCGGGTCCCCGTGCACTGTCCTGTAGAAGAATGCTACATTCACAATTCATCCTTTATAATTACCTCATCATGACTGCGTCGTTCATACCCAAGCATCCTGTCGTCACGGCATCTCCAAAAAAACCTGAGGTTTTTTCAGAAGCAGAGGCAATGACCGCTTTTCTTAAAGAAAAAGGAATGGATGCAGCCTGTGGTTCTTTATATGATGAAGAACTTCGCAAACGTGTGAGAAAAGGTGAGTTTGACATGCTTGTCGCGGTCGGTGGTGATGGAAGTGTATTGCGTGCAAGCCACTTATGCGCCCCCTCCAGCGTACCGATCCTGGGTGTGAATCTTGGCAGAATAGGTTTCTTAATTCAAATTGACCGCAATGAATGGCGCGAATACTTTGAAAAACTATTTAATGGCGAAGCGTGGGTCGAGAATCGTATGATGGTGCGTGCCGAGCATATTCGTGCAGGCGAAAACCTTGGCAGTTTTAACGCATTGAATGAGGCGGTAGTAGCACGCGGACAAAACCTGCGCCCGGTTCGATTAACTGCTTTGGTAGATGGGCTTCCTCTTACCAGTTATGTTGCGGATGGCCTCATCGCAGCCACTGCCACTGGTTCCACGGCATATGCCCTCGCTGCGGGCGGACCCATCCTGCCGCCGGAGCTGCGTAATATTTTGCTCGTACCCATTGCGCCGCATCTCTCTGTCGACCGTGCGGTTGTATTATCGGAAGGCTCTTCCGTTAGCATTGTCGTCAAGAGCGAGAACGCCGTTCTCAGCGTGGACGGCCAGCCGCCGACACCCTTGATGGAAGATGACCATGTCGATGTAACCGTTGCCGATGTGACCGCCCAATTTGTCCGCTTTGGAGACCCGGGTTATTTCTATCGTAATCTCACTTCACACATGAACGAAAACTCTTTAGGATTTCCACGATGACCGAAACCATTTCAACAGCAACCTATTGTTATGCCCACCCCGGCCGCGAGACCAGCCTGCGCTGTAAACGTTGCGAGCGTTATATTTGCACATCCTGCGCTGTGGGTACGCCGACAGGATATATGTGCAAGGAATGTGTGAGTCAGCACAAAAAGATATTTGATACCGCCCTCTGGTATGACTATTTGACCGGCATGGGGGTAACCATTGTGCTTTCATTGATCGCCAGCATTCTGATCGCCTTCATAGGGTCTTTTGTTGGATTTTTTATGTTGTTTATTGCGGCAGGTATCGGCCGTGGCGCGGGGACTTTGATATCAAATGTTACCTTGCGTGTGCTGAACAAACGCCGAGCAAGACTGTTATTCATTGCCTGCGCAACAGGCGTGGTACTTGGCGCTTTGCCTGCTGCGTTCATACTCTTCTTACAAGGAAATATCTACGGCATCATTGGTGTGGCCATTTACGCTCTTATCGCAGCACCCACAGTATATTCACGCATCTCAGGAATTCAACTTACAAGATAGCCTATGCTTACCGAACTACACATTCAAAACTTTGCAATTATAGATAAACTTGATCTGCGCTTTGACTCGGGCCTCATCATCCTTACCGGTGAAACAGGCGCGGGCAAATCCATTATCCTCGATGCGGTCGTCATGCTGATCGGCGGCAAGGCCGACACGACCTTTGTCCGCACTGATTCAGACGCCGCATTTGTCGAAGCGGTGTTCCAGCTCAAAGGCCCGGAAAAAGAAGCGGTGCACTTCATCCTCAACCGTGAAGAGTTAATGGATGACCCCAATTATGTTGTGCTCATGCGCGAGGTCCGCAAAGAGGGACGCAGTGTGGCGCGTATCAATGGCCGTACGGTCAATGTTGGTTTGCTAAAAGAGTTGGGCGCATTATTGGTGGATATCCACGGGCAGGCGGAACATCTCTCGCTGCTCGATCCGCGCGCGCACCTTGGCCTGCTTGATCGCTTCGCGGAAGTGGGCCGGCCCCTCAGCGATTATCGCCAGACTTATCATGCCTTGTTGAATCTGCGCCGCGAGTTAAGTGACCTGCGAAAGGCGCAATCAGATGCAGACCGCCGCATGGAAATGCTCACTTATCAAGCCGAAGAAATTGAATCTGCAAGCTTGAAGGCGGGCGAAGATGAAGAGCTTCGTAAAGAACGCGATCGTTTGGCGAATGCAGAATCACTCGCGCAAAATGCACAGGAGGCCCTCGCCGTTTTGGACGAAGGCTCACCCGAAACACCTGCCGCAACAGACCTGGTGGGTCAAGCCGCACAGGCATTGGCGACGCTTGCAAAAATAGATGCGGGCCAGGTCGAATTGGCAAATCAAGCTGAATTGTTATTAGATACCATATCTGATGTTATTCACGGACTGCGTGATTATCTTGAAGAGATCGAATTCAACCCAAAAAGATTGGAAGATGTTGAAGAAAGATTGGATGCGCTACATTCACTGACGCGAAAATATGGCGGAAATATTCCCGCTGTGATCACTTATGGAGCAGAGGCTCGCAAACAATTGGAGACTATTACCGGCGCAGCAGACCGTATTAATGAATTGGAGATGCAGGAAGCAAAGCTGCTGGAAAAGCTTGCCAAACAGGGAAGCACACTTTCTGAAAAACGTAAATCTGCCGCCGTCACAATGGGCAAGGGAATCGAAACCGAACTCAATGATCTCAAGATGGCGTCTGCGCGGTTTGGGGTGGATTTTCAAACCAAGCCGGACGTTAATGGCGCGCCGATGCCTGACGGCACACGCATTGCCTTTGACCAAAATGGTTTTGACCGCGTGGAGTTTTTGATCGCACCGAATCCCGGCGAAGGACTCAAGCCGCTGGTAAAGATCGCATCGGGCGGCGAGACCTCGCGTTTGATGCTGGGATTAAAGAATGTTTTGGCGCGTGCCGACGAAGTGCCGTCGTTGATCTTCGATGAAATTGACCAGGGTATTGGCGGGCGTGTAGGAATGGTGGTGGGTCACAAACTTTGGAATCTTTCGCGTTCACATCAGGTCTTTTGCGTAACACATCTTCCCCAGCTGGCTGTCTTTGGCGACCAGCATTATCAAGTGCAAAAATTAATTGATAAAGGCCGCACCCTTACGCGTGTCGAACATCTTGACGGTGAACCGCGTCTGCTTGAGCTTTCGCAAATGCTGGGCGAGGTGGGCGAAGGGACATTACGCTCCGCACACGAGTTATTGCAAATTGCAAGGCAAACCATAAAAGAAAAGAAATAAATCAAGGAAGCTCCTGTTGTTTAGACAGGAGCTTCCTTGATTTTCAACAGCAAATTAAAATGATGACAGCAAGGGTGAGGGGGGCACCCTTGCTGTCATCAAGGTCAATATTACTATGACACCAAAGAAAAATCAAGTCCTTTAAAGGTTAGAATACTATTAATGTTTTCGCGATTTTTTATTTGTGCCCCGAGTAGGAATCGGACCTACATCTAAGCCTTAGGAGTGCTTTGTTCTATCCATTGAACTATCGGGGCGGATAATAAGATTATACACAAAAGAATGAAATATATCCATGCGTTGATTATTTTGAAACGCTACATTTTTCTTAGTCGTGAACAAAGCTCGCGTATTACGGCAAGGCTGGCGTCAGGCCGTTCACGCAGGATCTCTTCAAATTCTTTTTGCCCGATGCACAAAACGCGCACATCTTCCCTGGCGAGCAGGGATGCTGAGCGAGGTTCCTGGCTAAGGATCGCCATCTCGCCTGCGTATCCACCCGGGGAAGTGCGCGCGATTTCATCGCCCGTTTCAGAAATAACCAGCAGTTGTCCTGAAATGACGATAAACATTTCATGCCCGGCATCCCCTTTATGCGCAAGATAATCCCCTTCAGGGAAAAACTTTTCCATGGCTACGGAAGCCACTTTCTTCAAATCCGCAGGGGACATTTCAGCGAAGAGGGGGATCTTTTGGAGGAATAGAATTCTCTCCATCATGGGAAGTGTTTTCAGGGTTTTCATCGTTCCTCCCGCAAGCGTATATTTGGCGGTTTCGCGTACGAGTTCATCAGGGTCTGATTTTGCAAGTTTTTCGAGGAGATCAATATGTTTTTGAGGGGAAATGGCAAATGCCGTGCAGGCTCGAATCCATGCATCTCCATCAACCAATGCCTCCTCCCAGGGGAAGTTATCATTCATGGTTGTGGTGCCTGTACGCTCCCAAAGCCTTACCAGCGGGCGAACGAGATCTGTATCTGGCAGGGTCTCCAGCGCCTCGAAGGCGTAAGCGAGTTGTTTATGCTTTTCGATGTTCTTGATCGCAAGCGTGATGGTTTCGTTATCGATCAATAAGTCCATGGCGCGCAATGCGAAAATAGCCTGCCTGCGTGCGTGAGCCTGGAAAGTTGATATCAACAAATTTGAACGCTCTATGTTTCGATTGGATCGAATGCTGTTTGCCAGATCCCGATCCCTCATTGCGAGTTCAACTTTGTTTGTTATATATTCCCGCAGGAGGGCTTCCACGGATTTAACGGGCATCTGATCGAGGGCTATTAATGCCGCATCTTCAAAGTGCGGATCGTTTAATTGTTTGCATAAAATTTCCAGAACCGGCTCGCCGAAGCGGCTGACTGCAAGGGCCGCAGACTTGCGTACGCCCGCATCCTCGTCTCCCAATGCTTTCAAAAAATATGGGAAAAATTCTACGGGCGAATCGTTCAATCCGCTCATGGCCTCTGCGCGTACCGCGGGTTCGGGGTCAGATAGTGCTTTTGCAAAACTGCTCTTAATGGATTTACTTTCTTGAAAAACCGACCAGCACTGACCGATGGCGCGAATGGCTTCCACACGCATGTCCGCCTTGCGGCTGGATGCCATTTGTGTGAGTACCTTTTCCACGGAGTCTTTATCTCCGCTCAGCGCAACTGCCACGGCCGCGCGGCCACGGACTGACGGGTCTTCATCTGTGAGATGACCATGAATTGCGGTCACTGCATTCTTATTGTCAGACCCGAATTTGTGCAGGACGTCGATGGCGTGTTGCCGAATTTCCGGGTGAGGAGATTTCAGTAAGGCAGTAACAGGCTTGAGGTCCGCCAGTGATTCGTATAATGTTAGTGAATGGAGTGCGGCGATACATACATCCATATCCTCATCTTTTAACGTTTCGATCAATGCCATGTGAGATTGATCCCCGCGGATTTGGCCGAGGATCTCCGCTGAAATTCGGCGCGTGCCCGCATCCTTCGAGTTAAGGCTGGAGAGAATAACTTCAATGGATTCTGCCTCTGCTTGAAAACCATCGGCTGATTCACCCTGATTGACAAAGACGGCAGCGTCGCCGTTTCGCAGCGCGTCACTTAAGGCTTCAAGATATGCGCTCCTGCATTTTCGGATGACAAGGATCGCGAATATTGAAAAAATGAGGCCGATCAAATACAGGTATTGGGGGGTTAGGATATTATCGCCGGCGACCAGCAAAAGCCCGGAGATGATGATGCCGGCCTGGCCGGGCACCGCGTTGACGAATGAACGGGTCTGGTCGCGGCGTTCAATTGGGATGGCGTTATAGACTGCGTTCCAGGCAGGGTCGATCACGCTGTTGGCCCAGATCAATTTGATCAATCGCGCCGCGATGACCACACTGAAAGCGGGGAAGAATAACAAGGAAGTGAAGCCGCCTGCATAAATAAAGACAAAAACCACCAGCATGTTCAGCAGGCCGAAGCGGGCGAATAAACGGTTGGACAAAAACAACGAGATGAGCAGGGCCAGAATGGTTTGTACACCGGTAAACAAGCCGAGAAAACTTGTCAGATCATCTGCATTCGGATATTGAATGGAGACGCTGCGCTGAAACGGCAGCAACAACGAGAACCACAACACTGCCAGCAGAATGGATGCCAGTGACCACCAACCCATGAGAGGAGATTTGCGAACGTAACGATAGCCCTGGCTGATCTCTTCAAACAGCCCGGATATCCCTCCCCCGGTATTCGTACTGTGCGCTATAAAAACGGATTCGGATTTGGCCTTATCTTTTTCCCAGCGGATGAGTCTTGTCACAAAAATGGTTGCGGCAATTAATGCGATCACCCATGCGATCAGCAGATTCTCTGAATGGAAAAGCGCAACAAGGCCGGGCGTACTAAAAGACCCGAGCGTAGCGCCTGCAATACTGCCAGCCGTGAGGAGCGGATACAACCTTTTGGCTTGTCGCGCATCCAGCATGGCCCCGGCCATCCCCCACACAAATACGCTTTGCAGTGCGGTGAGCACTTCCTTGCCTACATATAATGTTGGATAAAACCATGAAAGCTTGAAGCTCAATATGACGCGTGCGCCGATCAGGATCAAAGCCATGAAAATCGGAAGACCGGTGTACAACCGTGACCGCGAAATATTGCCTGACAGACCCGCGATCAACAGAAGATTAATGAAGTTAGCAATCCCCATAATAATGTAAATATACGGCAGCCTGCTCGTATCAAATTGTTTAATGAATAACGCGTCAACGCTTGCCCCGCCGATGCTGCTTCCGACGGTGGCGGCCATCATCATACCGACCAGTAAAAGCACCAGCCTGCCTTCGGCGGGATAGATCTTTAGAAAAGTCTTAAGACGCTGTAACACAGGATAAGACGAATAAGACATACTGTCGTGATTTTATCACCGAAGACAGGCTGGCAATGTGAGTTTTTGGTCAATTAAGAAGTGGATGTTTTCGCTTTCCAACCCCTGTGCTGGCTACTTGGTTCATCCGCCCGTATTTTGTTGTCTTTTGCCAATTAATACCGATATTTGAAGACAAAAAATAGTTACAACACAGGCTTTGCAGGAAGTGATGGGAACAAAGCCCTTCTGCGTGTATGACGGTGGGGACGCCCTTTCAATGTGTTCAAGGATTACCCGCGCATTATTGCATCCATCCGTGTCCTAAGCTGGTGATTCAAGGTCAACGTGACCCCTATATTCCAATCAATCAAGCCACTCGCCTGCGTGACACAATCCCGAATTGCAAACTGGCAGTGATCAATAATGGCGCTCATTTTCTCCCCATTGACTCTCCCGATGAAGTCGCACAGAGAATCGGCGTCTTTCTGTCTGCAAAGATTTTTTGAAACTTAGTGCAAAAACTGTTATCCATCCACTCGACCGGATGACAGCTTCTTGATTTATAAACCTGAAAGAGTTGATCAGGTTATCGGTTGCACATACTGATGTTAATTAAGCAGCATTGAGCACTATGCTTTCCAACACTCTATATTCTTCCAGACAGTCTGCGCACATATCAATATGATGCTTTACCAGCGGCATTAATTTGGAGACATCCTCTCCGCGCGCCGCAAGTTCGGCAAACTGATCGAGCACGGCAAAAACATCGTCACAGGTCATTTCAACCTCCTGCGTCTTGGAGAGCATCGTGAGCATTTTTTGCATCATCTCAGATTTGCCTGATTGCATCATGCTCTCGGACGATGATGGTTTTTGTTTTTTTAAGCCAAAGAGACGCTGAAGTTTTTGTTTGAAATTCATGGTGATATCCTCTACCGATAGATATAAATGACTGCCCAATATCTTACTTCCCAACCTGCTCGAATACAGACAATACCTGTTGCGGCGTCATTCCTTCTTTTTCCAAGCGCTTCTTCAACTTCAAACGGGCATCATGCATTAACTTGTATAAGGTGTTTCGATTCGTGCCCAACTTTTGCGCGGCTTCTTCGAGCGGAAAGCCGTGCATGGCAACCGCCATCATCGCCTGACGTTGTTTCTCAGTCAATTCTTCCATGATGATTCGGTTGACGCGCTTCATCATGTCCTTGCGTTCCGATTGTTCTTCGGGACTGGGCTGGTCATCCGCCAACTCACGGTATGAAGAATCACCATCCTCATTCATTTCCATTTCCGGCAGGGGTACTTCACGCCAACGACGGCGACGGAGTTCCGTGAGCGCCGCCCGCACAGCAATTTTATGCGCCCAGGTGGTGAATTGGCTGCGCCCTTCAAAGGTGTCCAGATATTTCAACACGCTCAAAAGTGTTTCCTGTGCCACGTCTTCTGTTAGCGCTTCGGATTCCAGGCTGTTGGGGGCGATCTTTCCAGCAATTGCATACGGCAAGCCGCGCAGGATGATCGCGCGTAAATCCTCCAATGCCTGTGCCTGCTGATCTCCCCCAGCACGTAAATCCGCAATCCATTCTTCGTTGGTTCGTTTTTCCATATTTGCGATTATAAACCAACAGGTAATAGTTCACATACGAACGCTATCCTTGATGTATGAAGTGGAGAATAATATGATCCCAACCCTGACCACCGCTCAAATGATCGAAGTAGACCGCGCCATGATCGAAGATTATCACATCGAGTTGATTCAGATGATGGAAAATGCGGGGCGCGTTTTTGCGGAGCTGGCACGCCGTCAACTGCGCGGAGCGGTACAAGGTCACAGCGTAGTTGTCCTCTGCGGCAGCGGAAACAACGGCGGGGGCGGAATGACCGCGGCGCGTCGTCTGCATAATTGGGGCGCGCAAGTCACAGTCGTTCTGACAAAACCTGTGGATGAAATTCGCGGCGTCGCAGCCCATCAATTGGATATTCTCCAGCGGATGAAGATTCCCATCTTTGAGTCCGCTTCTCTCGCCCCTCTGCCTGTTGACTTGATTCTGGATGCGATCATCGGCTATAGCCTGAGTGGAGCGCCGCGCGGCGCGGCGGCAGAATTAATCCGCTGGGCAAACTTGCAAAATGTCCCGATCCTCGCACTGGATACGCCGTCTGGTTTGGACACCACAACGGGCGTGGCGTATGAGCCGACCATCCGCGCCTCTGTCACGCTGACGCTGGCATTACCCAAACAAGGTTTGTTAAATCCCGAAGCGAAAGAATTTGTGGGTGAACTATATCTCGCAGACATCAGTATTCCTCCCGAACTTTATCTGGCAATGGGTATAAAAATTCAGCACCTGTTTGAGCAGGAAGATATGATTCGCATCGCGTAGAGGATGGAAAAATTTATGTCAGAACCCACTAAAGAGAATGTCAAGCCAGCACAAAATTATTCAAAGGTCATTGCCGCAATCGCCTGGGCATTTCTGCTGGTTGGATACTGGTGGTATAGCCAAACACATGGTTTCACGCCAATGGAAACCATGCAGGTCCTGGTCAATTTTGTGGCTGAAAGCCCGTATGGTTTCCCGATCTACGTTTTGGTTTATATGATTCGCCCTGTATTTCTTTTTCCTGCTACGCTGGTCACAATGACCGCCACATATTTATACGGTCCAGTGCAGGGCATTGCCTATGCTCTGGTTGCCAGCAACCTGTCTTCGATGATTGCCTATTTCATCGGGCGTTTTTTCGGCGGCGGATTTCTGCAAAAAATGGATGAGACAACATTGGTCGGCAAATATGCAAACCGATTACGCAAAGATGGTTTTCAGACAACCTTGATTCTGCGCTTTCTCTTTCTGCCGTATGATCTGGTCAGTTATTTTTCAGGCTTCCTACACATTGACTTGGGCTGGTTTATGCTCGCAACTATTTTAGGCAGTATTCCCGGCACCATCTCGTTTGGAATGTTGGGCGCATCTATCAAGGGTGACTTTACCTCTCAAAGCGTCAGGTTCGACCCGCTCTCGCTGGTAATTTCTGCGGTAATGTTTGCGGTTAGCATTGGCTTCTATCGGGTTGTTCGCCGCCGCGAAAACAGCGTCGATCGGTAGATATTTGGTTTTAGCAGAAGCCTAAGCATGAAGAAAGAGCGGTCATTGATCAAAAACTGGGTAAGAAAATCACACAGGTTGCTCTCTTTATGACTGAAGATCAAGGAGACTACATATGCAAAACCTCAAAACATTTCGCGCTGAAAAAGACCAATTCTACGGAAGCCACAATCAAAGCCCCTTAACTCCAGCCCAGAAGCAGCATTTCAAGGGACTCGAGTATTTCCCTGAAAACGAAACCTTGCGTCTGGAAGTTGATGTTGAAATTCTATCCGTCTCGGAAAGTATCGCCATCCAGACAACAAGCGGACAGCCGCAGACCTATCAGCGTTTTGGAAAATTCACATTCGATGTTGATGGGCAATCCGCCGAACTCACGATATACAAAAACAAAAATGGATATTTCCTGCCTTTTGTGGATAATCTCGCAGGCAAGGAAACCTATCCCGCTGGGCGTTATCTCGAACCAGAGAAATTATCGAATGGAAAATTTCTCGTGGATTTCAATCTGGCATACAACCCATACTGTGCCTACAACGAACAATGGTCATGCCCGATCACCCCAGCCGAAAACCGCATAAAGGTTGTTGTGCGCGCTGGTGAAAAGATATTCAATCACTAAAAAGGAAAACAAAATGAACAAACCTCTTCATGTTACTGATTCTGAATTCGATGCAAAAGTGTTGAAATCAACCACCCCCGTAGTTGTTGATTTTTGGGCGCCGTGGTGCCAGCCGTGCAGGATGATCGCACCCGTGTTGGAAAACCTCGCGGGCGAATATGCCGATAAATTGACCATCGCCAAGGTTAACACGGACGAAAATCAACAATGGGCAAACACCTATGGCGTACAGGGGATTCCCACCCTGCTCTTCATCAAGGATGGAAAGGTTCTGGATACCATCGTTGGCGTCGCATCCATTACCGTCATCAAATCTAAAATGGATGGATTACTCAAAGCCGCAGTGGGAGCCTAACTGTATGGCAAACGAAGAGAAGAAATACGATGTCGCCATCATCGGCTCAGGTATTGGCGGTTCGACCCTGGCGAGCGTTCTGGCTCGTCAGGGTTTGTCCGTCATCGTCTTTGAAGGCGGACAACATCCACGCTTCACGATTGGCGAGTCGATGATCCTGGAAACGTCCGAAGCCATGCGCGCGCTGGCGGAGTTTTATGATGTGCCTGAATTATCTTATTTCAGTTCGGAAAATTATTATCAAAACATCGGTACACAGCATGGCGTGAAGCGTCATTTTAGTTTTGTACATCATAAGGCGGGCGAGCATGTGAATGTGAAAAAAAGTTTACAGGCAGTGATCCCGCGTTTGCCATACGGACATGAGATTCACATCAACCGCCAGGACTCGGATTATTTTCTGACATCGGTTGCCATATCGTACGGCGCAACGATTTTGCAAAATACATTGATCAAAGATATCAATGTGAACACGGGCGGCGTGGAGATCATCACCAACAAGGACGTCGTTTATGAAACCGAGTACGTGATCGACGCGGGTGGGATGAAATCAATTCTGGCGCAGAAGGCGGGCTGGCGTCATCGTGACGCGCTTTCACATTCGCGCACGATCTTTACCCACATGATCGATGTGCCATGCTTTAATAATGCAGGTCCGTCGCAGGAAGAGTTCGGTCATCCCTATCGTCTTTCGGAAGGGACACTTCATCACATTTTCAAAGGCGGCTGGTTGTGGGTCATCCCGTTTAACAACCATCCTGATTCGACCAATCCGTTGTGCAGCGTCGGCTTGCAGTTGGATCCGCGTTTGTATCCGCAGCGCGATGACCTGACGCCCGAGCAGGAGTTTCGGGAATTTATAAAACAATTCCCAGATATCGAAGCGCAATTAAAGAACGCGCATGCCGTGCGAGATTTCATGCGCGTTGACCGTTTGCAGTATTCTGCTCATCACATCGCAGGGGATCGCTTTGCGCTGCTGGCACACGCCGCGGGATTTATTGACCCGTTATATTCCAAGGGTTTGTATGTGACGCATGCCAGTATCTTTCTGATGGCAGACCTGCTGCTCAAAGCCAAAAAGACAGGCGACTATTCAGCGCAGGCATTTGCTCCGCTCGAAACGATGACACTCGGATACATCAACATGCACGACAGACTCGTGGCAAGTTCTTTCAAATCCTGGCATAACTATAAATTATGGCAGGTCTATTCGGTGGTCTGGCTGCAGGGTGCATACCTTGAATATTTGCGGCTGATCATGAATCGCTTCCGCGCCAGGGGCGATCGCGAAAAATATCTTGAATTGATGAAACCACATCGTCTGGCAGGCGGCGGGTTCGATAAGTTCTTCGAGATACAAGAACAGATCGACGCGTTGATGGATGCGGTTGACCCTGAAGATGAAGCCGATGTAGACCGCACCGTCGCCGAAATCCGCCGCCTGTTCGATGGCTTCCCGTGGATGCCCACCACCATCCGCGCGTTACTGCATGGCGAGAATCATTTGCCCGACCGAAAACTGCGCCTCAACCTGCTCGACCGCCGCGTGGGATTCATGGGCAGCGGCGCGTATCGCGAACATATCTTTGGCGATGAATCCATGCTCAATCTTTTGATCCTGGCGGCGAAGGATGAATTTAAATATTCTGTACGCGGAATCAAAAAACAACGCTTAACCAACGCGCGCCTTTCATGGCAGAAAAATGTTTGATGTTCCCCTGCGTAGTTTCAAGGATCAAGTCGGCACGCCGCTCGCCCGTATGTTGCGCCGCGTTTCACCCATTTTCATTTCCGTGCTGGCGCTCGTTATCGGTTTACTTGCCGCATGGCTCGCGTACACTCACTTTTATTTTTTTGCCTTCGCGTTTTGGATTCTCAACCGCGTGCTGGATGGGCTCGACGGTTTGATGGCACGCCTGCACAACAAGCAATCTGACTTCGGCGGATACGTGGACATCCTGACCGACTTTGTTGTCTACGCCGCGCTTCCCATCGCGCTGATAGCTGGCTCGCCTTCCAATGAACGTTATTTCGCTCTGGTAATTTTGCTGGCGTCTTTTTATGTCAACTCGGCGTCGTGGATGTATCTTTCTGCCATCCTTGAAAAACGCGCCGCACACGATTCTGAAACGCAAACCACCATCATCATGCCCGCAGGTCTCATCGGCGGCTTTGAAACCATTATTGCCTACGGAATATTTTTGTTGTTCCCCGCCTACATCACCATTTTGTTTTCGATCTTTGCTGTGTTAGTCTTCATCACCGTTATTCAAAGACTCGTTTGGGCAAAACATAACCTGACACATGGAACCTGAAAATTGAAACTCAAACTTAACTCCCCCGCCCCAAACTTTACGCTTCAAACCGTCGAAGGCGAACAAATCTCGCTCAGCGAAGTGCTCAAAAGCGGAAACGCCCTGCTTGTTTTTCTCCGTCACCTTGGCTGAATACCCTGCCGCGAACATGCCGCACAGTTGTGCGCGCGCCAGGACGAATTTGCAGAACTCAATACCCGCGTCTTCATCATTTCCTTCGGGACGCTTCCCGCCGTCCAGCAGTGGATGAACGAGACTT
>JBBSCM010000062.1:0-16356 GCA_038250295.1 Anaerolineales bacterium | reverse complement strand
GGCGGAGCGACTTCGGTTTCTGTGACAGACGGCCATAACAACGGAAGAAATATTTTGATCGAAGAGCTGGATCCTCGCGCTTCATTGACATCAGGTTCGCCTGCCCCGCTTTCGATGGTCAGTGGTGTGGATGAGGACGTGGACGGCGTGATGTTCATTGGCTATCACGGGCGCATGGGGGCGGTCAATGCGATTCTCGACCACACGTGGTCTGATGAGCGCGTCTCTGGATTATGGATCAACGATCGCGCATTCGGCGAGGCGGGCTTGAACGGAGCCGTATGCGGTCATTTTGATGTGCCGATCATCATGGCTTCAGGAGATCAAACGCTATGTGCGGAAGTGCATGAATTTTTCGGAAGTAAAATCGAGACCGCACAAGTAAAAAAAGCCGTGAGCCGCATGGCCGCAGAATGTTTACCGCCTGCCGAAACGAGCAAACTCATTGAAGAAGTTGCCAAACGAGCTGCAATCAACTTGAAAAGCAAAAAAGCGCCAAAGCCATTCGAAGTGACCAAGCCGATCAAAATGACATTGGAATTCGAGCAATCGGATATGGCAGACAGAGCGGCGCTGATGCCTCAAGCCAAGCGGACCACAGATCGCCGAGTCGAATATGTGGCTGATGATATGGTCACGATCTATCTTGCTTTTCGCACCTTGCTCGCACTCGCGAGAGCTTGATGTATTGGGTGTGTTTCATTTCAGTTGAAACCGTCCCGAAGGTTGGCACAAACGACCAAATTTTCTCGACAAAACCTTCGGGACGTTCTTTTTGTCAACTCTTTTGAAACACACCCTAATGTATTCAGACACACAATAAGGCACAGGAAAAATGAACTCAACCGTAAAAACCATCAGCAAAATTTTCGCGATGCTTGTCTTTCTTGCAGGTGGTGTTTGGTTTCTGCAAGGAATCAACGTTCTGCCAGGCAGTTATATGACGGGCGATCCGCAATGGGCGATCAACGGTGGAATGATGATGATCGCTGGGGCGGGTCTCTTTTGGTTCGCCAATCGAAAATAAACAATCGAATAGAAATTGACTGGAGGAAGTAATGAGCGACTCGCAAACAAAACTCGAACGCAAGGCAAAAAGTCTGATCAAGAAGGAGTACGTTATCTGGCTGACAACAGTCGACTCGGATCATACGCCTCAACCCAGACCCGTCTGGTTCATTTGGGACGATAATACATTCCTGATCTTCAGTCAGCCAAAGGCACACAAAGTCCAGCATATAAAACAAAACGACAGCGTCTCATTGCATTTCAATACCGATCAAACTGGCGACAAGGATGTGATCGTTTATATTGGAAAAGCCACTCTGGATGTCAACTCAGTTCCTGCGCACAAGGTGCCTGCCTATTTGAGAAAATACCGCAAGGGAATCAAAGAATTAGGCATGACACTTGAACAATTCAGCGCTGATTATTCGGTTGCAGTACGCGTCAAGCCAACCTCTCTGCGCGGCTGGTGACAGGAAATAATGCCCGAAAACATTCAACTCGGTGATCGAGTCAAAGTCTTTCTTGATTCTAAATTTCAAAAGGGCGAGGGATGGTTTGATGGAACGGTCTTCAAGATCGATCCGTATTCCGAACACCGCAGTTTTTACTGGGTGGAACTGGATGAAGACGCTCAAGCCATAGTTGGTATTAAACAGATCTCGGTATTCAACCCGAAAAACATTCAAAAACTTTAGCGGAGAAAATTTGTGAGTACCTTGGAACCCAGAGCTCTTTCCCTTCATCATCTGACTCAATTCCCCGCTTCACCTGCGGAGCTTGAACCCTTCGATCAAACTCAAGGCAAGCCTGATTCCCCGCAAGGGATTGTGCCTGTTTACCCAACCATTCTCGCCCTTCATGGACGCGGCAGCAACGAAAGCGATTTGATCGGCCTGGCCGATTATTTGCCAAAACAATTCCTGTGGATCAGTCCGCGCGGCCCATTTGACCTTGGGCCTGATTCCTACGAATGGTTTCAGATCACACAAATTGGAAAGCCCGATCCAACACGCCTCGAGAACGCACTCAAAACAATGGACGCTTTCATTGACGAGATTATTGCAAACTACCCAATCGACAAAAACAAACTGTACCTGCTTGGTTTCAGCCAGGGAAGCATTGTCTCCCTGTCTTATGCATTGACCAGACCCGGGCGTGTTGCAGGAGTCATCGCACAGTCAGGATACATTCCGCACGAGTCAGGCTTGCAAATTGACGAAGTTGGAATTAAAAATAAACCCTTCCTGCTCACCCATGGCATTCAAGACCCCATGCTCCCCGTGGATTGGGCACGCCGCAGCCGTGATACTTTGCAAAAACTTGAAACACAACTCGAATACCATGAATTCGATATGGGGCATAGTGTCACCGCAGAATCACTTGCTGTGATCAACACCTGGCTGGAAAAGCAAATACAATGATCATTCCCCTGCTCGAAAAAGCTCTCGTCTCTCGTTCGAATCTATTTGATCCCGCTCACGAGTCAGCCTTTCGCCTCTACAACGGATTTACCGAAGGCTATTCCGATCTCGTCGCGGATATTTACGGGCGCACACTTGTCATTCACAACTATGCGGATGATCCTCTACAAAACGAGGAACTTATCAAGGAAGTATCAACTTATTTACAAGCTGCCCTAAATTGGCTGCACGCCGGGATTTTAAAAACACGCAACGGCACAACACAGGAAGAAAAACAGGGGGCGCTTATATTTGGCACAGAGTTGGATCGTAAAATAAAGGAACATGGCGTCTGGTATTCGATTGACCTGACCATTAACCGCGACACAAGCCTTTATCTTGATACTCGCAACCTGCGTAAATGGATCACAGAAAACCTAAAAGATAAAAGTGTTTTGAACACCTTTGCTTACACTGGCAGTTTCGGAGTCGCTGCGCTTGCCGGCGGAGCCAGCCGCGTTGTGCAAATTGACTTGAACCGTGAATTCCTCAATATCGCCAAAACATCTTATACACTCAACGGCTTCCCGATCCAAAAAGGGAATTTCATCTCAAGGGATTTCTTCGAGCAAGTCGGCAATATGAAACGCGAAAACAAATTCTTCGATTGCGTCATCATCGACCCGCCATTCTTTTCGACGACATCCAAAGGAAAAGTGGACCAGGAAAGGGAAAGCGCGCGGCTCATCAACAAAGTCCGTCCGCTGATCAATGACGGCGGGTATTTGATTGCCATCAACAACGCATTATTTGTCAGCGGCCAGGATTACATGCAAACACTTGATTCATTATGCAAAGACGGATATTTAAAGATCAAAGAACTCATCCCAGTTTCAGAGGATTTCACAGGCTATCCCGAAACACGGAAGGGAAATCCCATCACTGACCCAAGTCCATTTAATCATTCAACGAAAATAGTTGTATTGGAAGTAAAAAGAAAATAAATGAAACCCTGATCCACACAAAAGAAACATTAGCACCATGTCGTTGCGAGGAGGGCATTTGCTCTTTCCGACGAAAACCAAGAACGCCCTCGCAACGACATTTGCTCCTCTTAACTACGGCCTCCACGAAGGCGCATACCAATCGTAATCAGTGGACAGGCCTGGGGCCTGTAATATCTTCTGCTCCAATGTGGCGAGGTTGATCAAAAACAAATGACCGCCAGTGGGCGAAGTAGTCTCTTCCACAAGCAGATACTTTCCATTCGGCGAAAAGATCAAGCGCCCTACTGTTATGCCTTTATATACCAGGGAAAGATTATTCCCATCACGGCCTGCTACATACACTTCCGCGCTGGGTTCACCGTTGTTGAAACTCTTGTAATAATTGAACGCGATGAATCTGCCATCGGGCGACCAAACCAGCGGATACAAACTTCCACCCGTGAAGTTCGTTAATGTGATTGCATTAGCCCCATCAGGCTGCATCACTTTCAACGCATGGGACTGGGTGTTGTAATCATATTCATCATAAGCAAGCAAACTTGTGTCAGGGGATGCAACGAATTGAGTCCTGGTCAACAAGGTATCAAACATTTGGCGGGCTTGTCCGGTCGCAGCTTGTACCAGATAAATACTCCCTTCGCCAGGCAGAGCCGGGCGCATGATCAAATTTTCTGTATACCAGCCATCCATGATATATGGCCTGCCATCGACAGGCAGGCTGGCTGAAATACTCTTCAGCTCAGTACCCTGGGGCCGCACCACATAAACATCCTCGCCGCCCAATCCATCCTGTGTCCGAAAGGCAATCCATGCGCCATCAGGCGACCAGAACGGCGGGTCGATGTATGGGAACTGCGCAAGCGATAGCCATGTTTTTGCGGTTGGATCGAACAACCATAATTGGGTCGGCGTGCCATTTGCATGATCGGAATATGAGAAAGCCGCGTACTTTCCATCCGGTGACCAGCTCAATGCGTTGATCGTAAAATTAAAAGCAAATGGAACCTGGACTGTTTCAACAGGCGGACATTTTGCAGCATCGAAAACACAAACACCCGACACACGCACCAATTGAATGGATTGACCCGCTTGCGCGTGACGCGGCTGCAGGAAGAAGTACAGCTCCCCCGCCTCTTCTTCAGACGTTGGGCCTGATTCTGTTACAACCGGGCTTGATCCACCCTGAACCTGCCCGGGCATGGCACCTGTCGATAGAGTCGCTGGAGCAGGCGTCAGATTAAAAAAAGAAGCGGGTGTCGGGGATGAGGTGGATGTACATGCAGTCAGCAATATCAAAGTCAGGATGAATATTATTTTCATTAAGTCTGCTTCCCAAATTAAGACGGTCGCTTAAATTAAAGTTCCCGTCACTTTTCAGCAACGGGAACCATCTTCAAATTTTCTTTACGGGGCCGGAGTAATTGGAGTATTCGTTGCTGTGGGTATCACAGGTGTGTTTGTACTTGTTGGCGTTGACGTGCTCGGCGCCGTCGTTGACGTTGCAGCCGGCGCAGATGAAGCTGCGTTATAAATAATGGGCGCAACCCAAAGCGCACGATCACCAACCGGCGAACCCGTGGAAAGTACGGTCAGAATAAATTTGAGGTCCTGGCCGACCAGCGGGCCCAGATCAACATCGGCTGTATAGAATTGGCCTACTGGAGTTTCATATTTCTCAACGAATGCCCAGAAGGTTTGCACACTTGAACTGCCCGCCACCGAGTAATCCAGGCGAAAAACCACATAACAGCTCGTTGAACCGTTCTCGCAGTTAACTATGGTTCTAAACTTATCACCGGCTTTTACTTTGTAAGCCGGGTATATGCCTTGAATGTAACCATTGTTAATATTCTGCGGGAAGGTGAGCAAACCGGGGCGGGAATCATTTGTGCCATTCTCCAGTTTGGAAGGATTCGTGACCAACACAAATCCTTTTGCATCACCATTAGTGCCGGGGCAGGGTAATTCACCTGCGCCGCTATACCATTTTGCCGCGCAGACATTTGCCGCGAAATCATAGCTCGTGCCTGCGATTGGGGTGGCCGGAGTAACCGGGGTGCCCGGAGTGCCGGGAGTGTTTGTTTTCGTAGGAGTGCCCGGAGTAATGCCAGTACCCGATACTTTGATCTCAACCCAGAATGATTTCGTGCCAGCCGAGCCGATCCCGAACGGAACGCCGGCACTATTCTTCAACTTCCAATAACCACGATACGTTCCCGCCGTAGTTGGGGAAGTTAATGAAATGGTGATGTCTACCGTTTGGCCGGGCGCCACAGAGGTTGGAATACCAGCAGAATCAGGGCCACCCATCTTTTCACCCGAGTCAAAGATAAGGCTGTAATTCGTCCACGTACAGGTGCCAATATTCTTCAAGCGCCAAGTCTTGCTGAAACCGATGCCCGGTGCAAAACTTGTGCCGTCAGGGACTGTAACATCTGAAACGAATTGCGCACGATCACAAGCTGCAGGAATGGGAGTCACAGCCGTGGTGGGTGCGGCGGTTGGAGGAGTTCCAGTAACGGTTGGAACAGGTGTGTTTGTCGGACCCGTAGTTCCACCTGCGCGGGCAATGATCGGGTTGCCCCACAAGGCGCGATCACCCGTTGGTGAACCATACGCAGAAATAACGAGAATGAACTTCACATCCTGTCCTGCCAGGGAACTTAGATTCAGGTTGGCGTTATAGATCCAGCCTTCATATTTTTCACGGAAGGTCCAGAAGGTTTTTACCGCGCCAGTGCCGATCTGATAATCAAGACGATAAGCAACATAGCAATTGGTTGCGCCGAATTCACAACCAATGGTCGCCTGGAAGCGATCTCCATTTTGCACCTTAAAAGCAGGATAGCTTGCTTGAATATAGCCATTATTTACATTATTGGGAGCAAAGAGCAAGCCAGCTTGCGCGGATTCAATTCCGTTTTCAAATTTGGGTTTGTCCAGTTTAAGTGCAAACCCGTTCGCGCTTCCATCTGTGCCGGGGAAGGTCGATGCGCCCGCACCAGTAGACCATGCAGCCGAAGCGGCGTTGGCGGTAAAGTCATAACCTGTGCCGGATGATGAAGTGACATTGATCTCAACCCAAAAAGTTTTATTTGCGGTTGAGCCAATGCCAAACACACCACCAGATGTGCTCTTAAATTTATAGTAGCCAAAGTAATGACCAGCCGCGCTGGGTGCGGTCATGTCCACGGTGATATCCACGGTTTGACCCGGGGCCACTGTGGTTGGCAAGGCATATGAAGTGGCCGTACCCATGTTCTGTCCGCTATCATAGACCAAGGAAACATCGGTGCTGGCCCATGAACAAGTGCCAATATTCTTCAAGCGCCATGTTTTCTTGAATGCCGTTCCGGGCGCAAAATTCGTGCCATCGGGTACGGTCACGTCGGCGATGAACTGCGCCAAATTACATGTAGCGGCTTGCGCAGAATTTGTGGCCGATGGCAGGAGCGATAATACCAAAGCGACCAGGAGCAGTGCCGTTCCAAATTTCAATATATATTTCATATCTTCCTCCATACAAAGCAAATGCTTAATAATGACGTCAAATAAACCACAAAGTTCCTTTTGACTATACGCCCTTCCTAGTATAACTTTTCTTAAGAGATTGTTCAATATGTTAACGGGTCAATTTCATGACCTTTTTTTCCTATATCCAGATAGACCCACAGAGTTTTATCCTGTAAAAAAGTCCGCCTTTTGGTTTATCTGGAAGAACCTTTACCGCTATAATTACAGATATGCCTCGCACCATTCTGCATTTAGATCTTGATGCGTTCTACTGTTCGGTGGAAGAAACGCAAAACCCCGAACTACGCGGCAAAGCATTCGCAGTGGGCGGTAAACCAAATGAACGCGGCGTGGTTGCATCCTGTTCGTATGCCGCGCGGGCAGTTGGTGTGCGAAGCGCCATGCCCATGTCCCGCGCACTGCAATTGTGCCGGAACCTCATCATCGTTTCCGGGCGGCATAAACTTTACGGTGAATACTCGGAAAAGGTGATGAGCAAATTACGGGATTTGACTCCTCTGGTTGAACAGATTTCCATCGATGAAGCATTTCTCGACATCTCAGACATTGCCCAACCCCCGGCACGCCTCGCACTCGACCTGCAAACTGGCATCAAAAACGAATTGCATTTACCCAGCTCGATCGGAATTGCATCCAACAAACTCGTGGCAAAGATCGCAACGGAAGTTGGCAAGAAATCCTCCCTAAATCGTGTTCATCCCGCAGTTGAACTGCGGGATGAACAGAAATATATCGGCCCTCCCTTTGGATTAACCGTCGTTCCATTAGGAGAAGAAGCTAAATTCCTGGACCCCCTCCCAGCGGATATGCTCTGGGGCGTTGGACCAAAAACCTTTGCGCGGTTAACCGAGCTTGGCATCCACACCATCGGCGACATTGCACGCTGGCCCGAAAACGAAATGACCCGCCTCTTCGGTGAAAATGGACGCGACCTCTGGCGGCACGCGCAGGGAATAGATAACCGCCCCATCGCCACCGAATCCGAGACAAAATCCATCAGCCAGGAAACCACCTTTAATGTGGATGTGCGTGATGAAAAGACTCTCGAAAAAACCTTGCGCGAACAATCTTCGGAAGTGGCGCGTCAATTAAGAAAAAATGATCTCGCAGGAAAAACTGTCAAGTTGAAAATACGCTGGTCTGATTTCACCACGTTATCACGGCAGGTGACATTACCCACCTCCACCGATAACGAAGATGAAATTTTCCGTACAGCAGTCAAGCTAATGAAAACCGTCCGCAAGCCGAATCAAGCCGTGAGACTCATCGGAGTCGGCGTCAGCGGAATCGGCGCCCCCGTACGGCAGCTCAGCCTGTGGGACGTCGGAACCGAAAAATCCCGCAAGCTGCAGGAAGTGGTGGATCAACTTCAGGAAAAATACGGGAGGCATGTGATTCGAAAAGGATGAAAGATAAAGGATGAAGGATGAAAAGGAGACCCAATGAAAATTCTTGACTTGAAAAAACAATTCAAAAATTTGTATCAGCCTTCTGCAAAGAAGATCGAGGTCGTGCAAGTGCCCAACCTGCAATTTATCATGATCGATGGCGCCATTGAAAAAGGTTCTGAGCCGGGCAAATCACCCACTTTTGCCGAGGCCACACAAGCCTTGTATAGTCTGTGCTATACATTGAAATTCATGTTGAAGAAGCGCAAGACGAATGCCGTTGATTATCCCGTCATGGCGCTCGAAGGCTTGTGGTGGGTGGAAGATGGATTCTTTGACATCACTGTTAAAGACAACTGGTTTTATACGTTGATGATCATGAAACCTGAAGTTATTACAAACGAATTGTTCGAGGAAGCCCGGGATGGAGTCCGCAAGAAGAAAGGTGACAGTGAAATGCTATCCAAATTACGTCTCGCAAATTTTGAAGAAGGATTGTGCGCGCAGGTTATGCACATCGGACCATATGCCATTGAACCCGCGACAGTGGATCGCATGAAAGAATTCATGGCCGAGAATGGGCTTCGCGATAATGTCGGGCCCAATGGCAAACACCATGAAATCTATATCAGTGATCCGCGTAAAGCCGCGCCTGATAAAATGAAGACAGTCTTGAGACATCCTGTGATCAACATTTAAACGCTGAAACGATATAAGCGAGGAAACCATGAACTGTTTCTACCACCCCACATCCCCTGCAATTGGAATCTGCAAGTACTGTCAGCGCGGACTATGCAGCGAGTGCGCCGCTGTCATGGACGATGTGCTCGCCTGCAAGTCCCGCCATGAAGATGAAGTCCATCAAATAGAACAACTCGCGGCACGCAACCTGTTCCAATCCAAACGTGTCGGTTCAGCATATACTCGCAATGCGATATTTTACGGGCTGGTTGGAGTGCTCTTCACAGGCTTCGGACTCATTCAATATCGCTTTCTGGGATTGCAAGCCGTATTCTTTATTTTGATTGGGTTGTTTCTGCTTTATGCTGCGAGTGCGAATTATTTCGAGGGCAGGAAACATAAATAAAGTCTGCAACTCTTTTCGTTTGTCTGCGTAAAACAAATAGACAAATCTTGGAGAACTTCAGACAGCAAGCTGTCCGACTCCAGAGTAAACGAAAGGAGTAAAAATGAGCGACTATAAAGCCCTTACCCGAAGCAAATCCAACCGCATGATCGCGGGTGTATGCGCAGGTCTCGCAGATTACCTCAATCTCGACCCAACTGTTATGCGTCTGTTGTTCGTGCTTGGATTTTTCCTTGCCGGCCCTGGCATCATCATTGCCTATCTCATCATGGCCATCGTCACCCCTGAGCAGTAAAAAATGTACCGCGACATTTATGTCGCATTGCCGTTGCGTCGGCAACATAAATGTCGCGGTACGGGTTTACCGAGCCAATGCGAGGAAGACATCCTCCAGAGTTGGCTCGCCTCTTTCGATTTTGTCCACCTGGATCTTTTCCCTGTTCAACAATTTTTGCATCGCCTCTTTCTGGACCCCGGAGCTGATCACCCTTAAATGATCGCCCGCCAACCCGACACGGTCCACGCCTTGCAAGCCTGAGAGAATATCCACGCCGTGCTCCAGCGGATGCGCGTACACTTCCCAAACATCGCCTTTGATAATGGATTTCTTCAAATTCGTCGGCGTATCCATGGCCAGTAATTTGCCGTCACGCATCACGCCTACTCTTTCACAATATTCGGCTTCATCCATATAATGCGTGGTGACTAGAATGGTCACGCCGCCTGCCGCCAGTTCATAGATCAGATCCCAGAAAGCGCGGCGGGCAGTTGGGTCAACACCTGAGGTGGGTTCATCAAGGAATAATAATTTCGGTTCATGCACAAGGGCAATACCAAGCGAAAGCCTTTGCCGCCAGCCTGTGGAAAGAGACTTTGTCAGCGTGGATTCATGCCCCTTGAGGCCGACCAGTTCAACGGTATGTTGGATGCGCGCTTTGTCGGTAATCCCATATACGCCGCCGTAAAAAGTCAGGTTTTCGCGCACGGTCAGATCATCATAGATCGCAAATTTTTGCGACATATATCCGACGCGTTTGCGTACTTCTTCAGTTTGCCTGAAAGCATCGAATCCCAAAACGGTTGCCCGGCCTTCGGTTGGTTCAAGCAGACCCAGCAGCATGCGGATCGTGGTTGTCTTCCCGGAACCATTCGGGCCAAGGTAACCGATCACCTCGCCTGCATTCACCTCAAAGTTAATATGATCGACGGCGACAAAATCGCCAAAGCGGCGCGTGAGATTTTCCACAGTGATAACTGGCTCAGTCATGATCCGACTCCGATAAAGCAATAAAGACATCTTCCAGCGTGGAAGGGATGGCGCGCAATTCTGTAAGCACTCCGCCCGCGGATCTGATCTCCTCCGGCAAACGTTTCATGATGAGTTCAGCTTTATCCGCGCGAACCCGGACGTGTAGCTTGTCGCCAAACGCAGCCACATCTTCAACATCCTTATCGGCATGCGCCGTATGTCGCAAAATCTGCAATGGAGTACCGCGCAATTCAAGAATGCGGCCCGCGAGTTGCGCGCGCAAATTAGATGGCGTACCTTCGGTGATGATCTTTCCTGCCTTCATGAATCCAATCCGATGGCAGCGCGAGGCTTCATCCATATAAGGTGTGGAGATGATGACGGAAACTCCTTCTTGTTGCGTGTTGCGTTTTGCGTTTTCCGTATTATGTGCTATCGGCTGCGAGACGAGTTTGATGACTAACTGCCAAAAATCCTGGCGCGTGACCGGGTCAACACCAGTGGTGGGTTCATCAAGTAACAACAAGCGCGGGCGTGTGACCAACGCGGAAGCAAGACCAAGTTTTTGCTTCATACCACCGGAGAGCTGACCGGCGCGGCGGTCAATAAATTTATCGAGGCCCACGAATTCGAGAATCTCCATGGAACGCGGCAGCCATTCAGTAGACGAGAGTCCGCGTATTTCGGCGAAGAAACGGATATTTTCCAAGACAGTTAAGTCTTCGTACATGGAAAATCTTTGCGAGAGATAACCGATTGTTGATCGTGCTAATTCCACTTGTTTATGCAGATCATAGCCGCAGATAGTGATATCACCTTGATCCGGTCGCAATGCACCCACCAGCAAACGTATGGTGGTGGTTTTTCCTGCGCCATCAGAACCGACGAGTCCGTAGATCTCGCCTGATTTTATGTTCAGGTCAACGCCATCCACGGCATGGACATTGCCGAAATATTTTTTTAATCCATTTGCCTGAACCAGATAATCATTCATAAAAAATTTGCCCTTGACCTGTTGGTCTCGATGTGCTCCGTGAAAACCACGCGGAGCCATTCAACCACTACCATAGAGAAAACTATCCAACTACGAAACTAAAAACTATTTAAAAGCCACATCTGCTGGCATACCGATCTTTAATTTACCTTCAGGGTCTGAAACATTCAACTTGATTGCATAGAAAGTGGAGCTGCGTCCTTCCACGGTTTGGACATTGCGCGGCGTGAATTCAGCCTGGTCGGCAATATGGACAACAGTGGCAGTGAAGGTCAGGTCGGGGAAGGAATCCACGCGGACTTCAGCAGATTGACCGAGGCTGACTTCTCCGTAACGATCTTCAGGTACGTAGACAGTGATGGTTAAGTCTGTAAGGTCGGCTAGGGTAAGGGCAGTGGCGCCCGGCTGGACATATTCGCCGGGTTCGACACTTCGAATAAGGATGACACCGTTTATAGGCGCGTAAACATTCAATTTCGCAACTTGCGTATCAATGAGGTCAAGGTTAGCCTGGGCTTGCTCAACAGCCTTTTGGGCCTGATCCACGGCTGCCTGAGCCTGATCGACACTCCCCTGCGCAGCCATTACATTTGAAGATTGCTCACCCGTTTGCAGACTGCGTAATAAGTCCAATGCGGAGTAATAACGCTCCTGCGCAACCGATACATCCGCGCGCGCCTGGAGAATCTCATCCCCTGACTGATTCTTCAACAGATCGTTGTATGTATTCTGTGCATCCCGCAATTCATCATATGCATCGTGATAGAGCGTGCTGCCTGCCTCACCAAGCTGTGGGTCGCGTGAACACTTATAAATTTCGTTCGTCAGCTTCGCATTCTCTACAAAATAACCTTGATTGGTGCCGCAGTGAGTACGGTTGAAAAGTCCATTGGGAACATCGGCAGTGGCTGAATTCTGGGCGCGATAGTTTACATCCTGGGCAATCAAATAAGCGAGGCGCGCATCCAGGAGGCGCTGCTCGGCATCTAGAAATTCCTTTTGCGGTAATGACTGGGTGAGCGCTTTCAGGTTTGCTTCAACATCTTCTACGGCAGTCTGGGCAGATTCAACCTGTCTTTGGGCGGCCTGAATTTGTTCAACGCGAGTGTAATACCAGCCTGGCTGTTCGAATTCATCCGGGTCTGAGAACCAGTCCTGCAGCCGTGTGCTCTTATCTTGAACGAGAGCGGCTTCCAAAATGATTTGATATTGAGACATGGCTGTCGCCAGCGCGTTTTGGGCGCTGAGTACGCCTGCCATGGCAGAATCTACTTGAGCGGAAGCAACTGCCTTTTGGGCAGCCAGCAGGCTTGGGTCGAGGGAAAGAAGCGCCTGGTCCTTCGTCACGGCCTGGCCTTCATCTACAAGCACTTCTGACACCTTGCCGGACATCTCAGGCGCAACATTCACAATTGTCCCTTCGATGGAACCGGAAGCTGTGAGAACGCCATTTGCATCCTGATTGAGGGAACGAAGTCCGAAATACGCGAGCGTGCCAAGCACAACGACGGCAATTGCGATTCGAACAGGAAGGGGAGGAAGTTTGTACTGCATTTTGTATCTCCTTAAAATAGAGGAATAAATTAATCCAAACGTTTTCTAAAGCGCAACGCGGCGGCGCCCATGATAACAATGCCAAAAACGGTAAGCGCCATGATCTCACTTTGAATGGCTTCAAACCCGACCCCTTTTAATAACAGGGAACGAATTACAACAAGATAATAACGGAGCGGAATCGCATAAGACACAATCCTTAAAAAATCTGGCATGGCTTCAAGCGGAAAGAAAAAACCTGAAAGAAAGATGCTCGGCAGGTTGTACATCATCACGGTGAGCATGGCTTCCTGCTGTGTATTGGCTACGCTCGAAGCCAGCAGTCCGATACCCAAACTGGACATCAGAAAAACTCCCGAAGAGATAATGATCAAGAAGAGGCTGCCTCGAATCGGTACGCCAAACCAGTAATGGCCGATGATGAGGATCTCGAATGTTTCAACGAAGGCAAGAATTACGTAAGGCAATAATTTACCCAACACCAGTTCCCATGAACGGATGGGGGTGACAATGAGTTGTTCAATGGTGCCGCGCTCCCGTTCACGGACAATGGCTGTGGCAGTGAGAATAGTGGTGATGAAAGACAGGATCATACCGATCACACCGGGGATCATGAAATAAGCAGAGTTGAGGTCCGGGTTGTACCAAACCTGTGTGCGTACCTCAACGGGCGGTGTTGGCGCAGCGCGACCACTCAGAGCAGCCTGCTGACTCAGAATCTTCGTGCCATAGGATTGCCCAACCAAACGCGCTGTGGAAAGCGCAGTGGAACCGATGCTTGCATCTGAGCCATCCAGAACCATTAGGACCTGCGCATCCCCATCCAGAACGCGGCGATCATAGTCCACAGGGATGACAAGGGCTACGCGCGCATCGCCTGATTCGATCAGCTTTTGATATTCATCCGTTGAGTTGACAAAATAATCAATGGTGAAATAATCGGCGGCACGGAAGGCATCCAACAACTGGCGCGACTCGGGCGTTTTGCTTTGGTCCCAAACTGCCAGGGAAATGTTGCGCACGTCGGACGTGGCGGCATATCCCAACAGAAATAATTGCACGATGGGAATAACGACTGCAATCCCCAGAGTACGCGGGTCACGGAAGAGTTGGACAAACTCCTTGCGGATAATGGCGGAAATACGGGAATTGAACATAAAGCGTCCTTTGACTAGGTCTCTGGTTTTAGAATGCCGTGCAGGAAAATATCCACATACACATCCATGGAGTTCTTAGGCATGAGTTTGCTAATCACCGAATTGGAAATAACCATTTCAGTAACGTAATAGGAAATGACCATGCCAAATAAGGAACGCATCAGCATGGCAGGATTCGTCACTCGCAACCCTTTTCGCGATTTCACCAAACGCTCGAAAACAGGCAATACTTTTGGAGCAATCTCACGTAACATGATCGCCCCATGCTTTCCATTGAACTCAACAATCTCAATAAACATCAATTTGATAAACAAGGGGTCTGTGCCAAGCTCGGTCAGCGTGATCTTCATGGCACTTCGTAAGAAATCCTCCACCGTTTTCCCTTCCGCCGCGAGGATGGCTGGCAGTATCTTTTTATAAGGGTGCTTATCAATGATGATGGCTTCAAATATCTCATCCTTGCTTGAAAAGTGATTGTAAATCCCGCCCAGCGCGAGACCCGCGTGTTCCGCGATCTGGCGCATGGATGCAGCATGGTAGCCGTGCGCCATGAACAATTCCACGGCTGCGTCTTCAATGGCGAGACGGGTGGTCTCGCCTTTCGTTGGGTTTTCCTTCTCTTTTATTGGCATAATTTCCTCTTCACGAAAAAATGAACGAACGTTCGTTTTTATTTTACGCGAAAGCAAATTTCTGTCAAGACCCAAATTCCTGAATGGTAAAATCAAAACATGCTCCCCTTCACCACACTTGAAAAGAACATTCGTGAAAACCTGAAACACAATATCACCGTCGGCTTTTGGGATGGCGGCCTTTTTGGAATGGCGCTTGGCTTTGCGTCCTTTGGAACCATCCTGCCCCTCTTTGTCGCCTCGATGACAACATCAGCTTTATTGATCGGGTTGGTGCCCGCCATTCACTCGGTCGGCTGGCAACTGCCGCAGCTATTCACAGCCAGCCGTGTTTCACGATTGCGAAGTTACAAACGCACAGTTATCCTGACGACCATTCATGAACGAGTCCCATTTCTTGGATTCGCCATCGTAGCCTTATTGCTTCCCACCATTGGTTTACAGGCCGGACTGATCATTACATTCATTTTGCTCACCTGGCAGGGACTCGGAGGAGGCTTCACTGCCAACCCGTGGACAAGCATGATCTCAAAGATCATCCCGCCTGAATCACGCGGAACTTTCTTTGGATTTCAGGCAGGCATAGCAAATCTCTTTATCAGCGGATCGGCTGTGGCCGCCGGCTATCTGTTGGATTATTTCGATTCGCCTCTGGACTTTGCAACCTGTTTCCTCCTGGCAAGCTTTTTCTTTACCCTATCCTGGTTTGCCCTCGCGCTGACGCGTGAACCTGAAGACATTGAAAAATTCATCCCTGAAGAAAAAACTCATTTCTGGGATGATTCAAAAAGAATTCTCGGCAAAGATAAAAACTTCAGATGGTTTCTCTCGGCGCGTTTTCTTTCGCAATTTGCAACCATGGGATTCTCGTTCTACATCATTTATGCCCTGCGTGAATTCAACATGGATGCGATCACTGCAGGTTTCCTGACAGCCACGTTGACTGTCGCGCAGACCATCGCAAATGCAGGCATGGGCTGGCTTGGTGATAAATGGGGACACCGTTCCATGTTGATCATCGGAGCAGCTGCCGCATTGCTAAGCGCCACCTTTGCATGGTTTGCGTCATCCATCGCATGGTTTTATCCGATCTTTCTGCTTGCCGGCATAGCGAATGTTTCCATTTGGACTATCGGCATGACGATGACGGTGGACTTCGGCACAGAAGCGGAACGTCCGCTTTACATTGGCCTCTCACAAACACTGACCGCGCCCGCTACGATCATCGCTCCCCTGCTCGGCGGCTGGATCGTGGACTCTGCCGGCTTCATCCCCACGTTTTCAATTTCAATTGTGCTTTCAATTGTCATGATCGGCATTCTTGTGTTTTTAGTAAAAGACCCGCG
>JBBSCM010000061.1:0-16360 GCA_038250295.1 Anaerolineales bacterium | reverse complement strand
CGTTGCGCCGTTACGCCCCGCTGAAGATGCTGTCATCATTGACTCGGATAAAATCGATGCTGATCAAGTCTTTGATGATGTATTGAAATTATGTAAATAAGATGAAACCTTATCGTGTTCCGTTTCATATACAACTAAATCGCATCTACTTGCGGTTTGGCATTGGCATGATATTTCGCATCATGGGGCGCGTAAAAGTTGCGGGAAAAGAGAATGTTCCTCTTGGCAAGCCTTATGTCATCGCCATGAATCATATTTCCATCTTTGACCCGCCGCTTGTAGTGTGTTTCTGGCCTGAAGAATCTGAAGTCATCGGCGCGGCAGATGTCTTCGAGAAAAAAGGAATCGGCACACTCCTTTCGATGTATGGTGTCATCCCCGTCCATCGCGGCGATTATGACCGTGTGCTGCTCGACAAGATTTTAGCGATCTTGAAACTGGGCCGCCCTTTGGTCATCGCCCCCGAGGGCGGGCGTTCACATGAACCAGCCATGAAACGTGCCATGCCGGGAGTTGGTTACATTATTGAACATGCGCAGGTTCCTGTTATTCCTGTTGGCCTGGTCGGCACCACCGATGATTTCTGGCAGCGTGCACAACGCGGTGAAAAACCCCAGCTTGAAATGCGTATTGGCAAGCCCATCATCTTTCCTCCCATGACACAAAAAGGCGCGGAACGCAGGGAAGCACGCCAGAAAAATGCCGATCTCGTCATGCGTTATATTGCCGGGCTTTTGCCTGGGGAATATCACGGCGTCTATGCAGGCCAGGCGATTGTCACATAAAGATCATGTCGTTGCGAGAAGGGTGCTTTTCCCGACGAAGCAGCCTTATACTTACGAAGGATTGCTCACCGCGCGTGCGCGTGCGGCGCGGGTGTCATCACAGGACAATTCACAATTACATTACTATGATTATCCATGACTGATCCTCTCCCCAAACCTGTAAGCGAAATATGGCGGCCTGAGTTGGTGCGCCTGCCAAAGATGACCCGCTCACGCGTTGCTTTTCGCGCTTTTTCACATGGTCTGATGAAACTTGTTGCAAAAATTTGTCTGAAGGTTACATCCGAGGGGATGGAAAAATTTCCGCGCACAGGCCCTATGCTGGTGGTCATCAATCATATTGGCGATGCAGATGTTCCCGCGCTGATCTCGGCGCTGCCATTTCCTCCCGATGCGCTTGGCAAGATCGAATTATATGATGTTCCCGTTCTTGGAAAATTAATGGATTGGTATGGGGTTATCTGGCTGCATCGTGGTAGGGCTGATACACGCGCCCTGCGGGCAGCCCTGAAAGGTTTCGCGGAGGGTCGTATTGTTGTGATTGCGCCCGAGGGAAGATATTCCCTCACCGGCGCGTTGGAAGAAGGCACGGATGGCGCAGCTTTTCTTGCGTATAAATCGGGCGCGGCGGTTTTACCGATTGCCATCACCGGCACTGAAAACGAAAATGTATATGGTCATATGAAAAGATTTCGACGCGCGAGTGTGCATGTCAAAGTGGGGGAAATGTTCAAGCTGGATGAGCAGGAATCGGGCGGTGTCCTGAGCGTGTCGAAGGATCGGCATGAAACGGTGACTCAAGGTACACATCAGATCATGCAGGCGTTGGCGGACCTGCTGCCGGAAAAATATCGCGGCACATACTCCCAATTATGAGTTGGGTTTCTTCTATTTCGGGCTATAATTAAGAAGATGGATTTTATTTTTGCACTTTTTACAGGTGTTGCTTTTCTGGCACTACCCACGATTGAAGGCTGGGTTGTGTGGGCGCTCCTGTTGAGCGTGCTTGTGTATGCGCTGTTTCGTTGGCGTATTTATCAGCCCGCGTGGAAGGGGCGCGAGTGGGGATTTTTTATTGCATTTATTATCCTGGTTGTATTGGCCAACTTATTTATTGGATTAAGACTTTCCTCCGCTTCAACCCGGCCTCCACCCGGTGTGCCGGCCAATGCGCCTGGTTCTGCGCTGATGATTTTTTCCGCCATTCCCTGGCTGTTGGGCGGCGGTGTGTTGGGGCCGTTGGGCGCGGCTGTGCTTGGAGCGATCGCCGGACTTTTACGCGGCACGTGGGATACATACTCACTTTTTTCGGTGCTTGAACTTGCCTTCATGGGCATGTGGTTTTCCATCAATACACGCCAGAGATATCGTACGACATCCTATAAATTGTTGCGCCAGCCATTGGTAGGCGCGATACTGCTGATCCCATTCCATTTATTGTTCTATGTGATCAGCGCGTTGTTCACGCAATGGGGTGTTGACATCTCTGCGCCTGCAACAGCACGTTTGGATTTTGCATTAAGCAACGCCGTCGTTGTAACGCTTGCTTTTGGCGGTGAAATGCTGGCGGCTGGCATTGTAGCTCAGATCATTTCCATGTCATTCCCCGCTGTGTGGGGCGGTAAACAACCTTTGCAGCCATCACCGGGTGAGAAGAGCCTTGAGGCGCGCTTTCTCTTTGCGGCGGGCACATTTACCTCTCTTTTACTATTAACTTTGCTGGTCGGCGATTGGGTGGTGGCCGGCCGTGCCGCGCGCGGAATGCTGGCAGACCGTCTTTCCAGCGCAGGTGAATCCGCTGCGCAGAGTGTGCCTTTCTTCCTTGAGACGGGCCAGAACCTGGCTGTGCAGTTGGCTGCTGAACCGCGCCTCCTGGACGCCACAGGCAATGAATTGACATCCATAATTGGGCTGCGCATCCAGGCTGTGCCTTATTTTGATCAATTTTTTGTGTTGGATGCCCGTACCCAGGATCTGCTGGCGGGTTATCCTGCGGATGCAAGCGCGGATTTTAAATTGCATCCATCTGAACAAACCGGGTTGACTCTGGCCTCAAGCGGTGTGCTTACACAAATATATTCCATCCCGCCTTTATCGGTAACTGAGTCTGCCCGCGTGTCATTTCTTGTGGGTATTTTTGATGCTTCCGGTCAGGTACAGCGTGTATTGATCGGACGTACCACGCTTGAAACGAATCCGCTTACCCTGCCGTTGGTTGAAAGTATCAACAATATGAAAAACCTTGGCGGCACCGGCTTTTTATTGGATGAGGACGGCCGTATCATCTACCATTCGGATACAACCCAACTTGTAACCACATATGACGGCCGGCGCGGGCCGGAACCGCTTTTCTATGATGACACTGCAACAGATGGCACGCGGCAATTGGTTTATTACCAGCCGGTGATCGGCCGTCCATGGGCGGTTGTGTTGACCGTCCCTGCTCAACAGGCACAGCAGCTCGCATTGAACATTGCCGCGCCGCTTTCGTTAATGATCATTGTCCTCGCATTGGTGGCAATGATTTCTTTGCGGGTGGGTTTGCGCGTGGTGACCGGTTCTTTGCAGGGTCTCGCTGTCGAAGCCAAACGTATCGCACAGGGCAACTTTGATCATCCACTTCAACAAATGGAAGGCGCGGATGAGGTCGGTCAATTGCGCCAGGCTTTTGAACAAATGCGTTTCAGTTTGCAGGCGCGCCTTGAAGAGCTCAACAGTCTCTTGCGTGTGAGTCAGGGTGTGGCTTCGAGTTTGGAAATGCAGGATGCGGTCAAGCCGGTGCTGGATGCAATTCTTGCAACAGGCGCCAATTCGGTCAGCGTAGTGCTCGCGCCCAGTATTTTGCCGGATACTTTTGTGGAATTACCCTCACGTTTTGCAGTGGGCGCCAAACACGATATATATGCCCACCTCGATGATCAGATCCTTGCGTTGGCGCAGAACCAGGAAAAGATCGTTTTACCGAATCTCACCCGTTCACGCGAATTGGATCTTGATCCATCCCTGCCGCAGCCATTGGCATTACTGGCCGTGGGATTGCGGCATGAGAATCGTTATTTCGGTGTGGTGTGGGCAGGGTTTGAACAGCCGCGCATGTTCTCTGACGCGGATATTCGCTTTGTGACTACGTTGACGGGTCAGGCTGCATTGGCAGTTGCAAACGCGCACTTGTTCCTCAATGTGGAAGCCTCACGCCGGCAATTGGAGGCCATTCTCAACTCCACGCCGGACCCGGTGCTGGTCACCGATCATCGGAACCGCCTATTGCTGACCAATCGCGCAGCTGCGATAGCCTTGGGTCAAAACGAAAAGAAGAATACTGACATTGGCATGAAAACCGAGAAGGTTATAAAAATCAGATCTTTGCTGGCATTGCTGCAAAGCACCACCACTGAAAATCAATCCACGGAGATCGTGCTGGCAGATAAGCGCACCTATCTTGCCACGGCCTCTTCGGTAATGGTGGAAGGACGACAGATCGGGCGCGTATGTATCATGCGGGATGTGACTCATTTCAAAGAATTGGATACGATGAAATCAGAATTCGTGGCTACGGTGAGTCACGACCTGCGGTCCCCGCTGACTCTTATGCGCGGTTATGCCACCATGCTTGAGATGGTCGGTGAGTTGAATGAGCAGCAGCAAGGGTATGTCAGGAAGATCATCTCCGGTGTGGAGAATATGTCCCGCCTGGTGAACAATTTATTGGACCTGGGTCGAATCGAGATCGGTGTCGGCCTTCAAGTTGAACATGTGACCGTGCTGGATATTATCGAGCGAGCGACCAGTGCCTTGCAATTGCAAGCGGCGCACAAGAATATTGATCTAAGTGTGGAACTTCCCAAAGATATGCCCCATGCGGTGGAAGCAGACGAGGCTCTTTTGCATCAAGCGGTCTATAACCTCGTGGAGAATGCGATCAAGTACACGTCTGATGGCGGGCGCGTGGTGATCCGTACTCTTTCGCAGCCCGGTTATTTAATTTTTGCAATTGAAGATTCCGGTCTTGGCATCTCGCCGGAAGATCTGCCGCGCCTGTTCGAGAAGTTCTATCGCGGCAAACAACGTGAAGCGCGCGCCCAGCCCGGCTCCGGCCTGGGGCTTGCCATCGTTCACTCCATCGCAACCAATCATGGCGGCCGCGTGTGGGTGGAGAGTGTGGTGGGCAAGGGCAGTACATTTTATTTGCAGATCCCCCTTACACAACCGAAAGAATCCAAATCCACATAAAAATGGATTTGTACTATAATCACGCCTTGCCCTTGCAACAGGCGGAGGGTATGTATTTTGCCCATAACTGGTTTTTATGACAAATCACGATAATAATTCACAAACACAAACATCCATAATTGAACGTACCACGGATTATAAGCCCCAAAAAAGCCTGAGCTCCTGGCTGATTGGGCGGCCATTATCCACAGCAGATGCTGCGCACGAGACGATCGGTAAAAGGGTTGGCCTTGCCGTCTTCGCTTCTGATGCTCTTTCGTCCAACGCTTATGCCACCCAGGAAATCCTGGTGATTTTAGCAGTAGCAGGCACTCAGGCATTTGGTTACGTAGTCCCGATTTCCATTGCGATTGTCCTTTTACTTGCGATTGTCTCCATTTCCTACGAGCAGATCATTCATGCATATCCTGACGGCGGAGGCGCTTATATTGTAGCGCGTGACAACATTAGCGAGTTGTCGGCATTGATTGCAGCCTCTTCACTATTAATGGATTACATCCTGACTGTTTCAGTATCCATATCTTCCGGTGTGGCGCAGATCGTCTCGGCTTTTCCACAGGTTTATGAATATCGTGTATATATTGCAGTAATGGCTGTGATGTTTGTTACCGTGGTCAATTTACGCGGTGTGAAGGAATCTGGCGCTGCGATCGCCATTCCCAGTTTTTTCTTTATTATCGTCATGTTCCTTACTGTAGGAATAGGGGTGATAAAGTATCTTAGCGGGTCTCTCGGCGCTGTGATCGATCCACCCGAGCTTGTTGAGATACATGGCGCGCTGGCAGTGGTAACGCCGTTTTTGATCTTGCACGCGTTTTCCAGCGGTACGGCGGCTTTGACAGGAATCGAGGCGATCTCCAATGGGATTACTGCATTCAAAGAACCACGCAGTAAAAATGCAGGTATCACATTGATCTGGATGGCCGTTATTTTGGCAAGTTTGTTTTTGGGAATATCCTTTCTTACGGTTCAAATTGACGCTGTGCCGTCTGAATTTGAAACAGTCATTTCTCAATTGGTGCGTACGGTATTTAACGGACAGGGTTTCTTTTATATCGCTGTAATCATGGCAACCACGGTTATTTTGTTGCTCGCTGCCAACACAGCTTTTGCTGGTTTTCCCCGTTTAAGCGCCCTCATGGCAAAGGATGGATTTTTGCCGCGTCAACTGACCTATCGTGGGAGCCGCCTGGTATACTCGCGCGGGATTGTTGCTCTGGCGGTTATCGCTGCCATATTGATCGTGATCTTCCAGGCCAGCGTCACGCGTCTCATTCCGTTATATGCGATCGGTGTGTTCCTTTCATTTACTTTCTCTCAGTTTGGCATGGCATTACGCTGGTGGAAAAGTGGTCATCTTAAACCCAGCCAGGAAATCAAGGAACGCGGCTCAATTCTTAGATTTGATCCCCTTTGGAAGTTGAAAATGGTTACAAATGGCTTTGGTGCGCTCTGTACCGCGATCGTCATGCTGGTCTTTGCAGTGACAAAATTCCACGATGGCGCATATGTTGTATTGGTGCTTATTCCCATTCTGGTTGCGACCCTCTGGTTGATCCACCGCCATTACAATAATCTTGCCAAAAAACTTTCCCTTGATAATTTTGGCGTGATTCCACCTCATACCACGCGTCATCGCGTGATCATGCCGGTCAGCGGCGTACACCAGGGGACGCTCGCAGCGCTTCGTTATGCACGCATGTTGTCAGACGATGTGACAGCTGTACATGTGGTGATCGAACCGGCAGATGCTGAAAAAGTCCGCGCAAAGTGGGAAACCTGGGGTGATGGTGTGCGAATGGTTTTGCTGGATTCACCTTATCGTCTCTTCATTGAACCGATATTGGGATATATTTCTGAGATTGCGGCCAAACGTCAGCCGGGCGAAACGATCACGATTGTAGTACCTGAATTCGTTTCGGAAAACCGCCTGAGTGGCGCGCTGCACACGAATACCGCAAATATTCTGCGTGAACAGCTTAAAAATCAACATGGCATTGTGATCACAAATGTGCCTTATCACGTGCATGAAGAAGATGGCGGACACTAAGGAGTTATTAATATGAATTTTATTGTTGTAGGCTGCGGAAGAGTCGGAGCAGAACTCTCCTTCCGATTATTCAAGAATGGGCATCACGTGGTGGTCGTGGATAACGACCAGAAATCTTTCAATCGCCTCCACCCGGATTTTCGCGGACGCACGGTTGAAGGGGAAGCGCTTGCGGCTGACACATTTGAGCGCGCCGGAATGGACAAAGCCGATGGCATTGCTGTTGTGACCAATTCAGACACAATGAATGCCGTTATTGGCCATACAGTCCGCGTGCATTATCCGCAGGTTAAACAGGTTCTTGTCCGCAATTATGACCCGGCTATGCGCGAAATGCTTGAGGCATTTGGATTGCAGATCGTCAGCTCCACAGCCTGGGGTGCGGAGCGTTTGCAGGAATTGCTTATCGATCCGTCTTTCCGTGCAGTATTCTCTGCGGGGAATGGCGAGGTTGAACTATATGAAATGTTCATTCCAACAAAATGGGATGGAAGCGCCATTTCTGATCTTTTGGATGGATGCAGGGGGATAGTAGTTGCTGCGCTCACACGTGCGGGCCGCGCAGAATTGCCATCTCCGGGAGCGAAGCTCAAAAGCGGCGACGTTCTTACCGTAAGCGCCACATTGGAAGGTGTAACAGCATTGCGTGGGCACTTACAGGAAGGAATGGAGGCTTAATATGTTTGTATTCATAGCTGGCGGCGGAAGGACCGGCGCCCAACTCGCTTCTCAGTTGATCAATCAAAACTATCAAGTGCGTTTGGTCGAGCATAGACGTGAACTGCTAGAACTTCTTCATCATGAGATCCCTACTGAAGTGATCTATGAAGGCGTTGCCACAGACCCAAATGTGCTGAAGCTGGCCGGTTTGAGCAAGGCAAACGTAATGGTGGCTTGCACAAATGACGATGCCGCCAACCTGGTTTTGTGCTATCTGGCGCGCACCATATTCAATGTCAAACGGACCATCGCGCGTATTAATAATCCGCGTAATGCATGGTTGTTTGATGATGGCTTCCACGTGGATGAGACCATTAATCAAGCTGAAGTAATGGCCCACCTTATCCAGGAAGAAATGTCGCTCGGCGATATGATGACCTTGCTTAAGCTTCGCCGTGGCCATTATTCGGTGGTGGAGGAAAAAGTTCCCCCAGGCGCGAAGGCGGTTGGCGTACAGATCAAAGACCTGGGTCTGCCCGATCAATGTGTGATTGCCGCCATTATCCGGCATGGACAGATCACCCTGCCGCGCGGCACCGCCGCGCTCGAAGAAGGTGATGAAGTGCTGGCAGTGACAGACAGCGAGGGAGCAAAGGAATTGGCAAGATTACTTGAACCGCCTTCAAGACCTGTCTTGTAAGCTAAATAGGATTGGCACAAAAAACGGGCGCATGATCATGCGCCCGTTTTTTTTATTTGCCCACCATTTCTTTTACTTGCTCCACATACGAAAGGCTCTGATGCCTGAAATAAGTATTGTACAACTCGGCGTAATGCCCATTTTGTTTTAACAACCCATCGTGGCTGCCTTCTTCGATAATGGCGCCTTTTTGCATGACGACAATTCTATCGGCCGCTTTGACCGTGGACAGGCGATGCGCGATCAAAATGCTGGTTGTGTTCTTTAGGATGAGATTCAAAGCCTGCTGGATCTGCCATTCAGTGAACGGGTCAATGCTGGCGGTGGCTTCGTCCAAAATAAAGATGGCGGGGTTTTGAACGAGAACGCGCATCAACGCCACAAGCTGACGCTGCCCCATCGAGAGTCTATTTCCGCGCTCGCCGACTTCGGTGTGCAGGCCGTCTGGTAAAGTTTCAAGCCATTCGCCGTCGCCGATCTTTTTGGCGAGTTTGAGCATTTCCTCTTCAGGGACGCCCGGGGCAGCGTACCGAATATTGTCGATGACCGTGCCTGAAAATAAAAATGGGACCTGGGAGACGATACCCAACTGGCGGCGATATTGAGCCAGGTCAAACGTGCGGATGTCGCGTCCGTCTATGCATAAATTTCCATGTTGGAATTCGTAAAAACGCGCGATCAACTTTGCTATGGATGATTTGCCCGCACCAGTGTGACCGACAAGGGCCAGAGTCTCTCCGGGTTGTACGAGCAGGTTGAAGTTACGCAGGATCGGTTCCTTATCCGTATAGCTGAAATCGAATTTTTCAAATTTAATCTCGCCCTTGAGGCGCGGTACATCCTGTTTTTCAATTTGAATTACATTCGGGTCGGCATCGATCAAGGCGAAGACACGTTCAGCGGCGGATAAGCCTCCTTGAATCTGCGCCCAAAATGATGTCAGGTTTAAGATTGGGAAGAAGAACTGGTCAAGACTCATGATAAATAGATACCAGGCGCCGATGGTCACCAGGCCCTGTTCGGCGCTCATACCGCCTGCGTAGATCAATACGCCGACAAAAATACCCGAGAGCGCATTCAGCGTGGGGAAAACAAGCGCCAACACAAAACCGCGCCGAACGTTGACTTGATATGATTGCTGATTTGATTCGTCGAAAGATTTGAAGATGCTTTCTTCCTGACGGAAATTTTTCGCAATGGAAATACCGCTGATGGTTTCCTTGATGGCCGCGTTGACATCTGCCATGGCCTTCATGCCGCGTTTGGTTACGATGCGGGCAAGTGCGCGGAAGCCCGCGGCTACGCCAAAAATAAATGGCATGAATGCCAGCAGCAGCAGCGAGAGACGCCATTCCGTGCGAAAAAGCACCACTCCGAGAATGAGGGCCTGCATCATTTGCGATACCACGTCCGTGATGATGACCACAAGCTGGCCGAAGTCATTTGTATCGGAGGTGATACGCGAGACGATTCTGCCCGAGGAGAATTGATCGTAGAAAGAGAGGTCGTGCTCGGCGGCGGCGCGGAAGGCCTGTTTGCGCAGCTCGAGCACCACATCTCCCACCGCGCGCACGATCAGACTCCGCCTTGCCCAGTTCAGTCCCCATAGGCCGATTCCAACTCCCATGAGGGTGACTCCCACCAATGCAATGGCCTGCGGTGATGGTTTTTCACGGAGCAAATCCACCATGCGGCTGACAACCACTGGCAATGCCGCGCCGATAAAGGCGAGGATGATAATGATGACCGAAGAGATCAAAAGCCGATTGACTTGTGTGTTGAAGAAGCCGACAATACGCCGTGTAAGGTCACGGTCTGTATACTGTCGGTCATATTTTTCGTCGTTTAGTCCTGCAAAGAAGCCCATAAATCCTCGTTATATTTCGTCCTGAGCGGAGCCGCCTGTTCTTTAGGCGGCATAGTCGAAGGATGACGGCTCCAGAGAATTTTCTCTCATCTTCACCTACCCTTCGACTGCGTTCCTCGTTACACTCGTCACTCCGCTCAGGGCGAATATTGTTATTCTCTGAAAATTCTTGAATATGCTTCGGATGTTTTCATCAGTTCATCGTGTGTGCCGATGGCGGCGATGCGTCCCTTGCGGAAGACGATGATGAGGTCTGCCCAGCGGATCTGCGAAAGGCGGTGCGTGATGATGAAGGTGGTGCGTCCGCGGGCGGCGTTGGATATGGCGCGCTGTATTTTATCCTCGGTGGCTGAGTCAATGGCGGAGGTGGAATCATCCAGCACGAGAATGCGCGGGTCGGTCAGGAAAGCGCGGGCGAGGGCGATGCGCTGGCGTTGTCCGCCGGAGAGGGTCACACCGCGTTCACCCACAACGGTTCCATAAGTTTGATCAAACTCAAGGATGAAGTCATGAGCCTGCGCGGCAATGGATGCGGCGATAATTTCATCTTTGGTTGCGCCGGGTTTACCGAATGCGATATTGTCACTTAAGGAGCGCGAGAATAAAAATATATCCTGTTCGATGATGGAAATTTGTTCGCGCAAGGCGGCTAGATTCCAGTCACGCACGTCCACGCCGTCGATCAATACCTGCCCTGAGGTCACATCGTAGGTGCGATTAATTAATTTCACAAGAGAGGTCTTGCCCACACCGGTCTGCCCGACAATGGCAACAGTTTGTCCGGGCTTTACCTTGAAGGAAACATCCTGAACAACGGGGTCCCCCTCGCCTCCTGTCCCTTCGCGAAGCATCCCTTTGGGGTTCCCATCGGGCGAGGGATATTTGAAGGAGACATTGCGAAACTCAATTTCGCCGCGCATGGCTGATGTTTGGCCTGCTGCGTTTTGGTCCAGGTTTGATTCACGATTGATCAATTCAAGGACTCGGCGGGCGCTGGAAAGTCCCGAGGAGATCTGTGAATATGCCCAGGTGGCTGTGAAGGTCGGAAATTCCAAAAGGCGCAAAAGCCCAAAGTATGCGATGACAGAACCCAGGTCGATGATGCCCGCGCGGAAAAGCAAAAGCGCATGGACGAGTCCGCCCGCATAGGCAGTGCCCAGCAAAAGCATGGCGATGTAGCGTCCCTCAATATCACCCTGGCGGACAAAGGCATCGCGCACGCGGCGTGCATTTACAACAAAGCGGTCGACCTCCGCGCCCTCCTGTGCCGCACCCTTCATGATCTCCACACCGTCCAAGGACTCGGAAAGATGGGTATTCATTTCACCGAAAGTAGCACGCACCTGATCCGTGATGGGCGCGAGGGTTTTTAGATAGCGCGCCAGCCCAACGAAATAAAAGATCGTGAAGATAGTGGGTGTAATCAGCAGGGACGGGTGATAGCGCGGCGCGGCGAAGAACAGCATCAGGATGAACATGAACGAACCCACCACCAAATTCACGCCGGGGTTGAACATAAAGTTCACCTCGCGCACGTCGTTTGTGGCGCGCGCCATCGTATCGCCGACGGGCTGCAGGTTGTGAAAGGTCATGCTTTTGCCGAGCAAAGAAAGATATAGCTCGTCACGAATGTCGCGTTCCATGCGCTGCGCCATCAATTCCGCGCCAAAGTTACGGCCCAATTGAAGCACGCCGCGGATGATCTGCGAAATACCAAGTGTGATGGCAAGCGGCAGCAACACCGATGTGTCGGGCGGCACTTTGACCATCGCGTTGAAAGCATCGCCTGTCAATTCAGGTACATAGGCTGCGAGCGCAGCGTTCCCGATCGCGCCAACGACGAGCATCACCACGATCCAACCATACGGACGCGCGTGTGAGATGATCCAGCGGACGGCGGATGTATGGTTATAGGAATTCTTACGATGTAAGGTGAATTCTGCGGGAATACTTACGGAGGACATTTGTTAATTGTACCATTCGGTTTTCGCACCCTAATAATCGGAGTGAGGTTATCTTAAGCAGGCTGGTCAAATCACAAAACGCCGATTGATAATCTCTATCTCTATCTCTGCGGAAGCGGAGTCCACGGCGGAGGCGGGGTCAGCGCGGCAAGCGGACGGAATGTAGTGAAGCTATTGAAGTAAAACAAAGTAGGTCACGTCTCAGACGTGACCTACTTTGTTATCTGCGAGCAATCACTCATTCATCCAATTTGTAACGGACAGCAAGCTGTCCGACTCCAGAGGCATGGGTCGCCAAATCTTTTGCATCACATCTGCCGCAATGTGCGTACGTTCATCATCATCTTCCAACTCGGAGAGCATGATACCGGGCTTGAGTCTTTCCAATAGTAAAAAGCCGCGCTCTTCATCACATTCAAGTAATTGACACGCGCCATCGCCATTGTAATATTTCAGAGCTGCCATCTCGCTGACAAGTTCTGGGTTGACGGCTCCCATTTTGAGAATGACATTCCCCTCTCCTTTTAGGACGTGTGCCCGATAGGGTAGAGGGGCGCGCGAAGCGCGGGGTGAGGTTGCAAACGCCACAAAATTAAAAGATAAATTTGGAACGGGCTGAACATCCGTCAGCCCCCAACGGGAAGACACCTCTTCAATAAGACTGGGAAGGTTTTCAAGAAACATCTTTCCATTATCTCCGAAAACGTCTTGTATGGTTTTTATAAATTCAATGGGAAGATTCAATCTTTGCTCACGATCCGTAATGAAACGATAGGCTGCCCCTGCTTGCGGAATTGGATCACATCAGGATGGGACCCCGCGTATTTTGCGAGACCCTCGTTATCCCATGAGACACGCCCCTTTGTAAAGGTTGCGCGATACCTGCCGTTTGAAATACTTTCACCATATAACAGCACGTCGGTTTTGATCTCATTTTCCAGCGTGGCCATATTTTCATCCGCTGATTCAAGAATTGGCAGATATTCAGAATCGAGCGCATCCAACTCGGCCTGGATCTGTTTGAGGATCTCGGCGCGTTTGGCTTCATAATCCAGTCGTGCCACATCCGCTGCGCCGCGTAAATTTTCGAGGCGACCCAATTTTTCAGCAACATGCTCACGTGTAGGACGTTCGTTCATCTTGCCCAGTTGAGAGACAACAATATGTTTCAGGCTTTTCTTTAATTCAGTCTGCCATGTTTTGCTCTTGCATCTTTGAATGATCTCTTCGAATAACTGACGCAAAAATTCAGGGCTGTGATTTTGTTTTTCAGCGATTGCAGAGAGTTGTTCCGGAGTCTCGCCGTCAAGCCCATAACGGCGGCTCAAGATCTGATAATAGGAATCCTTACCCGCATCATTGGTCAGCCGCTTATGGATCACTTCCAAAAACTGGGAAACAACAGACTCAAGATGTCCGTCGCGTATTTGCTCAATTTGCGAGCCTTCAAATCCAAGTTCTTTAAGCAGGTCACTTAACTGCATCTTGTTTCCATAGATAATGGACAACAATTCATTCAAACCTGTAAGCTGTATTTTGAAATCCATATTACCTCCAACATGTCATTGCGAGCCACGATGGTTGAGTAGCCCGAAGGGCATATCGAAACCAAGTGACGAAGCAATCTCCAAATAATGCATAAGATTGCTTCGTCGTCTTGGTCTCGATGCTTGCTTCGCTTCGCTCAGCAAACTCGATCAGCGCCTCCTCGCAATGACGAAACAATATTTAACTGGGGAAAATCTTCTCAAACACTTCGGGACAATACTTCTGCACCATCTCGGAGGAAATGCCATTCTCTTTGCAGATCTCTGCATAAAAATCCACACTCGGACGGCGGATTCTTTTCTGGGTATCAATATCAAGCCCCCACAGGCCGAAGCGTTGGGTCCAGCCGCGTTCCCATTCAAAGTTATCCACCAGTGACCAGTGGAAATATCCCTTCACAGGCCAGTTGAAGTTGACCGCACGCCAGACCTGATGAAGGTGCTGCGCTATATAACGCGGACGCATGTGGTCGTCAGAATCTTCCACGCCGTTTTCAGTGATGATGATCGGCAAGTTGGGATACGTGCGTTGGATCCATTTGATCGAGTTGAAAATTCCTTCAGGCACATTCGCAATAAAACCTGTTTCGCTAATATCTCCGCCTTCAGGGCAGCCACTACTTGAAAATAACTGACCTGGATTTTTAATATCGAACCAAACCGTATCCACGGAGTAATAATTTAATCCAAGATAATCCTGCGTACCTTTGGCTTCGGGAATATTTTGATTGCCAATAGGGGATTTCATTACACCTGTGGAAATGGCAGACGGAAACCCCATGTTGACTCCGCTGTAACGGATGTTTCGCATCAAACGATCCAACGGAAACCAATTCGTGCGCGCCACCATTGGGCGATAATGCAAAGCATAGCCAACTCTTGCTTCGGGCTGCAATTCATGGATGGCGCGATAGGCCGCGGCATGACCACGCACCATATTCCCCAATACACGCATGGATAATTTTAGGTCATGCTTTCCAGGAGGAAATACGCCTTGAACGTATCCGCTCAATGCATAAATATTCGGCTCGTTGATGGTACACCAGAGAGTATTGTATTCTTTGAGCGCATCTACAACTTTTCGCGTGAATTTTTCAAATAACAAAACAATCTCATCATTTTCCCATCCACCTTTCTCAGTCACCCAAAGCGGGTCAGTAAAATGATGCAGCGTAACCAAAGCTGTCAGTTTGCGTTCCCTCAGTCCGCGCAGCATGTGGCGATATTTTTCGATGGCGTCTTCATCCCATGAATCAGGTGTCGGCTGAATGCGGCTCCACTCCACGGAGAAGCGATGCGCGTTCTGTCCCGTTTCAGCGGCGCGGTCAAAGTCCTCGCGCCAGCGTCCGCCCCACCAATCGGCGGCCAGACCCGATTTATGCGCGGTGTGTCCCGCTTCCTCCCACGCATACCAATTGTTATTTGTGTTGCTGCCTTCCACTTGATGCGAGGCCGTTGCCGTCCCCCATAAAAATCCTTTTGGAAAATGATAGGTTGCCTGAGGCATGATTTCTCCGTTCGATACAAACCCTAAAGGTCTTTAAGACCTTTAGGGTTTTCTTGATAGATACGCAAGATACAACGCAACGGACCCCGCAACTGCCGCATTTAGCGATTCGATCTTGCCCTTCATGGGGAGCTTCAAAACGATGTCACATTTCTTTCGGACGAGGTCATGTAACCCTTCGCCTTCTGAACCGACGACGAGTCCCAATGCGCCTTTCAGATGACGTGACACTGCGTGCGCCTCAATCTCAGCCCCAGCCTGATCCAGTCCGACGACCCACACATCATTATCTTTGAGCGCGTCAATCGTCTGGGACAGATTCGCCTGCGCGATGAGCATGTGCTCGCTCGCGCCAGAGGACGCGTTGACCACAGCAGGCGTCACATCCACCGAGCGCGCGGATGGAATGACCACGCCATGCACGCCAAGCGCCTCCGCCGTGCGGATGAGCGTGCCGAAGTTCTGCGGGTCTTGCAGGGAATCAAGCATGAGGATAAACGGCAGTTCGCCCTTGGCGCGTTCAAGGATCTCGATCACATCTGAGTACGGATATCCGCTGACCTCGGCTACGATGCCTTGATTGTTCTGATGCACCTTGTCCAGCCTGGGGCGCGGCACACGGTTGACTTTGATTCTCTGCTCTTTTGCCAATTGGAGAATTTGCTCGACCTTGCCTTTCTCCTGTACCCCTTCGGCGATGTCAATCGAAAATATTTGCCTGCGTTTTGCGACAAGTGCTTCATAGACTGCATTGCGGGAATAGATGAGTTCTTTCATGGTGGGTTGATTTTACTTTAGAAACGATTTTCAAGAAATTTGCAACAATTTTTATTATGAATAATGTCGCTGCGAGGCGTTCTTGGTTTTTGCCGAAGCAGTCTTCTTATAACTGGAGATTGCTCACCCGCACTGCAACAAACGCAGTGCGGCGCATGTGTCGTCGGGAAGAGCAAGAACCCTTCTCGCAACGACATGCCGAGACTGACTGAATCTTTTTTGATTAGGACGATCATTATTGCATAGACGGAAACAGGAGGAATAAACCTAATT
>JBBSCM010000060.1:0-16468 GCA_038250295.1 Anaerolineales bacterium | reverse complement strand
TAAATTTTATTTCTTCAATATCCTTGGTTGGAAGCAGGGTCAATTTATCCTTGCGTCCAATGCGAGTGTAGATCTTATAAAGCGCATCTTTTGCCTCTCGCACTTTTGCGACCAGATTTACTTTTTTATTGACCAATGCGAGCAATTCCAAACGTTTTACCAGGATAAAAGATTTTTCCTTCTCGAATGCGATCAAGTCTGCTTTGCCGAACAGCCAGCCGACTTTACCGCGCACGTTGCGAAGTTCCACCCACGTGAATTTTGTCTGCCCGTCGTTATCCCCTCGGTTGATGCGCTTTTGGCTTTTCACTTCCACTTTGAACAATTCATTTTCTTTTTCGATTAAGTAATCCCAATGATCTTCAATATTCTCATCCTTTGATGATGCGGAGATTTTCCAACCCGATTTAACTGCAAGAACAATGAATAGATGCTCGGCGCGTTCTCCAAGCTCAAGCGAATCCTTTTTGTCAAACTTGTTGCGGGAATTTGGTTCTGCCATCTATTTTTTCTTTGAAGTTTTGGGTTTTGATGCAATTTCAATCCCAAGAATGCGGTTGCGCGCGAGTTCGCAATACTTTTTATCAACGTCGATGCCGATGCCCTTGCGGTTGTTGTTCACAGCCGCAAGAATGGTCGTACCGCTTCCGCTGAATGGGTCAAGTACCACATCGTCCACATAACTAAACAGCTTGATACATCTGCGTGGTAACTCGGCAGGGAAAGGTGCGGGGTGGCCGATCCTTTTTTTGCTTTCTCCGTTGAAGACCCATAAGCCGTTGGTCCAACCCATGAACTCATCACGTTCAATATCGGAGATTTTGCTTCCACTTGTCTTCTTCCATTTGTCTTTATAAAGCACAACGATCAATTCCACAGGGGCGATCACATAAGGCGCAGACGCGCTCTTCCATGAGCCCCAGGCGGTTCTGCGGGAAATATTGCCTTCATTCCAAATAATTGTTGAATGGTAATGAAAGCCAATTCCTTTTGCGATAGTTGTTAAATCTGCGCCAACACTTTGCTGTCCGCCTTTATTTTTATCAAGTGGAATATTCAGGCAAAAACGTCCATCCTCTTTCAGCCATTCAAAACAACGTACCATCCATTTTTTACTGAATTCCAAATAATCGGCATAAGACACATCGTCTTTATGTGAATTATATTGAATATCCACGTTGTATGGCGGAGACGTAACTACGAGGTCTACGCTATTATCATCCACGCGCGATGTCGTCAAGACATCGTCATGAATGAGCGTGAACTTTTCGTTTTGAAAATGGATCCCGGATGATTTCATGTTTGGATTATAGCCCACGCTTTAACCATTTTGCGTATCGAGGTTTCCATTTAGAGCCTGTTCGATGTAATCTTTAAGGACGGAGAAGGGTTGCGAACCTTCAAGCCTGAATCCGTTGATGAGGAACGTGGGCGTCGCGTAAACTCCATTCGCTTCCCCCTCCGCCTTATCCTGCTCCACTCGCCCTTTGTATTTTTCTTCATTCAAACAGGATTCGAACTCCCCGGTATTCAAGTTTAGCGCCTCGGCGTATTGGACCAGTCTTTCCTTCGTAAAATCACCCACATTCTCACCTGTCCAATTCAAGAAGAGCGTATCGTGATATTCCCAGAATTTATTCTGGTCGCCCGCACAATAGGCGGCCTCTGCGGCCCATGTAGATTCAGGTCCGATGATGGGAAAGGAACGAAATTCAAAATAGACTTTGCCGGTATTGACGTATTCTTCGATCAACTGCGGTTCTGTTTCAGCCCAAAATTTGAGGCAATACGGGCATTGAAAATCACCATACTCGATAATGTGTACCGGCGCGTTTGGGTCGCCCATGGTGTTGTGCTGTTTCACCTCGCCTGCAGAATCTTCCGCAGCCCGGATCATTTCCGGGATAAACTGCTGGACGAACTTCGGCCCGGCATAGATCAAGGCGCCTACGAAAACCGCCGCGCATAGAAATACCGCGCCCCCGCCCGCAGCGATCCATATTTTCCAATTTGGTTTGGATGTTGCTTGTACCGGCTCATGGGGGAACTGTTCTTCGATCATTTTGGACTCCTCATAGATGCCCAAATTGTACCGTGACTCCCTTCTCTCAACGGGAGCAGGGATGGGATCGGGCAAGTTCCTAATCCAAGACTTATACAAACATCACAAACGAAATCCATTTTTTCGTTATAATCCTTTATATGAACACCACATTGATCACGCAACGTGACCTGCCCAAACAGGTACTCGCCGCACTCACAGGCGGATTCGTTTTGTTTATCGGTATTGTTCTCTTTTGGACGCTGGGATACCAACTGGCCTATGCGGGCAGAATCTTTCCCGGTGTTTCCGTGGCCGGAGTGGATGTCTCCGGGCTTTCCATCAATGACGCTGCGTTAAAATTAAGCCAGACGCTTTCCTTCCCGATCACAGGAAAAATATTATTTCGGGATGCAGACAAAGTGTGGGTTGTAACGCCGGCAGAATTAGGCATGGTTTTCGATCCGTCCGCAAGCGCATTGGCCGCCTATAAATATGGACGCTCCGGCGGCTTGTTTGGAGCGCTCACCGGTCAGATCAGCGCCGGCGGACCTGGCTCGGATGTCGCCCCCGTAGTCATTTTTGACCAGCGCGTAGCCTATACCTATTTACAAAATATCGCTGTGCAGGTCGATCAACAAGTTGTGGAAGCGAGTTTACATTTGGACGGCACGAATGTGGTCGCGCAGCCCGGCCAATTGGGACGTCTGCTAAACCTCGATGCGACATTGATCTACCTCGGCGCGCAATTGCAATCCTTCCGTGATGGAGAGGTGCCGTTGGTGATTCGAGAAGCCGCGCCCAAACTGTTGGATGTCTCTTCACAGGCAGACGCCGCGCGCCGCATCCTGAGTCAGCCCTTAACGATCACGGTTCCAAATTATCGCGAAGGCGACCCGGGCCCGTGGACTTATGATATTCCTGTGGTTGCGAATATGCTCGCGGTGAGCGTTGTTGATAATGGCGGCAGGTCAGAAATGCAAGTTGTCCTTAACCCTGCGGCGTTACGTCAAACCTTGAATGAACTCAAAACATATGTAGACCGGCAACCCGCCAATGCTCGTTTTGTTTTCAATAATGAAACTGTCCAGATCGAAGCCATTCAAGCCTCAAAAGTCGGTCGCTTAATGGACGTGGAAGCCAGTATCACAGCCATTAACGACGCACTCTTACGAGGCGAACATACAGTGGCTCTTACAGTTTCTGAAGCACAGCCTGCCGTTTCAGATACCGCCACCGGCGCAGATTTGGGCATTACGCAGGAAATCATGTCGTATACAAGCTACTTCTACGGCTCAAGTAATGAGCGTATTCAAAATATTCAGGCGGCTTCTTCCAGCTTTCATGGGATATTGGTTGCGCCGGGCGAAACTTTTTCCATGGGAAATTACATGAGCGACGTCAGCCTTGAAAATGGATATGCAGAGGCGCTCATTATTTATGGTGGCCGCACCATCAAAGGTGTGGGCGGCGGGGTATGTCAGGTCAGCACAACCCTTTTTCGTACAGTGTTCTTTGCCGGTTTTCCAGTAGCGGAGAGAATCCCTCATGCCTACCGTGTTTCCTATTATGAAAAGACCGCCAGTAACGATATCGATCCGAAATTGGCTGGTTTGGATGCAACTGTATATTTTCCGCTTGTGGATTTCAAATTTGTCAACGATACACCCTATTGGTTGTTGATGGATACCGTTCTAAATGTGGATGCGCGTACTCTCACATGGAAACTTTATTCCACGCCCGATGGACGCAGCGTCGAATGGGATACCACCGGCCCTTCCAATGTTGTCCCCGCTCCCGCTCCGCTTTTTGAAGAAAACCCGGAATTGAAAGACGGTGAAATTAAACAGATAGATTACTCTGCGCAGGGTGCGGATGTTACTGTTACGCGTACCGTTTGGAAAAACGGCCAGGTTTATTTCACAGATGACTTCCAAACACACTATCAACCCTGGCAGGCGATTTGTGAATATGGACCTGGCACCGAGAACCCGGAAAAGAAGGCTAAAAAGAATAATCTCTGCCTCTCGCCAAATACTTGAAAGTGTCCCGTCATTGCGAGGGCGTTCATGTTTTTGCCCGACACTTGTGCCGCACGTGATTTGCTTAGCAAATCATGCAGGTGAGCAATCTCCAACTCAATGAGGGGATTGCGCCGTCGGGAAGAGCAAGTGCTCTCCTCGCAATGACATGTAACACGAAAATGGTACAATCTTTCTCTAAAGGAGACCACATGGTTAGCAAAGAATTACTTGAAATTTTACGATGCCCCAATTGCGTGCGCGAAAAAGATGGCATGCTTGTTTTACATAAAGATGCCTGGCTCATTTGCCAGGATTGTGGCCGCAAATATCCGATCGTGGATGACATCCCAGTCATGTTGATCGATGAAGGGGATAAGTGGATCAACACCGCGCAGGCTGCGCTCCCGATTCCACCGCCCGCCAAATAAATATGCCTGTATCGAGCAAGGTTGAAATACAAGCCCTGCTGACCGAATTAACCGGTGGGGACGATAGCCGCGCTGAAAACTCCATTCCAGCAATTCTGGAATTAGGAATGGCGGTGATGCCTGCATTACTGGATTTGACTCGCGCTGAAGAAGCAGATTTCCGCTGGTGGGCAGTTCGTGCCCTGGCCGCCTCGCCTCACACGCGGACCGAAGACCTGCTCCCGCTCCTCAGCGACTCAGCTCCGGAAGTGCGTGCCGCAGCCGCGCTGGCCCTGTGTGAACATCCACATGAAAGCGCAATTGAGGCGTTGATAAAAACCCTCGCAGATGAAGATTCTCTGACAGCGGGTTTGGCAGGAAATGCCTTGGTGAAAATTGGAAGCCCCTCGGTGCCGAGCCTGCTCAACGTTATGAACGATTCGCCGATCGGTATCCGCACGCGTTGCGTTGCTCTGCGCGCGTTATCTGAGATCCGCGATCATCGTGCCATCCCAGTCATGATGAAATCGTTAAGCGACGAATCTGCGCTGATACAGTATTGGGCAAAAGAAGGTTTGGAAAGACTTGGGTTGGATATGGTATATATATTGCCTGGCGCATAAATGACCAAACCCGAAGTATGATTTTTGCTTGTAATTTCTTCCAAGACTTTATTGATTTATGCAGCGAGCGCTAAGCCCTGAGGTTATGAAAAAATGAATCGATTTGAATTTTTGAAAAAAATAAGATTTCCAAAATTTGGCCGTGCCTCTGTTGGGCAGTTCATTTTTTGGGGAATAACATTGGTCTTGAGTATTGGCGCGTTTATCTTCGCCCGTAACTTTACGACTTGCTTTGAACTGGCAAACTTGCCAGGTATTTCTCCCGCCGGTTGTGCAAATGGCGGAGATGGCATAACTGAGTTTGCTGAAAACCCTCAAGGCACACCAATTGCTCAGCCGCCTCCCACACCCGTTGTGATTCCTGAGGCGGCTTTACCTCCTGCCTGGGATGGCGCCAGCCGCATCAATATCCTCTTCATCGGTTTGGATGCGCGCGATATTGGGGTGCAAAGCGGGCCGCCGCGTTCTGACACGCTGATGTTGATCACAATTGATCCCATTAGCAAGACAGTTGGCATGTTATCCGTTCCGCGTGATATGTGGGTGAATATCCCTGGCTTTGGATATAGCCGCATCAACACTGCCTATGCCAGTGGTGAAGGTAACCAACTGCCCGGTGGCGGCCCCGGCCTGGCCATGAAGACCGTTTCCCAATTTATCGGCGTTCCAGTGGACTATTATGTGCAGGTTGATTTTAATGTTTTCATCGCTCTTGTTGAAGACCTTATTGATACCGCAGGCTGCATTGAAGTTTACCCCACAGAGCAAATGATCCTTGACCCGATCGGGCCAGGCATGGATCATGTAAAACTGACTACTGGCGGCATAAGGAAATTATGCAAGGGTTGGATCGTGCTGGCCTATGCGCGCAACCGCCATACGTCAGGCGGTGACTTTGACCGCGCCAAACGCCAGCAGGAAGTGATCCTTGCCTTGCAAAAAAAGGTTTTCGATCCGGCGATATTCCCGGCGTTGATAGCCAAGGCGCCACAGATGTATCAGGAATTTTCCTCCGGCATTCATACAAACATGTCATTGGAAGACGCCATTAAGTTAGCTGTGCTTGGCAAGGATATCTCGCGCGAGAGTATCAATACGGGTGTGATCGATACCACCATGGTTACATTTGACAATACGGTTCTTGGCGGCGAGGATGCCAGCGTTATGAAGCCAATTACCGACAAGATACGCATTTTGCGCGACCAGATATTCACCTCAAGCGGGCCGCTCAGCCCCATTGCCCAGGGTGACCCCGTTTCACTGATGCGGGCGGAAGAAGCGCGTGTGCGTGTGCTGGACGGCACCTTCACTCCCGGGCTTGATCAGCGTGCAGGTGTATTTTTCCAATCGCAGGGGATGAGCGTCACCGAGATTGGCCCGGCAGATGGCGCTTACAGTTCAACGATTGTGGTTGTATATGGCCCCAAGCTTTACACATTGCGATATTTGCAAAGTGTCTATGGGATTTCCCGCACGCAGATCCGTTTTAATCCCGACCCAAATTCCACGGTGGATATCGAGATCAGGCTTGGTTCCGATCTCGCCGGTAGTATTCCGTAGTTTGTCTGGAAATATAGAAACATCCCATTTCTTTGCATAAGAAATGGGATGTTTGTTTTAAAGGCTTACCTTACGTGGAACGTCCCGAAGGTTTTTTGAAAAACCTTGTTAAGCGAGTGGAACCTTCGGGACGGTGCATACTATCAGATATAGGAATATTTTTCATTATCCAGTGAGCGTGCCTCGCATCCAATCACCGACCAGCCAATATTTGAAATCCTGTCCCTGGTTGGCTTGAATGCCTCCATAAATTCCGTATCCCAATGCCACCAAAGGCATGGCGCTGATAATGCAGGCAAATGGAATGCATAACACGCCAATGAACACTGCCGTTAAAGCGCCGGTGATTGTCCATGCTATTCCTGAAAGTATCACGCCGCCTACCCACCAAATGAGTTGAAAGATCAAAGCCTGCAGGGATTGATAAGCGACATAACGAGAACGGTCCTTGTAGATCATGTAAATTCCCAGCGGTACGGCGGGACCCAAAATTCCTGAGATCAAATTAACCAATACGCCCAAATGGGCGATCATCGCCCATTGACGCTCCTCCGCCGGGGTGAGTGGCGTAACTGGAGCAGTTTGTGGCATTTGTTCGTTCATCACATTCTCCTTTTATATATTTAAGGCAAGTCTATCATAATTAAATAAAAAGACTCGCGGCATCCCGCGAGTCTTTTTATTTGGGATAAATTTATGCCCAACCCTGATTGCGAATGAAATCGCTGACCATAGGGATCTTCACATCCTGACCCTGATAAGCCTGATAAGCCCACCAAAGCATGATAAGGAAGAGGACAGCGCCAAACCCGCAGGTCACGGTTGAGAGAATGGATAATATTACGGTGGCAACTAATGACTGGACCGCATTAAACTTAATGTAGGGACGGCCTTTCTTATCTTCCATGAAAAGAACGACAATAGCAATGAGGGGGATAACATAACCAAGGGCGGCCCAAAGTTTATCATCACTGCTGACATCTGAAGACATAGGTGCTTGAGACATAATTTATTCCTCCGAATAAGTTGTTTGGATTTTTAAGTATTTTACAACCTTTCAAGTCAAAACGCAAACCCATTGTTTCATACTTTGGTACTGTGCCAGGCCGATATATTCGAAAATTGACAGCAATTTGGTTTCCAATTTAATGCGGGAAGCAGTTAGAATCAAGTCATGTCGATTCGTGTTGTTTTCATGGGTTCACCCGATTTTGCGTTGCCAGGTCTTTCGGCTTTGGCCGTTGCGCGAGCCTATCAAGTTGTTGGCGTGATCACACAGCCAGACCGCGCCTCGGGCCGCGGGCGCGAATTAAAATCGCCTCCTGTAAAAAACCTTGCACTTGAATTGGATATTCCGATTATGCAACCAGAAAAACTTCGTACACCTGAATCAATGCAGCAATTAAGTGCATGGAATCCCGACCTCATCATCGTTGCGGCATTTGGCCAAATTCTGAAAAAAGATGTTTTGGATTTGCCCCGTTATGGATGCATCAACGTCCATGCTTCTTTACTTCCACGCTGGCGCGGCGCGGCTCCGATCAACGCCGCAATTTTGGCCGGGGATGAAGAAACGGGCGTGACCATTATGCAAATGGATGTGGGACTCGATACCGGTCCCATGCTTGCGAAGAAATCCATCCGCCTCAGCCCTGACGATACAACTGGTTCTGCTTTACAGGCATTGTCCACGCTGGGAGCGGACCTGCTCCTCGAAACCCTGCCCGAATATTTATCTGGCAATCTCAAGCCTGTTCCTCAACCCGCAGAAGGTGCAACCTATGCGCCGATGCTAAAGAAGGAGGATGGCTTGTTGGATTTCACACGCCCTGCCATTGAATTGGAGCGGCGCGTACGGGCGATGAATCCGTGGCCGGGTGCTTTCATGGACTTTGACGGGGCCGTGTTGAAAGCCCATCGTGCGCATGTTGAGCAGGGGAATATGTCAGCGGGGCAGAGGTTAATTGTGCAGAACCAGCCTGCAGTCGGAGCAAGAGGCGGGATTCTCGTCCTCGATGAAGTGCAACCGGCTGGAAAGAAATCCATGAGCGGAAAGTCGTTTTTAGCGGGTGCGCGTAATTGGGCTGAATGACTATATAAATAATGACGAAAGCAACGTTACATATTCGTGGCGGGGTATAAGATTAAAATGTTGTTGAGCTTTTGTACGCAGTGATTATGGTCTTTAAGAAAATAAAACCGTAACCCTACTTCAAAGGATATGTCACTATGCAAGTAATTTTGGGCATTCACTAACATCATAAGGAGAATAAACATGAGCGAAGAAAGCAAGTGTCCGATCACAGGCAAAGCTGGCAGCATGACTGCCAGCCGAGGTACTTCCAACCGCGAATGGTGGCCTAATCAACTGAACCTGAACATCCTGCACCAGCACGCGCCGGCTTCCAACCCGATGGGTCCTGATTTCGATTACGCGAAGGAATTCAAGAAACTCGATCTGGCTGCGGTCAAGAAAGACCTTGCCAAACTGATGACCGACTCACAAGAGTGGTGGCCCGCTGACTGGGGTCACTACGGCGGACTGATGATTCGTATGTCCTGGCACAGTGCCGGCACATACCGCACCGCAGATGGACGCGGCGGCGGCGGCAGCGGCAACCAGCGTTTTGCGCCGCTCAACAGTTGGCCCGACAACGTCAGCCTCGACAAGGCGCGCCGCCTGCTCTGGCCCATCAAACGCAAATATGGCGACAAACTTTCCTGGGCTGACCTGATAATTCTGGCTGGCAACGTGGCGTTGGAGTCGATGGGTTTCAATACCATCGGTTTTGGCGGCGGTCGCGCCGACAACTGGCAGCCTGAGGAAGATGTCTATTGGGGCAGCGAAGACAAATGGCTGGGCGGCGACATTCGCTACGCCCACGGTTCCGAGGGCGTCGAAAAGGAGGGCGCGGTGCTCGTGTCCGACGACACGGCGGATGGGAAGATGCATGGGCGCAACCTGGAGAATCCGCTGGCCGCGGTGCAGATGGGGTTGATCTATGTGAACCCCGAAGGCCCGGACGGCAACCCCGACCCGCTGGCCTCGGGCCGCGATGTGCGTGAGACCTTCGCCCGCATGGCGATGAACGATGAAGAGACCGTCGCGCTGGTCGCCGGTGGACACACCTTCGGCAAGGCGCACGGCGCCGGTGACCCGAAACTGGTCGGACCCGAACCCGAAGCCGCCCCGCTGGAAGAAATGGGCCTGGGCTGGAAGAACAGTCTCGGCAGCGGCGTGGGCGTCCACACCACATCCAGCGGCATCGAAGGCGCCTGGAAGCCCAATCCCACCCAGTGGGACATGGGCTACTTCGATATGCTTTTCAGCTACGAGTGGGAACTGGTCAAGAGCCCGGCTGGCGCGCAACAGTGGCAGGCGAAAAACTGCAAGCCCGAACATATGATTCCCGACGCGCACGACCCGTCGAAGAAGCACGCGCCGATGATGACCACCGCCGACCTGTCGTTGCGCATGGACCCGATCTACGAGCCGATCGCGCGCCGCTTCTACCAGAATCCCGAAGCGTTTGCTGATGCTTTTGCCCGCGCCTGGTTCAAACTGACCCACCGCGATATGGGGCCCAAAGTCCGCTACCTCGGGACGGAAGTCCCCGCTGAAGATTTGATCTGGCAGGACCCGCTTCCCTCTGTAGATCATCCCCTGATCGACGCCAAAGACATCGCCGATCTCAAATCCAAAATTCTGGCTTCGGGTCTTTCCATATCCGAACTTGTTTCTACAGCCTGGGCATCTGCTTCCACCTTCCGCGGCTCGGACAAGCGCGGCGGAGCTAATGGCGCACGCATCCGCTTGGCTCCGCAAAAGGATTGGGGAGTCAACCAACCTGCGCAACTGGCAAAGGTGTTTTACACGCTCGAAGGTATCCAACAGGATTTCAACAGCGCTCAGAAGAAAGGCAAGAAAGTATCGCTGGCTGACTTGATCGTGCTGTGCGGCTGTGCGGCGGTTGAATCGGCGGCGAAAGCGGCTGGCTACACTGTGGAAGTCCCCTTCACCCCAGGCCGCGCCGATGCCACGCAAGACCAGACCGATGTAGAATCGTTCGCTGTGCTCGAACCCGAAGCGGACGGCTTCCGCAACTACCAGAAGACGACATTCAGCATCTCCGCTGAGGAGATGCTGGTGGACAAGGCACAGTTACTGACCCTCAGCGCGCCCGAAATGACCGTGCTCGTCGGCGGCTTGCGCGTGCTCGGCGCCAACGTTGGCGGGGCACAGCATGGAGTGTTCACCAAGCAGGCTGGCAAACTGACCAACGACTTCTTCGTCAACCTAACAGACATGGGCGTTGTCTGGCACCCCACTTCGGAAGCCGCCGATACTTTCAATGCCCACGACCGCAAGACCGGCGAAGTCAAGTGGAGCGGCACCCGCGTGGATTTGGTCTTCGGCTCCAACTCGCAGTTGCGCGCTCTCGCCGAGGTCTATGCTCAGGACGACAACAAGGAAAAGTTCGTGCGTGACTTCGTCGCAGCCTGGAACAAGGTCATGAACCTTGACCGCTTCGACATCGCCTAATCGCGTGAGGCGCGGGTGATTACGCTCAGCCGGGTGCAATATTTCACCTGATGAATGCCAGTCAGAAGGAACAACTCTTTAGTAACTTCGCTGATGCCATGCAGGGCGTGCCAGAACGCATCCTTGCCCGCCAACTCGTCCATTTCTATAAGGCCGATCCCGAATATGGAAAAATATGTTCCTTGGGCAAAACTCTCGCTGGCTGAGTTGATTGAGAAGACTGCACAGTAGTATTCAGTGTTAATGATTTTGTTCCACGAAAGATGAAAAACAGATCCTGTCAAATTTGACGGGGTCTGTTTTTTGGGAATAAGTGTTGAACATCATTTTTTCGTTTTTTGTTATACAATTTAGGCAAGGAAGGATGCCATGTCAAAATATGTCGCTGCAATCGATCAGGGAACAACCAGCACACGTTTTATCATCTTCGATCACACTGGAAATATTGCAGCTGTTGATCAAAAAGAACATAAACAGATTTATCCCAAGCCTGGCTGGGTGGAACATGATCCGCTGGAGATTTGGCAGCGGACGCAGGCAGTGATAAGCGGCGCATTACAGAAGAGCGGACTTCGTTCCGCAGATATTGTTGCAATCGGTGTGACAAATCAACGCGAGACGACAGTAGTGTGGGATAAAAACACGGGAAGGCCTGTCTATAACGCAATTGTCTGGCAGGATACGCGGACAGATGCGATCATTTCAAAGCTGGCCAAATTAGGCGGGCAGAATCGCTTCCGCAAAAAAACAGGCCTGCCCCTTGCCACTTATTTTTCTGGCCCGAAGATCAAATGGATATTGGACCATGTGAAAGGCGCGAAGGAAAAGGCCAGAAAGGGTGAGTTGTTATTCGGCAATATTGATACCTGGTTGATCTGGAACTTAACGGGTCGCGAAGCGCACGTCACAGACGTGACGAATGCCTCGCGCACGATGTTGATGAGTCTCAAATCGCTTGATTGGGATGAGGAGATTTTGAAGGTGATGGGAATTCCACGGGCGATGCTGCCGAAGATTAAGTCGTCTTCGGAAATATATGGTTATGTAGGGGCACAGCAGAAGAGTTCAAAACCCGAATCTATAGATGGTTCTGCTGTGCCCTTAGAAGGCATCCCCGTCTCTGGCGACCTAGGTGACCAACATGCCGCATTGTTTGGGCAGACCTGCTTTAATCCCGGCGAGGCCAAAAATACTTATGGCACGGGTTGTTTTATGCTGCTCAATACCGGCGAAAAGCCCGTTCCTTCAAAAGCGGGGTTGCTTACAACGCTAGGTTACAAGATTGGAAATCAAAAAGCAGTTTATGCATTGGAAGGCTCAATTGCAATTACAGGCGCATTGGTTCAGTGGCTTCGTGATAATCTCGGCATCCTTGAAAAATCAGCGGATATTGAATCGTTGGCTGGGACTGTGGAAGACAACGGCGGAATTTATTTTGTCCCTGCGTTTTCGGGCTTATACGCGCCCTATTGGAAATCCGACGCCCGCGGCGTTATCGTAGGCATGACGCGTTATATAAACAAGGGTCATATTGCGAGAGCTGCGTTGGAAGCAACGGCGTATCAAACCTGTGAAGTGTTGGATGCTATGGAAAAAGATTCGGGGGTGAAACTTACCGCGCTCAGAGTGGATGGGGGCATGGTGTTCAACGAGCTGCTCATGCAATTTCAGTCTGATATTTTAAATGTGCCCGTGGTTCGTCCCAAAGTAGCCGAGACGACTGCGCTGGGCGCGGCCTATGCGGCGGGACTCGCAGTTGGATTTTGGAAAGATTACGATGAACTGCGCGCCAATTGGGGCAAGGATAAAGAGTGGACTCCAAAGATGGGCGCGAAAGTTCGCAAGTCGCTTTATGCGGGCTGGAAGAAGGCGGTCACACGCACATTTGACTGGGTTGAATAATATTCGTTACAAGTGGCTGTCACTTTTTAATGCGAGGCTTTGGCATCTTTCTTTTTCAACATCCATAGCCCAATAACCCAGAAGAAAATCATCACGATCACGCCATCGGGACTCGGTGAAAAAATGAAATCCATATTCGGCTTGAATTTGATAAAGCCCTCAATAATCAATTGCGCGCTGATGGCGTTGGTGATGTTGTGCGCGATATACGCGGGCCAGAGCGAATTTGTTTTGAGGCGTAATTCGCCAAACACAAGTGCAGTGGGGAAGAGGGCGACAAACCCCAGGATGACGAACCACGTCATACCAATGCTGGTGTAACTGTTAATCACATCCGTGCCCAGGAAAAATATCCAGTATGGAATATGCCACAGTCCCCAAATGAGGGCGGTGAGCATATGATTGGAAAAATTATTTAATCCCAATGCTTTGAAACGCGGCGTGAGATAACCGCGCCATGCGAATTCTTCACCAATGTTTTTTACCAATGATGCTGCCAATCCAAATCCAATAATGGGGAGCAGTTCAGGAAAAGTTCGATGAGTAGATAATGCTCCTGTGGCTGTGCCCAGCAAAACGGTCAGCAGGATCGTAATGGGGTAGATCAAAATTGAAAGCGCGTACCAGAGTCCATTTCCGCGTAAATTCAATTTGACTCCGAAATCAGCCCAGCCATCTTTGCCGAATCCGCGTAATAACAATCCTGTTACCAAGGGTGCGAGAATCCAAATCAGTATTCCCAAACTTTGTTGCGGGCTTGGGCTTGGGATCTGCGTGTTGACCCACACTCCGAACCAGCCGCAGGTGACGCTGACGAATGTAAAGATAATGATGTTGCGAACAGATTTATTCATGATGCCTCGTTTCATTCTATAAACCAAATGGGATTATGATTGGACAGTATTATAGAGGTCAATGGATACTTTTGCATATCCAAATGGAAATATAAATATTTCTTGTTGTGGAGCGCAAAACCCAAAATGAAAAAATCAGCGTAAAATAAACGTGCAGTTTCCGCACAATGGGATGATTATGAACCGCGATGAGATATTCAATTCAATAAAAAATAAACCGAACCTTTCCGTGCTGATTGTTGGCGCGGGAATCAACGGAATCGGTACCTTCCGTGACCTCGCACTCAACGGCGTGGATGTATTGCTCGTTGACCGCGGGGATTTTTGTTCCGGCGCGAGCGCGGCATCGTCGCACATGGCGCACGGCGGGATCCGTTATTTGGAAAACGGCGAGTTTCGTTTGGTGCGCGAGGCTGTGCGGGAACGTAACCGCATGATTCAGAATGCGCCTCATATCGTCAGGCCGCTGCCGACGACAATTCCCATGTTTAAATATTTTTCTGGCTTGCTCAACGCGCCGTTGAAGTTTTTAGGCTGGCTTGATAAACCTTCCGAACGTGGTTCTGTCATTATTAAACTTGGCTTGATGATGTATGACGCCTACACAGGAAAAACGCGGACAGTGCCGCGGCATCAATTCTTCTCACATACTGAATCGCTGAATCGTTGGAAGTCCTTAAATCCTGAAATTGCAAATACAGCCACATATTACGACGGCTTGATCTCGAACCCCGAACGGCTTGCGCTTGAGATCCTTTTGGATGCCGAAGCCGATAACCCGAATGCCCACGCGTTGAACTATGTTAGCATGGTCAGCGGTGAAAAAGATACGATCATTCTCCGCGATGAGTTAACAGACGAAACGTACGAAGTGCATCCAGATCTGGTTATCAACGCAGCTGGTCCCTGGATTGACTTTGCCAATCACAGCCTGGGTTTGTCCACGCGCTATGTGGGCGGTACGAAGGGTTCGCATATTGTTGTGGATAACCCTGAACTGCGCGAAGCGATCGGTGGAAATGAATTCTTCTTTGAAAATAAAGACGGGCGCATTGTTCTCCTCTTTCCATTGTTTGACAAAGTTCTGATCGGTACATCCGATATTAAGATCGACAATCCCGATGAAGCGCGCTGCACCGATGAAGAAGTGGATTATTTCATCGGTCTTGTGGCGCGTATTTTCCCAACCATCAAAGTAAGCGCTGAGCAGATCGTTTTCCGTTTTGCGGGCGTCCGCCCGCTGGGGAGCAGTGGCGCTGGGAAAACTACAGGTCAATACAGCCGTGACCATCACATTGAAGTGTTGAGCGGTGATTGGACGAATTTAAATTTCCCTGTGTATTCCCTTGTTGGAGGCAAGTGGACCTCCTTCCGTGCTTTCTCGGAACAGGTGACAGATAAGGCGCTGGCATTTCTTGGCAAGTCACGTCAAAAGGATACACGTGATTTGCCCATTGGCGGCGGCCGTGGTTTTTCAACAGATGAGAACGAGCAAAAACGTCAACTTGAAGGTTTTGCCGCATGGACCGGGCTTGATAAAGAGCGATTGCAGGTTTTATATTCGCGTTATGGTACACGTACTGAAGCAGTTGCCACGTTCATAAAACGTGTGGCCGATGTGCCGCTTAAGTCAGTGCCAGATTACACACGCCGAGAAATTGCTTTCCTTGTGCAGCATGAAAAAGTGATTCATCTTGACGACATCATCTTGCGCCGCACAATGCTGGCGATGCTTGGGCGCTTAACTAGGAATGGTATTCAAGAACTTGCGGATGTGATGGGGGAATCCATGGATTGGGATATTAAGCAGAAAAATGCAGAGGTGGAGCGTACGCTTGGTTTATTGGCAGACATGCACGGGGTCGTCCTGAGCGAAGCCGAAGGATGAGGCGCATGGTAAAATTCTTGCGATGCCTTCTCCCAAACAAATACTCAAAGTCGACCTTGTCATCCCCATCTATAATGAATCGGGTATTGTTGAACAGACGTACGAACGCCTTCGTGAAATAGTCGATTCGCTTTCCTACAATTTCACATTTATTTATGTAGACGACGGTTCAGACGACGGGACAGCTGATACGCTCCGAAAGATAGCGGGCGCCGACCCGCGCATTACCGTGCTCCAACTCAGCCGCAACTTTGGGCATCAGGCCGCGCTGACAGCCGGCATGGACGCTTCGCGCGGTGATGTGGTCATCAGCATGGATGGAGATGGACAGCATCCACCAGAGTTGATCCCGAAAATGTTGGGGCTGATCGCGCAGGGATTTGATATTGTGCAAACGCAGCGCATGGATGATGGGCGGGCTATTTCATTCAAGAAATGGACTTCCAATTTTTTCTATCGTTTGATCAACGCAATGAGCGGGACACAGATTCTGCAGGGTGCTGCGGATTGTCGTGCATTGTCGCGTGATGCTCTGGATGGACTGCGCTCCATGCATGAATATCACCGTTTCCTGCGCGGTATGATCTCATGGATGGGATATTCCAGTGTTATCCTCCCATACCATG
>JBBSCM010000059.1:0-16626 GCA_038250295.1 Anaerolineales bacterium | reverse complement strand
GTGGATTTCCAGGGTCTGTTATCGTTGATTGAAAATTGTGTTGCCATGTGAATTCCTTATTTGCCTGTCTTTTCATTTTCTATTACCGCTGCAGCAATAAACCAGCCGATAAAAACGCCACCCAGTGCGCCAAGCCCCACACCAAGAAGTGGGTTTTCAAGTACGGGGCCGAAAAAGATGCCAAATGTGCTACCGACGAGCAGTCCGAGCAAGATGAATAAACCAAATTTTTTGTTCATGATTTTCTCCGTGTGAACGTGTTTTGATTACCGTCATAGTTTATGCTTGAAGGCAGGGTTTGTCCCCTATCTGAAGGTAGGTTTTAGGGTAGGTCAAGTGGATAGGTTAAATAAAAAGAGCCGTTTTCACGGCTCAGATTTGATTTCAGTATTAGATGCCCAATTCTCTTGCGCGGGCGATGGCTTGCGGACGGTTGCCCACGCCCAGTTTTCGCAAGATGTTGTGGACATGCCATTTTGCCGTGCCAACGCTGATAACCAATTCATCGGCGATTTGCTGGTTGGATTTGCCCGCCACGATGAGTTTCAGCACGCGGATCTCCTGCTCGCTGAGGGGATCTAGCAACTGCTCCAAGGGCGCGGAGCGGGACTCACCTTCGGGTTGATTCTGTCCGAGGAGCGAGTCTACAAATTCGGGCGCGGCGGGACGCGCTTTCGGCAGCAGGTCGAGGAGCGGCTTGCCTTCATCCAAAAAGATGCGGATAAATCCTTCGGGTGCGGCAAGTTGCAGGGATTTTCCCAGCCAATCCACAGCGGATCGAGAATCCTTTTTGGCATGATGGGATAACGCCAGCAGCAGCAGCGCTTCGATGCAGGTTCTGATTCTTCCTGCGGCATCAGCTTGTTCATATACAGGGGTAAGTATTTCCAACGCCTGGTCGTATTTTCCATTCGCAAGGTAAACACGAGCCAATGTTAGGTCTTCATATTCTCGTGTATATTCAACCTGTTGGGAATTGCGAAGTTCCTGATATTGCCGCGCCCATTGAGTGACTGTATCCAACATCCCATTTGCCAATTGGATGCGGACGCGGTGCGCGCTGGAAAGCAAGTCCAGACGCGGTATGTTAAACGATTGGCAGATTGAATGCGCCTGTTCGATTGCCGACATTGCAGCCGCCAGATTGCCAGTTGATTTTTTCAGGCGTGCCAGCAACATTAACTCAAAACGCAGGTCATCTATGAGCACGCTCTGCCTGGATAGTTCCATGCCCTCCTTTAAATATTGTTCAGCAAAAGCGAGTTCATTTCGTTCCCATGCGATCTCTGCAAGAACAAACCGGGCAAACCCGAGAGACGGGAGTTGCCTTTCGCCCACAAGTTGCATAGCCTGCCGAACGGTTTGGGCTGCCATATGTAATTTTCCCTGAATAATTTGCACAAGGGCGGCTTCACAGCGCGACACCAATGTCATAAAGGAAACACCGGCGGCATGAGCGAGATCGCTTGCCTCTATTAATAAACGACTGGCTTTCTCCAGATCGCCTGATAATCCATAAGCAAGTCCAAGCATTGCCCCGGCCCGAGCGCGGTCATAAAGTTCTTCTTCCGGCAACTGGTTTAGCGCATAGGTCGCCCGCTCAACGGCGACGCGCACGTCTCCATGTAAGAGACCAAGGGAAGCGCGACGTTCCGCAGTGATTGCCAACAATTTTCCAGTATGCAGATCCAGTGTTGGGCTCTCCTCGAGAGATTGTTCAGCCAGATCAAGGTACTTTTCCGAAAGTTCGATTCGCCCGGCAATATACCAGGCCCGGGAAGCGTGTACGCATAACGCCGGCCTGGATCGTAGCAATTGAACTGGCAGGGCATCAAGCCACCCAACCAATGTAGTGATCTCGCCGCCCGACCAGGCTGAAACTTTTTGGATCACTCTTTCGATTACGTTTGCGGTCATCTCCAGGTTTCCGCTTAAAAAAGCATACTTGACCGCTTCGAAAACCAGGTCATTTTCCTCCTGCCAAGTGGCAGCCTTTTTGTACAACTCCGCCATCTCAGGTTTGGTCAACTCGGTTCGCAGGTAATCGGCAAACAGGTGATGATAGCGATACCAGTTTCGCTCGTTGTCCAGCGGAATGATGAACAGGTTCGATTGCTCTAATCGAGTCAGAACTGCCTGACTGTCGCTTCGCTCGGTCAACGCGTTGCACAGCGAAGCATTCAACCGCTCCAGAATCGAGGTTTGCACAAGAAAACGGCGGAGTTCTTCTCCCTGTTGACGAAGGACTTCCTCAGCCAGATAATCCAGCACGTAGCGATGGCTGCCGCGAAAGGTCTCGATGAATTTCTGCGGATCGGGCAGACTCTGTAATGCCAACGCGGCTAGTTGAAGCCCAACCGCCCAGCCCTCGGTGCGTTTCTCCAACGCGGTGACAGACTCTGCCGTCAAATCCAATTTCATGGATTGATTGAAAAACTGTCGGGCTTCCTCCAACGTAAAACGCAAATCGTGGGCGCGGATTTCGGTCATCTGTCCACGGGCGCGCATCCGTGCCAACGGGAAGGGTGGGTCTTCGCGGGTGGTGATTGCCAAATGAACCTGCGCAGGTTGGTGGTCGAGAAAATATTCCAGAGCTTGGTGTATTTTTGGATTGGTGATGAGGTGATAATCGTCCAGCACCAGCAGGGTCGAAGTATCCAGCGCAGACAGGTCGTTGATCAGCCCGTCCAAAAACGAATCAAACGCTGGGAGTTGAGGCATGTCCAACAGGCTTTGGACATGCGCCCCAAGCGATTCGTCCACGCGACGGAGGGATGCAAGCCAGTAGCCGAAGAAGCGCAACGGGTCGTTGTCACTCTCATCCAAAGACAGCCATGCCACGCGCGAATCATCTGCAATTGTCCGGAGCCATTCCGCGATGAGAGTGGTCTTGCCATAGCCAGCAGACGCGGAGATCAGCGTCAACTTGTGATGTTGGTCCAGTCCGCTTTGCAGGCGTTGCAGCAAGCGCGGACGAGTCACGCCGCCTTCGCGCCAGGGCGGGATGTGGAACTTGGTTTCAAGGAAGCGGGTTTGCATTACATCCAATTATAGACCAGGAAAAAGTCAAACAGCCTTATTTGCCCAACAATCATTTGGGTGTGTTTCAAATGAGTTGACAAAAAGAACGTCCCGAAGGTTTTGTCGAGAAAATTTGGTCGTTTGTGCCAACCTTCGGGACGGTTTCAACTGAAATGAAACAAACCCCAATCATTTTAGACGATAATGTAATGCCTTTGCCAAATGTGCGAATTGGATTTCTTCGCTGCCAGCCAGGTCTGCGATGATGCGAAATAATTTCAGGATGTGATGATATTGTGCTGTTTAAATGTCTCCATTTTCTCGTCCTCCGAAAGGGACATTTTAGCTTTGGGCTAACAGATTTTATTCTTTCCTTGACATCCATTTCCTGCACTGATAAACTATGAAACGTTAGTTAAATCCAACACAATCAAAGTTCTAAAGAAAGGAGACGTGTTTTTTGTTAAATATAGCATCGGTTCTTGTTCGCGAACAACTCTATAGGCACGTCTCTGTGTAGTAGCAACTCCCAGTCTTTAATTCGTTAAGACCCTACCGCCACGGACGCTCCTATGTCCGTGGCTTTTGTTTATCTATAAACAGCCGCGTTCTTTCGCTGCACAGGTAACCCACCCAGCATCAGGACGCTCATCCCAACAGCCACGGAAATTTCCGTGGCTGTTTTTTTGTTTACCAAGCCATGTCATGCTGAGCGAAGCGAAGCATCTCTACAATGATCTCAGAGACCCTTCGCTATCGCTCAGGGTGACACACTCAAAATAAAAGAAGGAGAAATTTATGTCGGCCCGATCAGCAAGTGTTTTTCACTCAACTCACTCATCCCCTGTCCGCACGCATGGACAGTTCGTATCAAACCTTTATCGAACAATTTATACAGGAATTTTCAACAATGAACATTACCAACGAAAACGATCTAGGCATCGTATTTCGAAAATCTCTCGGACATTACACCGTCCGCACCAACGGACAGGAGCTCGATTGCGAACTCTCGTCCCTATTACGTAAACAACTGATCTACCCTACATCTGCATCGCTGCGGCATAAAGTGCAAGCCGTGCAGGAACTTGATCACGCCGACCCTGTCGCGATTGGCGACCAAGTCCGCTTTGTGGATGCGGGACCGAGCCGCGGCATCATTACCGAGATCCTGCCTCGCCGCTCCAAGCTTTCGCGTCCGCTGCCGCTTTCTGGTCAACGCATCTTTGAGCAGGTCATCGTCTCAAACGCGGACCAGGTTCTGCCTGTGTTCGCCTCCGCCAACCCTATCCCAAAGTGGGGACTGCTCGACCGTTACCTCGTCACCGCTGAAGCGGCTGGCCTGCCATCGCGCATCATCATCACCAAGATGGATCTGGCGCACAAGAACGATGCGCTCGAAAAAGACCTCGATGTCTATCGCCGCATCGGCTACATTATTCATCTCGTCTGCTCAGAAACGGGTGAAGGACTAGATGAACTCAAGCAAGCCCTGCACGGACGCATGTCTGTGCTGATCGGTAAATCTGGCGTGGGCAAGACCTCCCTGATGAACGCGCTCCAACCTAAACTTGGTTTGCGCGTCAAAGCAGTCAGTCAGGGACATATCGGTAAAGGCCGCCACACCACCAGTCACCTGCAGATGTTCGAGCTGGACTTTGGCGGCAGGCTGGTGGATACGCCAGGTATGCGCGAGTTTGGTCTGTCGAACATTGCAGACGAAGAGCTTGCCTCTTTCTTCCCTGAGCTTGCTCCATTTATCGGACAGTGTCGATTCGGCCTCAGCTGTCAGCATGACCGCGAACCAGACTGTGCCATTCGCAAGGCAGTCATGGCGGAACAAGTCAGCCCGTATCGCTATCAAAGCTATTTGCGCCTACGGGGGGAGCTATGAGAAACGGTCACTTGGCTTCGTTTGGAGATTTCAGGTGCAGAAATTGCGGCGCGCTTGTCTCCAGCATGCACATGCTCTCGGCAGTCAACAACCGCAATCATTGTCCGTATTGCTTGTGGTCGTGCCACCTCGATCTTTATTCCGCAGGTGACCGTCTCTCGGCTTGCAAGGCGAAGATGAAGCCTGTCGGGTTGACACTGAAGAAGAGCAGGAACAAGTATCAGTTAAATCCGCGAGGCGAGTTGATGTTGGTTCACATCTGTACGGACTGCAACTCCGTCTCGATTAACCGCATCGCTGCAGATGATAATCCCGAATCAGTCCTGGCTGTGTATCATTCTTATCTTGATGTCAGTCATCACTTTGTGGACGAACAAGGCATCACGATGTTGCGCGCTGAAGATATGGACGCAGTATACACGCAGCTCTACGGACAAACTGTAGAGACAGCAATTTCATAGAGAACAGTCCCTCCATTTCGGGAGGGACTGTTTATTTTTTTTTTAGGACTTACGCAAAATTGAGTAGTTGACGAACAGATGAAAAGCCGATAAGTTTGGGAGCATGAGACCGAAAATCCAAGCAGTAACGCGGTGAGATAACCACGTTGTTGCCCGGCATTTTCCCGTACATCCAATTAATCTCACAAACCAGTTCTGAGTTTTGAACCTTTTTCCCGTCCACTGGTACATATTGATGACAACAGAATGGCACAGGAAAAAGGTAATACAATGGTCTCACCCGCGTTGACGAAACAATTTCCACTCCTTGAGCGGGAAATAAATCACCCTATGACGGAACACGACCAGGATGTTAAATTGATCCGTCGCATGAAGGCAGGCGACGATAATGCTGTGCGCGAGTTATACACGCGCTACGGACAACGTCTGCACGCCTATGCCCTGCGCCTGACGAACGACCCAGACATCGCCGAGGATGTGACACAAAACACACTGGTCACCGCCTGGCAAACCGCCCACACCTTTCGCGGCGAGGGACGCCTCATCGCGTGGCTGCTGGGCATTGTCCATCACACGGCGATGAAAAGCCTGAGGCACGCGCCGATAAATTACTATCCGTCCAAATTGGCAAGGTAAAACAATCTCTCTTTATGACATGATTGGATATAAGTGGACAATTGTCTCGACTTTAACAAACCGAACATGTTCTTCTCATAAAAACTCTAACGGCATTGCTCACAAAATCCGTTTCATCAGCCGCTACAAAAGGAATCATTCCATGTCCACAGCTATTCTCTCTGTTCACGATAAAACTGGAATTATCGAATTCGCTCAAGGACTCGCCGCCCTCGGTTGGGATCACATTGACCTCGTCGCCGTCAACCTTTTTCCCTTTGAGACCACAGTTGCGAAAGCAGACATGACCGATGAAGAAGGCATTGAAAACACCAATATCGGCGGTGTCACATTAATTCGCGCGGCCGCAAAAAAATCACGAACGTGTTATCCTCGTTTGCGACCCATCCGATTACAATGACATCACATTACGACGACATGATCCCAGGATACCTCAAGAATGACTGATCCCCTTTACGCGCTTTCTCCTTTGGATGGCCGCTACTCAGAAGCAACCGCGCCTCTGACTGAATTCTTTTCCGAGTTCGCTTTTCTCCGCGATAGAGTCCGCGTCGAACTGGACTTTTTGGCTGCTCTTTCCAAAACTGGCCTGACCCGCCCTTTGAGTGATTCTGAATCCGCTCAACTTGAATCCATTCAAACAAATTTTTCATCCGCCGATGCCGAATCGATTCTGGAATACGAACGTAAGACAAGGCACGATGTCAAAGCGATTGAATATTTTATTCAGAGCAAACTGCAAGACACATCGTTGAATGATCTGATCCCGTGGATTCATTTCGGCTTGACCTCCGAAGACACCAACAGTCTTGGGCAAGCCATCGCGTTAAAAGAATCTCGCGACGAGGTTATTCTCCCCAATCTCCAATTACTAATTACCAATCTCTCTGAATTTGCCCTTCGCAACCGCGCCGTTCCCATGCTGGCACGCACGCATGGTCAGTTCGCCGTCCCGACCACCCTGGGAAAAGAATTCGCAGTCTATATCGCCCGCCTCAAAAAGACCCGCGATGAAATATCCTCATTTTGCTTCGAAGCCAAGCTGACGGGCGCTGTTGGCAACTTCAACGCCTTGCAATCTGCCGCTCCACAAGTGGATTGGATTTCATTCAGCAAAGAATTCGTTTCCAGTTTTGATCTTGAACCCAACCTGCTCACTACGCAAATATTGCCTTACGATAATTGGGTGCGTTATTTCGACCTCGTCCGTTTGACCAATTCCATTCTCATTGACTTCGCACAGGATATCTGGCGATACATCAGCGACGGTTCCCTCAAGCAGGCGGTTGTTGAAGGCGAAGTAGGTTCTTCAACGATGCCGCAAAAGGTCAACCCAATTGACTTTGAAAATGCAGAAGGTAATCTCGGCATCGCAAATTCACTCTTCACGCATTACGCTCAAAAGCTGACAATCTCCCGCTTGCAGCGTGACCTCTCCGACTCAACAGTCCGCCGCACGTTTGGCACGGGATTAGGTCACAGCCTGATTGCCTGGATCAACTTCCAGCGCGGGTTGAAGCGCATTGCTCCTGACGAGGAAAAACTCAAAGCGGAATTAAATGCCCATTGGGAAGTCGTCTCCGAAGGTGCACAAACCATCCTGCGCGCAGCAGGAAAAGCCGACGCGTACGAGTCGCTCAAAGAACAAACTCGTGGACGCGTCCTGACCGAGTCTAATTACAAAGCATGGTGTGATTCCATTAACGTGGACGATGCAACGCGTTCACGTTTGAAAAATCTCTCGCCTGAAGCATATATTGGTCTGGCAATTGAGTTGACGGATCTTGTGGTGAAAAACTGAATATGGCAGTTTTGGCGAATTAAAATAAAAAAGCAGGCGAACGACTATGCGCTCACCTGCTTGATTGCTGTTACACACTTACACTTGCGGCAAATTCCTTCTTATCACATTCAACATGCCAAAGCTTTTTACCGCACCTTGCACTACACAAGTAAGCGGGTTATCTACAAGGTAAGCGGGAATGCCGAGGGATTTGGTCAGTAATTTATCAACACCGCGCAGCAGCGCTCCCCCGCCGCACAAGGCAACACCACGGTCGATAATATCGGAGACCAATTCAGGCGGGGTCTTTTCCAATACTTTGCGGCCCGTTTCCACGATCTGTTTCAAGGGTTCCTGCAATGCTTCGACGATTTCACCTGTGGTCAATGTGACGGGACGCGGCAAGCCTGTGACTTGATCCTGTCCCTGCACTTCCATGCTATTTTCAGTATCCTGTGGAACCGCCGCGCCAATACGAATTTTCAATTGTTCAGCAGTCACATGGCCAATGATGACTCCATATTTGCGGCGCACATAATTGACAATCGCTTCGTCAAGGTCCATGCCGCCGGCGCGCAATGTATCTGCCGCGACAATGCCGTACATCGCCATCACAGCGGCTTCGGTGCAACCGCCGCCAAGGCTGATAATCATATTGCCCGATGGAGAATTGATTGGCAGATCAATACCGATCGCGGCAGCCAGCGGCTGTTGGATAAGGAAGGCTTCGCGGCTGCCCGCTTCCATGACGGCCTCGTAGACTGCCCGCCGCTCGACACTTGTTACTCCATAAGGAACAGTAATCATCACCCGCGGACGAAAGATACGCATCGAACCACTCACACGCTGCAGCAAATATGAAAGCAGAGTTTCGGTAATTTCATAATCCGCGATCACGCCATGCCGAAGAGGACGCGCGACCTCCATGGTATCTGGAACTTTTCCATACATATCCCGTGCTTCAATACCAGCCGCCACCATCTTTTGGTCATCAACGTCTATGGCAACGATCGTTGGCTCTTCCAACAGCACTTGAGCGCCGTCAGCGAGGCGGGTAAACATAGTGCCCAGATCAATGCCCAAGTCTTTTGAGAATAGTGCCACTGAATTTAATTCTCCGCGGGGAAGTGCATTCCACTCTTACGATATCGTCGAACAACATCAAGGCGCAAATTGGCGCGCCGCAAGGCAGCTTCCATAATTAAGTAATGATCCGGGTCAACTGTTGGACCTTTCGCGAGATATTCCTCAGCTCGCTTTTTTGCGGCGATTGCCCTGTCAATGTCAATATCCTGAATGTTTTCAGAACCTCGATCTGCCAGAACCGTGACAATATCCGGTTGTACCTCTGCAACACCGCCCGCAACGCTAAAAAGTTCTTCCCTGCCATTCGTACGAACTTTGACCACCCCATATTTTAATGTGGTCAGTACAGGGGCATGTTTGGGCAGGATACCCATTTCCCCGGATGCGCCCGGCAATACAACAATATCCACGTCACCGGAGAACACAGTGTGATCTTGCGAGACAATTTCACAACGAATGGTCATAAATTACATCCTGTTACTATGAGCAGAGATTCTCCCGGGCTCACAATGTCACGATCCTAAGCGTTGCTTGCCAACTTACCAGCGCGTTCGCGAACGTCTTCAATTGTACCGGCCATCATAAACGCCTGCTCAGGCAGATCATCGCATTTACCATCAAGGATCTCGCGGAAGCCGCTGACCGTATCCTTGAGAGGCACATAGCGGCCAGAGATACCGGTGAAGCGTTCAGCCACATAGAATGGCTGGGAGAAGAATCGTTCGATCTTACGGGCACGCGACACAATGAGTTTATCATCTTCGGAGAGTTCATCAATACCGAGAATGGCGATAATATCCTGCAAGTCTTTATATCGCTGCAGAATACGCTGCACTTCACGCGCTGTTCGGTAGTGCTCTTCGCCTACGATGTTAGGATCAAGAATTCGGGAGGTGGAAGCGAGCGGATCCACTGCAGGGTAAATACCCTTTTCCACAATAGAACGTTCGAGGGCAATGGTCGCATCCAAATGTGTAAACGTCGCCACAGGCGCAGGGTCAGAGTAATCATCCGCGGGCACGTAAACGGCCTGCATGGATGTGATCGAACCGGTACGAGTGGATGTGATGCGTTCCTGTAATTCACCCATTTCTGTCGCGAGGGTTGGTTGGTAACCTACAGCAGAAGGCATACGACCAAGGAGCGCGGACACTTCGGAACCGGACATGGAGAAGCGGAAGATGTTATCCACGAAGAGCAATACATCCTTGCCCTGATCACGGAAGTACTCAGCCATTGAAAGCGCAGAGAGGGCCACCCGCAAGCGCACACCGGACGGTTCGTTCATCTGACCATATACCATGACGGTGTCTTTCATAACGCCCGATTCGAGCATTTCACGATACAACTGGGTACCTTCACGAGTGCGTTCGCCAACCCCCGCGAACACAGAGTTGCCTTCATGTTCTGTCGCAACCGAGCGGATGAGTTCCATGATAATAACTGTTTTGCCAGTACCTGCGCCGCCAAAGATGCCTGTCTTACCGCCTTTGGTGAAGGGAGCGATCAAGTCCACAACTTTCACGCCTGTTTCGAAGACTTCCACGTGGGTGGATTGTTCTTCAAATGAAGGGGCGGAACGGTGAATTGGATAGTACGTGGTGGCATCGACAGGACCTTTCTCATCGATGGGCTGGCCCAACACATTGAAAATACGGCCCAGTGTGGATGGTCCCACCGGGACCATAATAGGCGAGCCAGTGGCAACGGCAGGAAGTCCACGTTGAAGACCATCGGTTGAGTCCATGGATACGGTGCGTACCCAGTGATTACCCAGGTGCTTCTGTACTTCAAGAACGAGGGGATTTTTTCCCTCGCGCTCCACTGTGATCGCTTCAAAAAGTGCGGGGATGTTGCCTTCGGAGAATTCGACATCCACCACACCACCAAGAATTTGTACGACACGGCCTGCAGCATTTGCCATGATTTTGCCTCCAGTTATTTTGCGGCCAGCGCTTCAGCGCCGCCGACAATGTCTAGGATATCGTTCGTAATACCCTGCTGACGAACCTTGTTATAAGCCAATTGCAAAGCGCCGACCAATTCTTTTGCATTATCGGTGGCGTTACGCATGGCGATCATTCGAGCAGCATGTTCGCTGGCTTGTGATTCCAAAATCGCCTGATAAACCTGCAATGCGGTAAAGCGCGGAATGATCTCATCCAGGATCACACGCATATCAGGCTCATATTCATAAGCAGCAGCAGGGCCAGCGGATTTATGCTCATAATCTTCCACGCGGCCTTCCCCATCCAGTTCAAGCGGCAGGATTTTTTTAACGGTCGCGATCTGACGTCCCATATTAACGAAGTTTGTATAGAGTAAATAAACCTCATCCACTTCGCCTTTTCTGAATTCATCCACTGCAAGGCGGCCAATGGAAGAGACATCTGCGAAGGTCGGAGCAGCAGGCAGATTGCTAAATTCTGCGAGTACATTTTTACCGCGTCGGAGCAACAGGTCACGGCCTTTGCGGCCGACAGCAATATATTTAACGGGAACAGGATTCGAGTCAAAGCGTTGGGCCGCAAAACGGATCACATTGGAGTTGTACGCGCCTGCAAGTCCACGGTCACCGGTGATGACCACCACCAAAGTGTTATCCACAGATTTACGCTGCGCCAGAAGCGGATGCAGGCTATCCCGCCCAGGTTGTTCGGCAACGTGTTTCAACACCTGCCAGGCCTTGGTCGCATACGCGCGAGTCGCCGTGACCGCATTGATTGCCTTGCGTACTTTACTGGCGCTCACTGTTTCCAATGCGCGGGTAACTTGCGAAATATTTTTTACACTCTTGATGCGGAGCCGCATTTCACGAGCGGAAGCCATAAGATTAGTCCTCTAGTCTCTTGGTGGGATAGTCTAGGCAGCTTGCCAGCCAGCACGGAAAGCATCAAGGGCTTTCATCAACGCGGCGCGATTATCATCGGTAATGGCTTTCTTCGTGAGGATATCCTTGCCAATTTCAGGATAGGAGGTTGCCATATAACGAATAAGGTCCGCCTGCCATTGCGCCATTTTTTCGAGCGGCACACTATCGGCAAATCCGTTCGTACCAGCAAAAAGCACAATCACCTGGTCTTCAAGTTCTGAAGGCTGATACTGTGGCTGTTTGAGAATTTCCTGCATTCGCTGACCACGACCCAGTTGCTGTTGAGTTGCCTTATCAAGATCGGACGCCATCAGCGCAAATGCGGCCAATTCACGATAAGCGGCCATGTCGAGGCGTAAACGCCCAGCCACCTGTTTCATGGCTTTGGTCTGGGCATCGCCGCCCACGCGGGACACGGAAACACCCACATTCACAGCGGGGCGAATACCCGCATTGAAGAGGTTGCTCTCAAGGAAAATCTGTCCATCTGTAATTGAAATTACATTCGTGGGAACATAAGCAGAAATATCGCCAAGCAATGTTTCAATGATCGGCAGAGAAGTTAGTGAACCGCCAGTGCCTATCACTTTGATAATCTTATGATTATCCGCATCATTCATATGCTTGCGGACTTCTTCGGCTTCGTCTTTGGAAACTGGGCCGCTGTAAACTTTTCCGTCCACGCCATCTTTTTCAGAAGCCATAGCTTCCGAAAAGTCTTTTTTAACGATGACGTATCTATTTGCAAGGCGGGCGGAACGCTCGAGTAAACGGGAATGTAAATAGAATACATCACCAGGATAGGCTTCACGTCCGGGCGGGCGGCGCAAGAGCAGCGAAACCTGACGATATGCCCAGGCATGTTTGGAAAGATCATCATAGATGATTAAGGCATCACGCCCTGTCTCCATGAATTCTTCACCAATTGCAGTCCCTGAGTATGGAGCGATATATTGCAAAGCTGCAGATTCATCCGCCGCCGCCACAACGATGATCGTATGGTCCATGGCGCCAGCACGTTCGAGAATACCAAGAGTACGGGCGACAGCAGCCTTCTTCTGACCGATGGCTACATAGATACAAACCAGGTCCTTGCCTTTTTGGTTGATGATGGTATCAATTGCAATTGCAGTCTTGCCAGTCTGACGGTCACCGATAATCAACTCGCGCTGACCTCGGCCAACTGGAATCATCGCATCAATGGATTTGATACCCGTCTGCACCGGTGTATCTACATCCTGACGATAAACCACACCCGGCGCAATGCGCTCGACAGGGCGGAAACCTGTTGTTGCAATAGGACCTTTGCCGTCGATCGGTTCACCCAACGCGTTGACCACACGTCCGATTAGGGCATCGCCAACCGGCACGGACGCAATCCGATTTGTGCCACGCACGGTCATTCCTTCGATGATTCCGTCGTACGCGCCCATCACGATCACACCCACGCTGTCTTTTTCAAGGTTGAAGGCTGTACCCATTACCCCGTTGGAAAATTGCACAAGTTCCTGTGCTTTTACATTTGCAAGCCCCTGCACACGCGCGATACCATCGCCCGCCTCCAAAACAACACCGATATCGCTGATGTTGAGTTGCGGATTAAATCCTTCAATTTGTTTTTGCAGATCACCGGTGATCTGCTTGATCAGGTCTGACATTATAGGTAGCCTCCACCAAAATTCTTATTAGGTACAAGAACCCGGATAAGGGCGTTATCCGGGTATATGTGCATTATTCACCTTTTCCACGCCTCATAATTCATCAAAATCCGACTTCGTGAGTAAGGGTACAAGCGAGCCAATGATACCTGAAAGGCTAATGATTGTCTAGTTACAATCATCCACTACCTTAAGAAATCATTCATACCCTTGTTATCTGCACAGCATGTACTATACTAACGCCCGTCATTTCATCTAAAGGAGATAATAAAAATGCCCGACTCTCTTGATCGTGAAGAAGAAAAACCTCCCAGTCGTCGTATGAAACGCTATTGGAAAATAGCCATTCTTGCAAATATTAAAGATGATGATCATCCAAAACCTGAAGGCGTTCCGCCGGACGCTTTTGCAGATTATGACCATATCGAGACAATAGACTCGCTTCGCGCCGCGCTCGAAACTGACGGCCACACAACTGTTTTTATCCAGGCTGACAGAGACCTCCCCTTTGCCCTCAAAGAAGTAAAACCTGATATATGCTTCAACATCGCCGAAGGACTGGGCGGTGACGCACGCGAAGCGCAGGTGCCCGCTCTGCTTGAAATGCTGGGCATACCCTATACAGGCTCACGCGTGCTCGCCAACGGGATTTCTCTCGACAAAACTCTCACCAAACGCATCTGGCGCGACCGACGTTTGCCCGTGGCGCCTTTTCAGGAATTCATCATTGGTGATGAGCCGTTGCGCGCAGAACTCAAGTTTCCACTCTTCGTAAAACCCGCCCGTGAGGGCACGGGCATGGGCGTGGACATGAAAGCCATCGTCAACAACGAAAAAGAATTACGCGAACGCGCCGACTACATTATCAATACATATCAACAACCTGCGCTTGTTGAAACATTTCTACCAGGGCGTGAATTCACTGTCGGGGTGCTGGGCCGTTCAGACGCAAAACTATACTCACGTCATCCTGAATGGTATGAGAAGGATGGTTTTCACCGCTTCCCTATTCTTGAGTTAGACAGCAGTCGCTCTGTAACACCGTGGGTTTACAGTAATGAAGCGAAGTCCAAAGATGTTGGCGCAGATGGCGCGCCCGGTTATTTTTGTCCCGCTGATATTGAACCCGAACTCGAAAAAAAATTAAAATATTTCGCATTGCGTGCGCATCAATTGCTCTACACACTGGATTTCTCACGTACGGACATTCGTCTTGACGAAGAGGACAACCCGCGCTTGATCGAGATCAACACCCTCCCAGGCTTAACACCGGGTTACAGCGATCTATGCCTGCAAGCCGCCGCAGAAGGAATTCGCTACGAAGATCTGGTATTGGATATTCTCTATCTCGGTGCAAGCCGCTGGGGGATGTTGGAACCGCGCGAATATGTAGCAGAAACTCAAAAGAAACGATAGAGAAATCGTCAAAGCAAATAGATAGAAGCAAATAGATAGAAAAGAAGGAAAGACCAACAGGAGATGTCTTTCCTTTTTCTTATTCTTCAGCATCAATTGTCGCCACCGCCCTCGCCGTTTTCAAAATTGTTGCCCTCGTGACACGCCGTGCAAGTAGCCTGAAAAACAGTGGAAGGATGGCACTGACGGCAGGATGCTCCCCCATGGCCAATACCACTTCCACCCTCATCAGTAGAAGGCTGTGGATGCGATACATTAAATTTTGCGTTGTTCCAGTTGGAAGTATTATGACATGACGCACAATCTGTTCCGAATGCGCCAGCGTGGAAACCCGGATCCGCATGACACGAGGCGCAGGAAGTATCCAATCCTTTGAATTGACCGTTTTTATGGCAATTCTCACAGGCAACATTTGCATGTGCGCCCGTCAACTGGAACTTGGAACGATTGTGGTCAAAGGTTGCGTCATCCCAATTCGATGGATTATGGCAAGCCGAACAATCCGTGCCAAACCTGCCGTTATGTTCATCGTCTTGTGCGTGACATGAATAGCAATCTGAAGGCGTGCCTTGATATACGTCATTCTTATGGCAATCTTCACATGCAACTTCAGCATGTTCGCCCTCCAACTTGAAGGCGGCTAAAGTATGGTCAAATTTTGCTGGCTCCCAACCCTCAGGTGAATGGCAAGCGGCGCAATCCCGTCCAAACCTGCCTTCATGCGGATCGCTTATTGAATGGCATGAAAAACAATCCTGAGGCGTGGATTGCAAATCTGCAACGGTGCGCGCATCAAGATGGCATTTTGTACAAGCCACTACATCAGCATGTTTACCATTCAATTGAAAAGCAAATCCCGAATGAGTGAAATCATTACCATATTTATCCACACCATCATGACATGCAAGACAATCTGTCCCGAAGGACAGGGTATGCGCCTGGGTGAAGGCAATCTCCATTTGACGGTGGCAGTTGTCGCAGGAGTCTGAAGCGAATGTGGTTATGTCCTCATGATGACAATCCTTGCAAGTGAACGGTTCATTCGTAACGGTCAGCTGATGCCCTTTCAAGGAATATCCCAATACCTCGTGAGGAAATGTGTTTTCTCCCAATTCTGTGAGAGGGGCGCTTGAGCCGCGGTGTTCAGGGTGACAATCATAGCAGGCGGCTGCCGAGTTTTTTTGCATGATCGCGCCATGCAGCTTGGCAACATCAAACATTTGCGCGGCAATATCAGTATGACAACCCGCACAGCGATCAGCCATGGTCCCAGCTTCCCACGGAGCCGTATGACACGCTTTACATTCTGTAATCTGCGCGTGCGAGTTAACACCTCCATAGGATTGACCTGCTTGGGCATTCAAATCTCCAGCCGAAAACATTTGACTTCCGCTGGCAAATGCGACTCCCACGATTACGAACAAGGTAATTAATGTGGCAATTATTCCGGCGCTTGTAAAACATCCAAGTCTATTGTTATGCATGGTGGCATCCTACTTAAGTAAGGTAGCGTAATAGATCGCGCCGCCAATATGAACGAAAGCTGAAACGAATAATGCCATGCCGATGGGAATATGGACCGTATGCCAAAGCGCCATGAGTTGGCGGGCACGCCTGAGAGCAGTTTCTGAAAGTGTGCCTTCAATTTCCAATCCATCCAAAGTGCGTGGAATGCGCGTGTAAATATAACGACCAATAAAACCACTGATCACGATAATGACTGTGAATAAAGTGGTAACTCCGGCCAATCCATTAAATTTCCAGGAAGTATGCAATAGAACCATATACGGTCCCACCAAGCC
>JBBSCM010000058.1:0-16779 GCA_038250295.1 Anaerolineales bacterium | reverse complement strand
GTACGCGCACACAGACCTCCCGACCATGCGGGGGTTGAATGTGATGATGGTGATGCTTGTGCGCGGACAGGTTGTGCATGTTGGAAGGTATTCTATGACGGTGAGAGGATTGAGTCAAGGGAAAAGGGAGGTTTGTTGTCTTTTTATTGGAGGGCGGTCATCTGATTTACTGATGACCGACGATGCGATGGGGCGCGCCAGTTTTAGGACACGATGACTTAGTGCTGTGCATAGGCGCGTGCGGATAATTGCAGTTGACTCACGCACAGCGCCGATGTCGCCGCCCGCATCAAGCTCTGATGCTTCGACACGGTGAGCAAAGAGCGAACCGTCAGCACACCGCCTTCAGCCTGTAAGTGACAAAACTGGCGAATCTCCCCGATGCGCATATCTGCGTTACAGATAATGTCGGATGATCCGTTCTTCGAGAATCGGATTCGTTGGAGTTCATGCGCGGCTTGCACCCGTTGACGGATCACTTCGCTTGTTTCGCTTAGTTTATTCCCACTTAGCTTTTCATAGTCAACTCTTGGCACTTCGATGTGGATGTCAATGCGATCAAGCAATGACCCTGAGATTCGTTTTTGATATTTCGTAACGACAGCAGGCGCACACGTACAGGCTTTTTGTGGATCAGAAAACCAGCCACAAGGGCAAAGGTGTACACAATCGAACTTATTTTTGTACTTATTCAGGGAGGAAGAAGATTATGAAGGCATATCTCAAACTCAACTTTTACTCATTGCATAACACGAGTAATAAATCCAAATCAGTAGAGTAGAAATTAGTTCATCCTCAATAAAGGTGTTACATATTTTTCAAGTATTTCCAGGCTGATCTCGCCAACCCAGGCCAGTCGCACAGTGCCTTTGCGGTCGATCACATACGAGTTGGGCAAATTGCTGTTCCTAAAAGCATTCAGTGCTGCGCCGTTCGGATCTAGCCAGACCTGGAATTTCAGGTTGTAATTCTGCGCGAATTGCGCGACAGGTTCCAAAGGGTCGCCTGCTTCAATGGCAATGATGGTAAAGCCGTCGGCATGATGTTCATTATAGTAAGCCGACAGAGTCGGCATTTCCGCCTTGCATGGCGGACACCAGGTTGCCCAGTTATTGACCAGAATAACACTATCGCGGTAATCCGCCAGCGACTCGGTCTTGCCATTTATGTTTTCAAGGGACAATTCCGGTGCAGGATAATTGACTGCGACAGGCACAACAGATGAATACGATTCTGTATTACCTTCGGGTTTGGATGACGCCAGAAAAAGAATGGCAAGAACGATCAAAAATATAACGATGCCAATGGGCACAAGCGGATTTTGCTGTGTTCTTTTGCGTTGATATTTCTTCTTTGACATGGCAATGCCTGCGATGTTTATGGGGCACGGGTCTTCAAATCCGTACTCTATGATTTTCTCTTCTTAATTCTGCAACGCGCGCATGATCTCGGCAAGCAATTTCTGTTCTGGCAATGCGCCGACAACCGACCCCACGCCAGAGTTGATCACAGTCTGCGGTACGCCCTGGACATTGAAGCGACTCGCCAGTTCAGGGAATTCGGTTGCTTCCACGCCTTCAGCGCGGATCATTTGTGGGTTTTCCATTGCCATTTGGTGGGCAAGCAACACGGCGCGCGGACAATACGGGCAGGTCGGCGTGACGAACACTTGTAAGTGCAAAGGCTTATCGAGATTCTTCAGGAACTCGCGAGTCTTTTCGCTAAGTCCCGACTCGCGCTTGGATACGATCAAAATATCATTGATAAGCGTACTAAATTCATGACCGGAGGGCATCCCTGAAAATTGAATCCCTAGATTGGTAATCTCAGCACCGTCTTTCGCGGCAATCACAATGCCTGGCACATTCTTCACATTGAATTTAGCAGCCATATCCTGATGTTCCTGCATGTCGTACACACTCAATCCAAGTTTATCGTTGAGCGCGGTTACTTCTTCGAGCAATGATTGGGTTTCGTTGCAATAATCACAGTTATCCTTCGAGCCAAATAAAAGCACCTGTACCGGCTCCTGAATTTCTGCGAAAGCTTCATTGATCTGTTTGACGATCTGGTCATTGAGGACTTTTTCCATAATAATTCCTGTTCAATTACGCCATTTCAATTTTGGCAGTGGTGATATCGAATTTGGGCGGGTTCTCAAGATGCTTCTTTACCGCGCACAACTCCGCTGAGCGGATGAGTGAATCACGATATTTATCAGGAAACGCAGGCGGGACCTGGATCTCCAAATCAATCTTATCCACCATATGAGTGAGCGGGTTGCTGTTCACACGTTCCACAATGCGGATTCCATCTGTTGGGATGCCGCGCTGTTGGCAAAAGCCGAGTACATAGATGCCTGCACAGGTGCCAATCGAAGAAAGAAAAACCGCAAAAGGTGTCGGTGCGCTGGCGGCGGGGGGTTGGTCGGTTGGGATGGTGAAGCCGCCGAAATGGGCGTCCACGCGTGAACCACCGGGGAAGTCAATGATCATTTCCATATGTAATACTCCTTGTTTGAAGTGTAATTTATCGTTTACATCCTTTGGATGCACAAGTACAATAAAAGTTGCAGATTAAACAGATCAGCTTGCATACTTTGACATGCAACTTTTTTAGCTGGATTGCATCTAATGAATAAGACAATGTCACTCGAAATTTCGCTGGAAGCACTCATCGCAGGAGACCGTGCAGAATTTGCGCGTCTCGTGGACACATATTCCAGTCCCATCTATCGTCTTGGCTTACGGATGCTTGGTACGCCTCAGGATGCCGAGGATGTGCTTCAGAATACGTTTCTTAATGTATTCACCCACCTTTCAACATTCGAGGGACGCTCAAGTCTTTCGACGTGGTTATATCGTATCGCTGCGAATGAAGCGTTGATGTTGATCCGCAAGAAGAAACCAGAAGTTAATGTGGATGATGTTCAGACTGGCGAAAATGATGAAGATCTGCTGCCCACCCAATTCGTCGATTGGAGCGCTCTGCCTGAAGATGAACTGCTTTCAGGCGAAGGGAAAAAGTTCCTTGACTCAGCCATCCAGACTCTGCCTGAGTCGATGCGTATTGTTTTTTTGTTACGAGACGTCGAAGGCTTATCGATCAAGGAGACTGCCGACGCGTTGAATCTGACCGAGACCAACGTCAAGACCCGTTTATTGCGTGCCCGCATGTTTCTGCGCGAACGACTATCCGCGTATTATGGCGAACACATGATTGAGGAGTAAAAGATGAATGAACATACCCACAAGGATTGCGAAGAGTTATTGGGATCGTTATCTTCATACATTGATGGCGACCTCAACCCCGAGCTCTGCCAGGAACTTGAAAAGCATCTGGCGGGCTGCGACAATTGTCGCGTTGTACTGAATACTACCAAGCGGACGATCGATCTCGTGCATACTCCCATCGAAAAACCAGACCTGCCTGAGGATGTGCGCGAACGCCTCTTCAAACGCCTCAGCCTTGACGATTACCTGAATCTCAAACCCAATTAGTTTTCTCCCCGATGATCGGTTGTCTTATCCCATGATTGATTCTCAACAATTTAATCGAATCAGCCAGATTCTGCCTGTTGTACAACAGGCAACCCCACAACTCGCGCGTGAGTTTCAGCAGGTTGCCTTCCTTGCCAAGATTCCCGCTGGTCACGATGTTTTTCTTGAAGGTGACAGCGTGGACGCGATTGCCCTGCTTATTTCCGGCGCGGTGCGGGTATACAAGATCGGCGAGACGGGACGTGAAATTACGTTGTACCGTTTTGGCTATGGACAAAGCTGTATTCTCACTGCCAACGCAATATTAAGTCATAAGACATTTCCCGCCATTGCCACTGTTGAAAAAGACGCGGAAGCCGTGATGATCCCTGCAGACAAATTTCGCGAGTGGGTGGGGAAGTATGATGCCTGGCGCGAGTTTGTCTTTGATTTACTTTCGCAGCGTTTGTACAGTGTGATGCAAATTGTGGACGAGGTCGCATTCCGTCGCATGGATGTACGAGTCGCTTCGTTGTTGCTGACTCGTTCACAGATCCAGAACCCGATGCGAATTACACATCAAGAGATCGCCTCGGAATTGGGCAGTTCGCGGGAAGTGATCAGCCGCTTGCTCGAGGATTTATCTGCACGCGGCATTGTGCGCGTCAGTCGTGGGGAGATCGAAATTTTGGATATTGAAGGTTTGCAATCCCTCGCAGTTGTGTGACATTGTCACAGACAGCCTGAAGTAAAACTCCTATACTGGAGGCAAGTTAATCGATCAAAGGAGATCAAAAAATGAAAACAAATGAATCGAACGTAGACCGCATTATCCGTGTTGTTGTCGGCATCGTGTTACTTTTCCTGGGGTTTGGCGGCTCACTTACCGGCTCTTTGGCCGTAGTGGCGAATGTGCTTGGCGTCGTCATGCTGCTCACCGCTGCAATTGGCTTCTGCCCACTTTATGCCGTCTTCAAATTCAGCACACTCAAGAACTAATTTGTTTTAGCGAGGAGCAAGGGCACGGTTTACCGTGCCCTGTTTACTTATGAACTCTCAAGAGTTTTTTGAAAAAATCAAACAAAATCCCCATCCAGTAGTCGTCGATTTGTGGGCGCCCTGGTGTGGACCATGCAAAATGGTCAAACCCATCCTGGAAAAGCTGGCGGTGGAATATAGCGGGCGTGTTGATTTGTGGCAAATCAACGCCGATAACAATCAGGAATTGCTGCGCGAACTTAAGGTCTATGGCATCCCCACCTTGATTGTCTACCAATATGGAAAAGAGACAATGCGCCAGGTAGGAGCAAAGCCTGCCAACGTTCTTCAATCTCTCTTCGAAACATTAGCATCAGGAGGCGTGCCAACGCGGGCGAGTCTTTCGAGCATGGATCGCTTCATCCGCTTTGGGGCAGGAATGGCAACTGCCTGGATCGGCTGGGCGACTCAAGCCAGTTGGATTTTGTTTCTTCTGGGTGGTGTGCTCATGTTCAGCGCCGTTTATGACCGATGCCCCATCTGGCGGATGCTAACAAGCCAATTTAAGAAATTGACTGGCCCATCATGAGTCTTACTCCGAAAATCCCGCAGGTGGAATCCCCAGCGCCTGGATCAGGCGCGCCCAGTAATTAACCTGCGCGGCTGTGGAAGCCAGAATGACGATCTCGCGCTCATTGAAGTTGGCTTTGATCTGGTCAATAAAATCCGGGTGAAACTTAAGTGGTGTTTGCGAGACCAACCGCGCATATTGGATGGCCAACCCCTCTCGCACTGAAAATGTCGCAACACTCTCCAACTCAGTCTGCCCACGCAAGGCGAGTACTTCATCTGTATTGATGCCCAGCGATTGATGTTCGTGGGAATTCATGTCAATACAAAACGGGCAGGCCGCTGCAAATGAAGCGGCCATGCGCACCAGTTTGAGGATGCGTTCATCCAGTTCTCCATCGTGATGCGCCACCAGCGACTCGAGAATCCCCGAGCCCAATGCAGCTTTAGGGTACCAGGCCAGAATTCGCGCCGGGAGCATCACCCGGCCGGTGATTTTTTCCGAAACCCAGATGCCAAATCGCAGCAAAATTGAAATCTTTCGTGGCGGATCAATAAAAGCGTTCATAGTTTTTTCCATGACAGGGATTGTATTCGTAATTTACAGAAATAGGAAAAGGATATTTTTATGTCACCAAATGACCGCCGCTTTGAACCTCATCATAAAGGAGCCTCATGGGTACAGCAATCGTAAAATGGATACAAGGAAAACAATTTATCGGGGTGGATTCGACCCAGCATTCGGTCGTTCTCTCCACACCGGATGAAGGAATTGGAATCAAACCGTCTGACTTATTGCTCATTGCAGTAGCTTCATGCACAGCAGTGGATGTTGTTGAAATTCTCGAAAAGAAACGTATGGCACTTACCTATCTGGAGATCAGTTCCAGCGGCGAGCAGGACCAGGATCCGCCGTGGACATTTCGAAAGATCCATTTGCATTTCAAGATTGGCGGCAAGAACCTGACGGAGAAGGCTGTGGCGCAAGCCATTCAACTTTCGGAAGAAAAATATTGCTCGGTCGCCGCCACCGTCCGTGCTACTGCTCGAATCACCACTGACTTTGAAATCCTGGAAGAAGGCAGCCTTTAAAAATAGTGGAAACTTTTCCCACATCCACATTGATCCCGGGTCAACATGTATAGGGATTATCAAAGAGCATTGGATTAGGCTGGCAACTTTCGTGCTAAACTTTCCCCATGCAAACGGACGTTCTCCTCAAACGGTTACAAACCTTTGAATTCCTTCGTGGACTCAATGATGAGACACTTTCCACACTGGCTAGGAGTGCAGTGTGGAAAGTGTTCGCGCCTGACGCTGTCGTATTCTGGGAAGGCGATACGGAAACCAATTTGTATTACCTGCAATATGGCTCGCTAAAAGTATTGAAGACTTCACCTGAAGGACGCGAACAGGTCTTGCGTTTTCTGGATGCGGGCGAAATATTTAATGAGATCGGTGTGTTTGCAAAGCGCGCAAATCCCGCCACAGCGATTGCATTGGAAGAATCGGGGATTTGGTTACTTCCGCGCCACGCGTTGGAAGAAGTTTTGCTCGCACACCCCCGCACGGCGTTACAGATCATGGAGAGCATGGCAGACCGTTTCATCAGTCTTGTGGCGTTGACGGCAGATTTGTCTCTGCGAACGGTGGAAGCGCGGTTTGCCAAATTTTTGTTGGAACAAGCCGAAGGGGATGTGATCGAACGCCGCCGCTGGACGACACAAACAGAGATGGCTGCGCATCTAGGCACGGTGCCCGATGTATTGAGTCGCGTCATCCGCGAGTTGACAAAGGCGGGACTAATCGAGATGGATAAACATCACATCCGCATTCTGGATCGATCGGGCTTGACGGAGCGGGCAATGATTCAGGGTAAATAATGACTGGGGGCAAAAACCCGACAAAAGTCGGGGCGGGAAGCGGGGGAAAGAGATAAAGTCAGGCATATCCAAAAGGAGTCCACATGTCTGACACAATTCAACAAATCTATTTTTCCGATACGAAAGCAAAAGCGGTCTTTGCAGCAGATGGCCCCAAGCCGCAATTTCTAATTGACACGCCGAAATTCAAGGCGCTGGTCGTTGGGCTGGAGGCAGGCGGACAAATTCCCGTTCACCCGGGCGAGGCGGCCATGTATCACTTTCTCGAAGGCACAGGCTTGATGACCGTTGGCGAGGAAGCCTTTGAGATCAAGCAGGGCGTTACGGTTGTTGTGCCCAGCGGTGTGAAGCGCGGCATGAACGCGAAAACGCGCGTTGTGTTTCTTGGCTCGAAGGGGGAGGAATAGCTCGATGAGAAAGGCAGCCGCGATTCTTTCATTCATCATCGGCGCGATGTCCATTGTTGCCGGGGCGGAAGTGATACGGGGTTGGAATCCTGGTTGGAGCGTGCTGAATTGGCTGCCCGTGTATAACTTCGTCATGGGCATTTTCACAGTGATAGTTCCCACCGTGCTGATTTGGAAGAATCACCGTCAGGCGATTGCAGTTGCAATTGCGACACTTTCCATTCACGCAGTCGTCACGATTCTACTGCTCACCGCTTTTCGCTCTGCTGTCGCGCCTCAAAGTATTCTTGCCATGACTTCACGTTTTATCGTCTGGCTGGCGATTCTTGCTTTGATGTATTTTTCTGTCAAAAAACAAAAGGAATAAGCATGTCTCGAACTCTCCCTAAAAAATATCACCCCATTCAAGTGACCTTGCACTGGCTGGTGGTTGCGCTGGTCTTTGCCGCCTTCGTGCTCGGAAAAACCATGAGCGGACAGCCGAATGATTCGGAAAAAATTATTCCGCTGTCGCTGCACATGGGCATTGGAATTTTTACGCTGATTGTGATGATCGTCCGCTTTGTGGCGCGGGTGAAACTCCCCAAGCCTGAACACGTTTCGGCAGGCAACCCATTTTTTGATTGGGTCGGGAAACTGGTTCACTATGCCTTGTATCTGTTCGTCTTTTTGATGGCAGTCAGCGGGGCGTCGCTTTCCATGCAGGCGGGGCTTCTCTCAAGTGTGTTTGGCGGTTCGGCGCTGCCCGCAGATTTTTATGAATTTACCGCGCGCATGTTGCATGGCTTTATTGCGCCCGCCCTGTTGCTGCTTGTGCTGCTGCATGCCGGCGCGGCGTTCTATCATCAACTTATGCTCAAGGACAATCTTTTGTCTCGCATGTGGTATGGAAAGTAAGTCGAAATAAAAGGAAAAATATACGAATGAAAAAATTATTGTTACTAGCAATCCTGACTCTGGTCCTGACTGCTTGCGGTGCACAGACTAATGAAATGGGCCCAGGCATGGGTATGAACAAAGACGGGATGATGACGCGGCACCATGCTGAAATCCCTGCTGAATATGCGGGATTGACCAACCTCGTCCTTGCGGACGAAGCGTCATTGGAACGCGGCGCAACGCTCTATGCTGTGAACTGCGCCTCTTGTCATGGCGACGGCGGAATGGGCGACGGTCCCGCTGGTTCTGCGCTTGACCCTGCTCCCGCGCCAGTGGCGCACACCAGCCAGATGCTGGCGGATGATTACCTGTTCTGGCGCGTCAGCGAAGGCGGCATACCTTTTGGCACATCCATGCCTGCGTGGACAGTTCTGGACGAACAGTCGCGCTGGGACATGGTCAATTACATGCGCGCGCTCGGCGCTGGGACAGTGAAACCTGCCAGCGGTATGGGCGGCGCAGAATACGATCCTGAAGTTCAGGCGGCACGGCAAGCCGAAATGCTGGCGCAGGCTGTGGAGCAGAGGGTTATAGATCAGGATGAAGCGAATACGTTCAAACTTGTCCACGATGCCGTGGAGCAATACCGCATCGAGAATCCTGAAGTGGTCAACAGCGGCGGGAACGCCAACGAACGCGAAGCGGCGATCCTTGCGGCGCTGGTCAATGAAAGCATGATTACTCAAGCACAGGCAGACGCGTTTACAGACATCCACGACCGTCTGGGCGCATCTGGACTTATGCCCTAACAAAAAAGGAAAATAAAATGCCTATTCCATATTTACTCACTACTTTGCTTTACACTTTCGTAGCGTTACTCGCCGCAGCAGACGCTTCACTCGTAAGCGTTAATCTCTTGAGCGCGTTCCCCGCGTTGCGTTGGGTGCGCGTCCATTTCATCACACTGGGGATTCTCTCGCAGGTGATCTTCGGGTTATTGCCTTTACTGGTCGCGTCGCTTTCCAAGAAGCCAAAACCCGCCATGCGTTGGGATATCTGGCTGACATTGAACGTCGGTTTTGTCGCGCTCGTGGCTGGTTTCTCTGGTGTCAACCAGGCAATGATCTTCACAGGCGGCACGCTCATCTTCATCGCCGCGACACTCTTGCTCATCCAACTTTGGAACGTGCGCGGCGGTGACGCGCCCGCCAGTCTCAAGTTTTACATTACGGGTATTTTCTATTTACTGGTCGGCATCATCATCGGCACAGGCTTGTGGCTGAATTGGAGCGAGGCGCTCTACATCAAAGTCCCGCTCGAAGCACACATTCATGCCAACTCATGGGGCTTCATGTCGCTGGTCTTCGCGGGTCTGCTCGTAGACTTCATCCCGATGGTCACGGGTCGTCCGCTTGGCGGCAAGAACGCAGTCACCTATATTTATTGGGGTATGACTCTCGGCGCGTTCGGTCTTGTGCTGGGTCCGTGGCTGGGCGGAAGTCTACCTCCCACTGTTTCAGGTTTGGTCCTGCATCTTTCAGCGACGATCTGGATGGTGGTCTTGATGATCCGCGCCTTCAAGGGTAGCGGCAGATTGGACAGCGCAGGGGCGTGGCATCTGGTTTCCTCCTACATGTGGATTATCGCGCCGATCGCAATGGCGCCATTTATTCTGCTTGGAATCCTCGCAGGTGGACCCATCGAATCAACTGCGCCTCAAGCCTTGATTTATGGCTGGGTGCTGCAATTTGGCATTGCCCTCGTCCCGTACATTGCGCGGCGATTCTTCCTCAAAGAGGAGAATCCGCAGCTCGGCGGTAGTTGGCTGAGTCTAACGGGGGCAACAGTGGGGAGTCTGTTTGTGTGGGCGAGCATCTTCATCGTCCCAGCCAGAGGCGTGTTGTATGGAATCGGATTCGCGTTGTACGCCATCGCCTTGATCCATCCACTAAAAGAACTCGTTGAAATCGCGCGGATGGGCTTGGAAAGACACGAATTAGTCCAATGAAAAATAAAAGGAGATCAAAATGCAATTCATAAAATTTATGACCAGTGGGATGGGGCGCGGGGCACGCATCGTATTAGGACTTGTAATTATGAGCCTTGGACTGTTCGTGGTACAAGGAATGTTCGGTACGATTTTGGCAGTGGTGGCGCTCGTTCCCATCTCTGGCGGTATATTCGACTTTTGCATGATCGGCTTTGCAATGGGTTATCCGCTCAAAGGGGTGGAAGCACGGAAGAAGCTGGCGAGCAATTAATATGTCAATAATTTGCAGGTCGCACTATCTGTGTGACCTGCAAAATTAAGAGGATCATATCAATGGAAATTACCAAAGACACACGCGTATCCGCCATACTTGAAGAATACGGCGATATCGCAGATGTAATGGAAGTGTTTGGCATCAAGCGCGTGGGGCGCTATTCTCTGCGAATGCTTGCAGCAAAGGCAGTCACTGTGGAATGGGCGGCGCGTATTCACCGTGTGCCGCTTGCAGAGTTTCTTGATATTCTGCATCAGGCAACAACAAACAAAAAGACTTAATATTGCAGGTTTACGGGATGATGCATGAAGAAAATGTTTCTGAACAGCCCAAAACTGAAAAACCTGCATAAGAAAGAAGTCTCTGCTAAAAGATAGAATAAATTCCGCCGGCTCTATCGATCAGCATCGACCAAACAAGAGTTTTCTCGTTTTCTTGAATCAATAGCACCACAGCGCCACCGCAAAGGTTATTTGCGGTGGCGCTGTGGACTCAAAAAGATTACGCTGCATTACCCTTTTTTAAAAGGCAGTTTGGCGCGTTGCCACATAAACATTCCGCCTTGCATATCGAAAGCGTTGTAGCCTGCGCCAACAAGGAATTTTGTCGCTGATTGGCTGCGGCTGCCTGAGGCGCACACGCAGATAATATCCTTATCTTTTGGTAATTCATTAATGCGTTTACTTAACTCGCCAAGGGGAATGAGTTTTGAGCCGCTGATATGTCCTTCGCGGTATTCCTGCGGCTGACGGACGTCAATTACCAGGACTTTTTTATCAACTTTGAGTTTTTCACTCAGTTCCAATGCGCTTAAGGATGGCACAGGCGGACCGAATAAAGACGATAGTAGATTCATTGTATTCTCTCCAAAAACAAATTTATATCAGATTGTTAGATGCACAATAAGGAAAAAAGATACAAATTTATACGGCGATTTTTAAACTGAAAGTAAATGTGTTTCTCTACCCATCCCCTTTGGACTCTGCCCAGATACGTCCGCCGCCTGCATTGCGGGAACAGGAAGCGTCCACGCGATAGAAGCGGCAAGATGTTCGAGGAGTACTACAGACTGAACAGTACATCACGAAAAAAAATCGCTCAAAAATCGCGACTTTTATTTAAACGAATACCAGCGAAGGATTTTATCCTTCGCTGGTAGTTTTATTGATTGGCTGTTACGGATTGGTCTGTTGGTTCTGCGAACCGAAACCGCGTCCCATGCCGCGACCATTCCCCATCATACCCGGACCATAACCTGCGCCGGTTCCTTCCTGCATGAGACAGTCCCCATTCCCATAGCCCATGCCACCCTGTCCGAAACCACGCGAACTCATCCAATCGGCTTGCTCCTGGGTAAGGACACCAGCCTTGACCGCAGCGCTCAAGGCATTCGCGCGGACTTCGATCATCAAAGCGGGAAAGTCCTCCGCTTTGACGCCGCCAGCAATCGCAATATCGTACATGGTCTCGCCAGCCGTAAGACGGGCATTGACCGCATCCACGTTCAAGCCGAGTTTTTCGGCAAATGCGGCAACCATGTATGTGTGCAAATAGCCGCCGCCATTCTGCAGCATGGGGCCATTCCCTGCATATGGGGCAGGACCTTGGGCAGAAGCGACACCGACACTGAGCACAATAAGTGCCATTACAACCAAACCAACGATCAAAATTGTCTTTTTCATTCTATATACTCCTTTTGAGTGAATTTTCAGGTTTTGCCTGACTTACTCTCTAAGGATACAACCGCAATGTAAAGCTTCTATAAAGAAAGTTTCAAGATTGGAGAAAGAAATTAACTCCTGCTTCTGTTGGCTTTCAATTCATAAAACATCCGAATGACGAAAATCGCAAGTTTATCTTGCGATTTTCAAACTGAAAGTAAATGTACTTCCCAACCCATCGCCCTTTGACTCTGCCCAGATACGCCCGCCGTGGGCTTCGACGAGATGTTTGGCAATCGTCAGACCGATGCCCGAACCGCCGCCTGCATTTCGGGAGCGGGATTTGTCCACGCGGTAAAAGCGGGTAAAGAGGTTGGCAAGGTGTTTGGCTGGAATGCCTACCCCTGTATCTGCCACTGAAATGTGAACTTCATTTGCATGACGCGCAGCAGTAACGGTTACATCCCCGCCTTCAGGCGTGTATTGAATTGCATTCGCCACAAGGTTTACGAGTACCTGGGTGACGCGGTCTTCGTCAGCCTGGAGCGGTGGCAGGTCAGCTGGCAGGCTTGAGTGGAGATTGATGCGTTTGGCTGTCGCTTGCGGTAAGAGTCGTTTGATGGTCGTCTGCACCAGATTGGAAACGGCAAAGGAGCGGATATCCAATGAATATGCTTTTGATTCCACGCGGCTCAATTCCTGCAAGTCATCCACCAGACGCGAAAGCCTGCCTGCTTCGAGATGAATTTGATTGAAGGTTTCAGGTGTGGATGGAAGTACGCCATCCACAAGACCTTCCATATAACCCTTGATGGAAGTGAGCGGTGTGCGCAGTTCATGCGTGACATCGCCGATGAGTTGGCGGCGCATTGACTCAACCTGTTCGAGTTGGGTTGCCATTTGATTGAAGCGCGCCGCGAGTTGTGCGATCTCATCCGCACCGTTCACTTCGACGCGCTCATCGTAATGTCCCTCGGCAATATGTTGAGTTGCATTTGTCAGATTGCGAATAGGGGCCACGATGCGGCGGCTCAAAAACCAACTAACCAGCAATGCAGCAAAGACCGATGCCATTACCGCATACCCCAATGACTCGAACATGCTGGCGCGAAAATTTTCGAATAATGTTCGGCCAGCGCTCTGGCCTTGACCCTGCCCCATGCCATTCCCCATCGATTGGCTCATCATACCCATGTGACGATTGAATGCGGCGGGAACCGTAATCTGGATCGTGATCGCAAGAATGACAACCCCGATCAGAATGACCACGAGGTTGGCAAGAAATAATTTTGTACCGAGTCGTTCGCGAATGGTTTTCATATTGGTTACTTTCTTTAAAGCGGCTCATCTTCGAAACGATAACCCACGCCGCGTACTGTGGCAATCAGTGATTCGTTTCCAAGTTTTTGGCGCACGTGTCCAAGGTGAACATCCACCACACGCATCTCGCCAAAATATTCACTGCCCCAAATTTTTTCAAGCAATTGCTCGCGTGAAAGAACTCGTCCGTGATTTTCGGCAAGCGCATACAACAGATCGAATTCAATGGAAGTTAATTCGATGGGGACATCCTCCACGCTGACGATATGTGCGCCTGCATCGATGCGGACATGCTTGAAGGACAGCACGCTTCTCTCCGCGCCCGAGCCTGCTCCTGTTTTCAGACGGCGTAACGCCGCCTTGATACGTGCCACCAATTCGCGCGGACTAAATGGCTTGGTGACGTAATCATCCGCGCCAACGGATAATCCAATCACCTTGTCGGTCTCTTCTGTTTTTGCAGTCAGCATGATGACATATACTTCTGATTCACGGCGCAAACGCGAAAGCAGCTCGATGCCATCCATGCCGGGCAGCATGAGATCTAAAATAATAAGATCGGGTTTGAAAGCGCGCGCGGCTTTAAGCCCGGCGTTTCCGTCAGCTGCAGTATATACTTCATACCCTTCAGGCTTAAGATAGGCGCTGACCAGATTAATAATCGAAGGTTCGTCGTCAATCACGAGAATTTTTGCCATGGCTCACCTTATGTAAAACATCCCGCAGTTTTTTGCAATTTTAGATCATTGTTCAGATTTCCCTGCGGGGCGGTAAATTTCCTTGAATTATTTTACTTTGAATTACGGTTTAACTTTATCCACTTCGGCTTGCAGAGCGGGTTTGAGCGTTTCAAAATTCAATCCGCTGGCAGAGGCGAAATCTTTTAAAGCCATCGCAGGGTCGGGCATGGATGTGCCGATCAGTCCTTCGATGATCTCCTGCGGCACGCCCCATGCGATCAACTCACCAAAAGTTGTTTTACCCTTGACGATGTAGTCTTCGCTGGTTGTCGTATGCGTTTCAACAGGCACGGGGGTTGACTCTGCAACTGGCTCTGCCACAGGAGCAAGTGCGCCAAGAGCAACGGTATACTTTTCAAGATATGCGATCTGCTCAGCCGTGAGATTCCCTTTTGCCAGCAAAATCTTCGTTGCCGATTGCGGCAGGTAAATTTCTTGTCCCGTTGTGTCAAATGGTAAGCCAGTGTAATACGCAACAAACAATCTGACAGAGGCAGTGCCGATCTCAAATCCGCTGTCGAGATAGATGGCTTCGAGTTCTTTTACAGCAAAGGCGGCAGGGTCACCTTCTGTGATGCCAAATGCTTGAGCCAATACTTCAGGGGTTACATCGAATGAATTTGCAATGTCACCAAAGGTATAGGAACCGCGAATATCCACAGGATTCGCCTGACCCGCAAACTCACCTTCTGTGAAAGTGACAGGGACTTTGCTTGATTCAGTGGCCCACCATCCCATTGCAGAGGAGAAGGCAATTCCACCCAACAAAAATATCAAAACAATCACAGCCAAAGGTTTGGAAGTAAGTGTCATTTCACACCTCCGCTCGTAAATACGACTGTTTTGGCTACAGGGCAGATCGCTTCGGATGTACATTCCAGACATGAAATACATTGATGGTCACGGACAACCTTTACATTATCTACTGGGATATTCATCGGGCACATGATCGAACAGGCGCCATCCGCTTTGCAAGTGGATTCAGCGCGTTTGATGGAGAACACACGGAAGAGATTTGTAATCCCAAGCACGGCTCCATACGGACAGGCGTACTTGCACCACGGCCGTTCAACGAAGATCGAGAGGGCAAGGATAACACCTAGGATAACCAGCGCGCTCCAGGCAACTTCCGTGCTCCAGAAGTTGAACAAGGCGAAGTATGGATCATAAGCTTCAAAGACCAGCGTCCCGCTTTTGGCAGTGACATACAAGACCCAGATCAAAATTCCATAACGTGCATAGCGAAGAATGTTGTCGATTTTTATGGGAACAAAATGGTTATAGCGTCGTTTGAATAATTTTTTCCCGACCTTGCCCACCCATTCCTGAACGGTCCCCAATGGACAGACCCATCCGCAAAAGACAGGACCAAACAAAATGGACAGAACCAGAACGATGCCGGCGAGAACGAGCGATGAGTCGTGAATTTTCTTGACGAGCAGTCCGCTTGTTGCGAAGGTGTAGAGTGTTTCCACGCCACCGAATGGACAAACTCCATGAAGCGACGCACTGGAAAAGAAAGAAATCCCGCCGCCATTTTCAACCAGCGTGTGATTGACTGCGATGAACGCGATCAATAAAAAGAAAAACCATTGAACAACTCTTCGTATCCAGATCGTGCGCGGGCGAAATAATCGAATCTTCCTGCCGAACAGAGTAATCATAAAAACCTCCGAGAAATTTGATTTCCCGAAGTGTAGTTTTGGTTTATGTAGGAGATTCAAAAGTTTTGTAAAGATTTGATAAAGGAGTATCTCTGAAATTCTTTCCCGTTTACCCCATCATAATCTTCGGACGATATTGCAGCGCCTCCGCCAAATGCGCGGATTGGATGGATATCATCACTCCCCGCTAAATCCACTGGTGCGCGCCAGGTTCACGCTTCGCGTGCGATGATAGGCACACTCCAAATTCAGCTGCGTCATCGCCGCCCGTATCAAACTTTGACCTTCGTCCTGCAATTTGCAAAATTTCCTGATCTCCCCAACACGCAAATCAGCGTTACAAATAATGTCGGATGATCCATTAGTTGAGAAGCGCTTTTATTGAATATCTCGCGCGGCCTTTTACGCGTGCGCGAATCGCCGCACTCGACTCCCCCACTCGATCACCACTTAACTTTTCGTAATCTACGCGCGGAACTTCGATGTGGATGTCGATACGATCCAATAACGGGCCCGGGATTTGTTTTTGATATTTGGTAACGAGCGCCGAGCACATGTACAGGTTTTTTGCGAGTCGCCGTAGTTGCCACAAGGACAAGGGTGTACACAATCGGAAATATTTTTTGTGTAAAACAAGCTGCAGAAATGTTCTTTTTAAGGTTTTCCTGCTGATGGATTAATTCCTATACAAAACTCCCCAAGACTTTTCAATTTGGGGAGTTTTATGATTCCTGTTCGCGAGACTTCGAAGCCTGTAACTTGGTTAATTTCTCAATTGCCGTGACCTGCCAAAGAGCGCGAGGGCAATCAATGCCATTGAAAATGGGATAAAGAACTCGGGGCGGCCATTTCCGTGCGATCCGATGTAATCCAGCTCTGCAAGTTTGTTGAGCGGGCCAAGATACCAAATGACCATATAGAGGATCTCAAAGAG
>JBBSCM010000057.1:0-16786 GCA_038250295.1 Anaerolineales bacterium | reverse complement strand
CCACTTTGCTTGACTTTTCTGTATTGCCTATGGTAATATCTGCGTCCATTCGATGCGGGGTGGAGCAGTGGCAGCTCGTCGGGCTCATAACCCGAAGGTCGCAGGTTCAAGTCCTGCCCCCGCTACTAAACGTCAATCAACGACCGTCGGGCTATGCTAAACAGGCAAGCCCGGCGGTTTTTGATTCAAAGAGTCTCCAAAAAAAAGGAGATCTTTTATGAACCAACGACCCTCTCGATAAATGGAAACAGGCTGCGGGTAGCCCCGATGCGCTCCCTGTCGATTTTCCGCAAAAAGTTTTATTGTCACGTGGAGCGATATCACCCGAACCCTCACTTTTTATTTCGAGTCTAGACGGCTCCTTTGATCAGGGACTTGTCTTTGGGCATGGATCGCTTTCGAGGGATGGAACGAAACTCGTTTACAGCGGCGCGGAAAATGGCTTGAGGATCCTTGATATTTCCAGCGGACAAATTTCAACGTTGACGAATAGCGCAAACGATTTCAATCCCTTCTGGTCGCCAGATGGAAATCAAATTGCCTTTACGCGCCAGACCGATAAAGGGATGAATGTGTTTGTGATGGACGCAAACGGGCAACATGTGTACGCGTTGATGGACACACCGATTCACTCACATTGATCGGCTGGATGCCCGATGGTCGCCGCCTAATGGTTAGTGTAGACCAACAGGATGGCATTCTCATTCAGTCGGTGGATGTGGCAAGTGGAAATATCGAGACGCTGATAACCTTATCCCAGTCATATAATGGCAGTGTCTCCATTTCACCTGATGGCGCGTGGATTGCCTACGCTGATAAGGTGATTGGAAAAATGTATCCTGGAATTTTCATCTCGCGGCTGGACGGCTCGCAGAAAAAGCTGCTCATGCAACTGGAAGGCTGGGTAACAGTGGCTTCCGCCTGGAACGCAGACGGTAAGTGGCTGACGATCAATGTGACAGATACGAATCAATTCCAGCCGATCACTGTTCCTGCGCTGGTGAATGTGGATGCCTGTCAGATTGTCCCATTGACGAACCTGAATGGAGAGATCGTGGAATGGATAAAATAAACAGGCTGTTCCAACCATAATCATTTCGGGAGGACCGTATGATAAAAAGACTCTGCATCGGATTGATCGGTTTCGCTTTCTTCATTACTGCCTGCGGACCAGTTACCGAAGTGTCCAACATTGAACCGACACTTGCTATTACACCTCCGCCTGCCACACTGGAAGTTGATAGCGTAACTCAAACAGCAGGCATCGGTTCGTACTGTTGGAAGAGTGAAGGCATCATTTCCAAAAGCCTTTGCGCCGATATGGCAGGCATCCCCACCGCGCGTGATCCTTTGGTATTGACAGAATTTCCAGTCAATGCGCAATTTCATTTTGGTATGGAACTTGCGCCAGACAACGTGACGATGTCGGTCATGCCGGTCACGTCGGGACAGGAACTTGTCGGGGCGGATAATGCCCATCGTTTTTGGAATCCAAGCGAAGGGTGGAGCGGATCGTTACCGCCCAAAGTCAGCTTTCAGTATCCATTTCAGGAAACGGAATTCGTCAACGGGAACGGACTCTACGTGATCCTGATCAGTGCTTCCTGGAAAGACTGGGGCGATGCATCGTATGGTTTTTTGATTCAGATTGGTGTGGGCAGCCAGCAAGTTGACATAATCCCCGGCGCATCCATCCCGACCCCGGAACTGGTCTCGTTGCAGACGATGACTCCTGTCACTCGATTGGGCAAAGGCGCGGCCTCATCATTGGCGCTTTCAGCAGATGGCAAATGGCTGGCGGTTAACACGCCGCTGGGCGTTTATGTCTATGAAACTAAAACGCAAAAAGAACTTTGGTTTCTGCCCTTGAGTAATTCCTGGCGCGTACTGGATTTTTCGCCGGATGGTCAACGATTGGCAATCGGTGCGCAGAATGGCGGTGTATTGGTGGTGCGCTCCGATACCGGCAAGATACTGTATCACATTGCAACCGAAGAAAGCGGACAACCCGATTGGTCGCCGGATGGAAAAAAATTGCTTACTGGTGCAGGCTGTGAGGAAGTGCGCGTGTGGGATGCCAGCACTGGCGCGTTATTGCAAACTGTCCAGGAAGTTAAGTGCAACAACGTGGTGCCGGGTCTTGTACGCGCTGTCTGGTCTGGCGATGGACAGCGGATTTACATTACTTCAGGCAATGGGTATGTTAAAGCCTGGGATGTGGAAACGTATCAACCCCTTGTGGGTTACGAACCTCATCCACCTGAGTATGGTTTCGGTCTGAATATAGTTCCATCACCACCAGAAAACTTGTTTGCGCTTGAAAACGGCTTGAGTATTGCTATTTTGGATGGTAAGACTGGCCAAATTGTCAAAACTCTGGAAGGTAACAGGCAGGATATCCCGCTTGGAGAAATTTCCTGGTCGCCGGACGGCAAACAGGTGGCCTCAGGAAATTATTATGGAGTCATTGTCTGGGATGTGAACACAGGCCAGACAATCCACAATATTTCAGGAGTTCAGCCCATGCCTGGTTTAGGCTGGATGCCGGATGGTGAAACGCTGGTGGGCTTATTATCTCCAGAGGGCAGTTTGAACGCAGTGAAACTTGATGGAGAAACTGTTTTTTCGCTTTATGGATTCGGGATGACAAATGGTTATTCGTCAAAATTCTCGTGGGAGGGAAATCAACTGCTCACTTACGATGGGACACAAATTACCCACTGGGATTCGTTGACAGGAAAGATTTTGAAACAGGCGCCTGCCATATCCCAGCCTTCATGGGCGTTGGCGGATGGTTATGCTCTTTCACCAGACTCAACACAGTACGCTTCACCAGACGCAATATATTCTGTGGAGAACAATCAACTTATTGTCCAATTGAAGGATAACCCCGACCATCCACGCGACAAAGTTGCCTGGTCACCGGATAGTGCCATGCTGGCTTCCGCTGATTCACTAAATATCTCACCAATTATTCTTTGGGACGCCAAAACAGGCCAACGGCTCTTGACCATTCCTACTGGTGATTTGTCACTTTATCTGGGCGCGCTTTCATTTTCACCGAATGGCAGTCTGCTCGTTGCAGGCGGTTCACTGATGAATCAAGCGAACGGATTGGATAGTGGCACGCTTATTTTATGGGATGTCAAAACGGGAGAACACAGGCAAATTCTAAATGCTGGAATGAATGGTGAAAGAATCATGACCATTGCCTGGTCACACGACGGTCATTGGCTTGCGACTGGTATGAATAGTGGCAAGGTGATTTTGTGGGACATGCTCACATTGCAGCCGTCAGCATTGCTGAATGGACATGCGGATTCCATCACCGCGCTAAACTGGTCTGCGGACAGCAAGTTGCTGGCATCCAATTCAATGGATGGCACAGTCTTGGTGTGGAAGGCGCCATAAGCGGGTGTAATACTATTGGTCTTTGCTTGTATATATTCATAGAACCCCTTCACTGGAGGAATCTTTGAAGTTATTCACCAAAGCAAAAGCCGAAGCGCCTGTTTCGCTGGATCAGGCCTTCGAGAGTTACTACCCATCCATTTTTCGCTACTTCCGCTTTCGCGGCGCGGACGCGGATACAGCCAATGACTTGGCATCTTCAACCTTCGAGCGCGCCTTGAGGGGAATTTCTCGTTATGATGATCGCAAGAGTCAAATCCAGACCTGGTTGTTTGCAATTGCCCGCAATGTCGCCATCAACCACTGGAAGTCAGAATCCATTCGCTCAACAGCGTCACTTGATGATGAACTTCCTGATTTCGATGATCCGCCGTTGGAAGACGCTCTTATTTTCACAGAAGACAAAGAGCAAATTCTTCTTGCGCTTCAATCCCTGGATTCCCGTGCCCGCGAAATTATTGCATTGAAATTCGGCGGGCCGCTCAATAACCGCCAGATCGCCGAACTGACCAACCTTACTGAACAAAATGTGGGTGTGATCCTTTATCGTTCCCTCTTGAAATTGCGGACACTGTTGGAGGCGCGCCATGACCGCTAAACTTATCAATCAATTCAACACACAATTGGATCAATTGCTCGGACTATCACCGAAGTCAGTTGCTCCTGAAAATGAAGTCACACTTCAAACTGCGAACCTGCTTCACGGAATGGACTTCGACGCGGAGATTTCTCCTCGGGCTGGGATTAAGTCAAAGTGGGAGCAGCAGACTCAACGGTCCAGCCCGATCCTTCGATTTCCCTCAGGACAAGCCCGACGCTTGCCCGCTTCTCGATGGGTCTGGGTTTCCATCCTGATCATTTTGCTTGCCCTGTTGACCGCTTTTCGTCAGCCTGTCTTTGCCGCAGTCAGCCGCTTGTTTGGGTACATCTTCGTTTCCGATGTCGGCTTCCTGCCGATGGATTCGACTTACATGCTTGAACAGCCGATCCTACAGGAACACAATGGGCAAACCGTCACCGTGACGCGCGGCGTGGCGACGCCACAAAATATGATTCTATTCCTTGAATTTAATGATACTGCCCATTCTGTGGATGGCGCATGGCTTGAAATTTCTTCGGGCGAAAAACTTGAACTTACCCAGTGGCAATACTGGCCGAACATACCTGGCTCTCGTAGCGTTCAATTGATCTTCCCGCCGCTTCCTCCTGGCACAACGCAAACCACACTCACACTTCTTGAAGGCTGGCATTTGCCATTGAATTGGATTCCCGCCTCGCAATCCAACCTGCCTGATGCGCGCGCTGTACCGTATGTTTCTGTAACCCAGGAAACTGCTTCCTCTTCTGATTTGTGTGTTGAAAAACATGGAATGAATCTGTGCGTACCTGCTGCCACAAGTTCTGCCGAAAATGTATCCGTGTTGTTGAAGGCAGAGTCCAGGAATCCTGATTTAATTCCAGGCGGAATGATGATGGGACTGACCTGGCAAACTGAAAGCGCTCTGGTCACGTTGCGCGATGAGCAGGGTAATTTTTTCCCGATGATCGCTGAACAGAATGGAACGCTGACCTTCCCTTCATTGGCGGTAAATCAAAAAGTGACTCTTACTGTTCCGTTGTTGCTGGCAACGGTGGATATTCCCGATCAAAACATTATTGTGGACATGGGTGCCGATCCACAACCTGATACTGTCATTCCGCTGGATGCAAGCATTCAGGTTCTCGGCGCAACCGTCCATTTCAGCAAAGCAACTTTTGTTGGCGACGGTGTCAACAGTCTGCGATTGACCTTGAACGCGGATGAACCCATCCAAACTGTGGATGGCCTTACGCCTGCATCCCTTGAAGTTGGCAAACCCGACCGTATAGATGATTTGTATGGAACGGGAATGCTGGCTGGAAGCAAGGATATTTTCATCGAACTCATCCGCCCGAATGGGAAAATCACAGGGATGTTGACCATCCCAATCATCAGCGCGGCTGTGATCGTGGACGGTCCATTCGAGTTCACCTTCAACCTGACAGACGCCTCATCGCCTCCGCCGACGCCTGCTCAAGCCGACCCAAACATTTTCTCCCCCGCGCCAACTCCAACACCGCTGCCACTCGATAGCTATTTTTTCAGCGGACAGACTCTGGAAACAGGCGATTTGCTGTATGCCGTTTGGAATGGCGATCAAACAAACGTATATCGAATTGCTCCAAATAACAACCAGCCTGTGTTGTTCATGACTCTGCCAGGGCATGCCTATAGCCTGTATTTGCATCCAGATCATCAAGGTCTAAATTACCTTGCAGGAAAATACAACCCGGACAATAACAGCATAGATAATGCACGGGTATACGTTTTGCGATTCAACGAATCAAAACCCCGTCTTTTGCCTGTAACGCCTAACAGAATGGATTATCCGACCTGGTCTTATGATGGACGTTTGCTGGCTTTTAATGCAGTAATGGATATCCCGGGAGGTAACCCGGAACAAATCGGATGGATCGATCTGAATTGTGAGCAGGCTGGAGATTGCCCAATCCAATATTTAAACACACCTGCCGAATTCGAATTATATGCCCCTGAATTTTCATTTGATGGCTATCTGCTGGCAATTAATGGGGCCAACTCAGAAACGGGCGCTGGTGATATTTATTTGACACAATTCGATGAAAATTTAAAACCAACCGAGATACAAAATCTTACCAATACCAGTCAGTATGGGGATGAATGGGCAGCTTGGATAAGTGGAAAAACTCTTGCATGGGTTTGCGGACATGGAAACCCGGGAAATGAGACGTCTTCCATCTGTTTGAAGGATTTGTTATCCAATTTAGAACCTCAGATAATTTTCTCTTTCGATGATTGGTATCGGTTTGGAATTTCCCCAAATGGAAATTTCTTCTGGCAAAACACAATCAATCGTCAGGTTGGTCGCGAAATGCAGATGTGGTTATATCCCCGTAAAGGTTTAGGAAAAAATTTGATGATATCCGCTCCCGCATTTGATATGGATTATGGGAAGCCTTCTTTTTCGGAGGACGAACAACATCTGGCCTTTGTTTCGACAACAGAAAATTTCAAAATTGGCAATGAGACGTTATATATCATCAATACATCAAACGGACAGGAATTGATAAAACTCGATTCTCCAAGTCCCATTGGCTGGCTCGGCTGGGTGCGTTGACCCGTTTTGCATTACACTTAATGAATGGGACAACATCAATTTAGCAATCGTGAGGAACAAGTCATCGAACATTTGGTTCAAGGCAGGAGCAACAAACAGATTGCTCTTGCCCTCGGCGTTTCCGTTCGTACGGTGGAGTTTCACCTGAGCAATATTTACGCCAAACTGGGCGTCAATTCACGCACCGAAGCCGCGCTAAAACTGACTGAAACAAGCTTACGGGAATCCACAGGTGCGGATTTGCGGGAGTCCACAGTTGCTGGAATGGTTGAAACCGACGACAATGACAAAACGTCCATCTCAACCCGGAGGATTCCTATGAAAAATATTTTCTACATCATCGGCGGTTTGTTCGCCACTACATTGATTGTTTTGCTCGCTGTTTTCAATTTACCACTTGAAAGCAAGACAGTTGCAATTGCGAATGTAATTTCTACGTCAACAGCAACTGTCATAATACCAATCAAGACATCTGCTCCGACTGTTTCAGCAAAAGAACATATCCTTGAACAAATTCGGCAACTAGTCGCTGAATATGACCGGGCTGTGCAGGCTGAGAAGAAGAATGGCAGTGTCGAATTCAGCCAAGACCCGAACTCGGGCGAGGATATTTTTCTATTCAAAGACGAAACGTATACGCGAATTTCCAAGTTGAACGAAAAACTCTGGGAGAACATCAATCAACTCCATGCGCTTTACGTTCAGGTCTACAGAGATGAACTCAAGCCAACTCCATTTCCAACGCAGGCAACTACAGAAGAAAGTAAGATTTACTACGATCTGCTTGTAAGCCAGACAGAGGGTTATTGTACGGGCGTCTCGCATATCAAAGTAACGGCAACCACCATCCTTGTCTATAGACCCGACGAGGGCAAATATCTTCCGATTGGAGTTGGGGATGAGTATGCCCGCTGTGAAACCTATGGACAGATGATCGAAGAATGGTATAACGCCCCGATGCTGGAAAAGGTCAACAACGACGTAGATATGGCGCTCATTCGTCAAGTCATGGGCAAGCCTGACCTAAAACTAACTTTTCAATCCATCAGTGATTTCGCCTCGGGAAGAAGTGCCGCTCTTTACACTGACGAAACAGGCGCAAAATATTATGTAGACATTGAAACGGCTCGATTGGTACAAATCGAACCCAATTTCCCCAGCCACCCTGATATTCCTGCTGCCGAAGTAAAAAGCATGGATGAACTGCGCGGCATTGCAAGGCAGTTTGCGGCGACCAATTCACTGCGTCTCGCCGAACTCGAAACTGCGCTTCTCTATGAAGAAGGCTGCAAAGGCGCTATTTGCTTCTTCCGCTGGGACTATCGCAGCAGGGACTGGAGCGGCACCGATTGGGCTATGATGCCGCCGTTCTTGCAAGTGGGCGTGCTGACTAATGGGCAAGTTGTCACCTATAACAATACGCTTGACCTGTTCAAGTAACCCTGTTTCCAGATGCAAACGATAATGGTATGGAGATTCTCCGCGCCTTTATCGTTTGCTTGCTGTGTTCATCATGCTCTCTGCACGACCTCGTCCACAAACGCTCCCAGACCGCGGCGATAAAGCCAGGCAAATCCCTTGAAGATGGTGTAACCGAGCAGGACGCCCGAAGCGTTTAGGATAACATCGGTCACGTCCACGGTGCGGTAGGGACCAACGAAAAACGAGACAAGCAGTTGCGCCGATTCCAATCCCAGCCCGAGGGCGAGGCTTACCCACAGCACGCGCTGCGCTTTCAGGCGGACGAGAAAATTCAACCCAAAGCCAAATGGGATGGTCAGCAGGATGTTGTCCATAATTTCGTACAGGATGGCGGTAGGGGCTCCGTCAAACTGGATGAGATAATTGAAAGGAATCAGGTTGACCCGCGAAAGGACGGCTTGAACAACGGATTGACCAGGTTCACTCCAGAAATTGCTTTCCAGTGGGATGGGAAAAATTACGGCGCTGACCAGCAGCATCAGATACAGCCAGAAAAGCGAGAATGTCAGCAAAACCCAAATATCCCGTCTGCGCCGCCAAAGAAACGCCAGAAGCGGGATAAGTACGAGCAAGCCGATGAGCCAGGAGAGGATGTCGAAGTCGAGCAAGGAAACCTCAGTGAATGGTTGTCAGTGAATAGGAGCAGTGAAAGTTTTGCGATTATACCCTTTGCAATTTTCGATAAGCGTTTGGAAAATCCCCCAACCTTTTGACCTGCAATCCAGTATTAAGAGTGTGAATTCACAATACGGAGCAACGCATGGACGATGACCTTACCGCCATCCGCCGCCTAAAAGCGGGCGACATTGGCGGGCTGGAGACGCTGGTCTGCCGCTATCAAGTGAAAGCAATCCGCGCCGCATTCCTGATTTTACGTGATGAACAGACCGCGCAGGATGTAACGCAGGAGACATTTTTGCGTGTCTTCGAGCGCATCCGCCGCTTCGACGAATCGCGCCTGTTTGGACCGTACCTGCTGCGGAGCGTGGTCAACGCCGCTTTGGATGTGGCACAACGCCCTTCGAAGATAGATCAGGCGGCGGTGGGGCTTGAGGCGGTTGAAGGCTTGATCCAAACCGCTTTGACAGTGGAAGCCGAAGTTGAGTTCAATGCCATGAAGCAGGATATCCATCATGCGCTTGAACAACTTTCTCCCCGCCAGCGTGCCGCAGTGGTGATGCGTTACTACATGGAGATGAACGAAAAAGAAATGGCGCAGGCGCTGAACGCCCAGCCTGGTACGGTCAAGTGGCTGTTGAATGCCGCCCGCGGAAGACTGCGCGGCTTGCTCAAAAGGAGCGCGATATGATCCCGAAATTTTTACGTGAAATGAACCCGCAAGAAACCGCCCGCATTTTGGATGCCGTCGCCGCCGACTTTATCCCCGCTGATGTCAACTTGCTGCCGCAGATTGCGGCACGCTATAAAAGGAAATCATTTATGCAAACCTTACGCGCCCGTCCCATCATTGCCATTCTCGTTGCGCTGCTTGCTTTGCTCGCCATTACTGGTGCGGCTTATGCCATTGGCAAGTTGACGGGATTCATCCCAGGCTTTGGTTTTACATCCGATGCAGGAACGGTGTATGTGCTGGAAACTCCCGTCGAAGCGGTCGAAAACGGGATCACCCTCAGGGTGGATAAAGCTGTCAGTGACGGGAGCAGGTTCTGGGTCCAGGTGCGAATCGAGGGGCTGACTCCCGAAGCGCTCAATTCGCCCAATCCCGATTCCCGTTGGGATGGACTCAGCGCCTACATCATCCTGCCGAATAGCGCTCGCCTGCAATGGCAGCGCGGCGGCTTTTCCACATTGGATGATGCGCCAGATCAGGCAGAGGCGACTTTCATTTTTGACGCCCTGCCGCCTGAAACGATCGAACTCATCTTGCGGCTGGAGGGCTTGCCCGCCGAGCCGAATACAATCGAAATCCCTTTGCGCCTGCGTCCTGCTCAAACAGGCGAAGTCCTTCCTTTGCAAACTGAAAACCTGCCCTTGCAAAGCGACATGCACAACGGTCTGGCTTTGGTTTTGGACAATATCGCCAGCGCCAGCGATCACACCATCTTGCAGGTTTCCCTGCGCTTCAAGCGTCCCAACACCTTTGTGGCGGGACAGTGGTTCGTGACCCTGACCGATGCCGATGGGCGCGCCTACCCATTGAAAGACATCACGCCCCAGACGACAGACAGCGGCGATACGCGCATCTTTCGGACCTCGGCTCTGCGTGGCGGCGAACAGCTTACGCTCACGCTGACGACTTTTCCACAAGGCGAAATCCTGCCGATTGCGGTGGATTTTTCCGCTGAGGCGGGCGGCTTCATCTTTGATCCTGGCTCCAACCCACAGGTGGGGCAAACCTGGGCGCTGGATCAAATTGTAACGGTTGGCGGATATAACCTGCATATCGTGGGCGCGAGGCTAACCGCTCCCAGCGAATTGCTGTTTGAGTTTGCGCCGACGGATGACGTGACAGGCGTGATGCTGTATTCCACATTAGCAAGAGGGGCGGCAGGCGGTGTGCCAGTGGATGGCAACTTCACAGCGGGGATGACATTTGCGAAACTGCCCGTCCAGCCTTTTGATGTGAGTGTGACGCGCGTCTACACCACCGCGCGCGGCCCCTGGCAGATTCAATGGCGGGCTTCCGCGCCTGATCCGCAAACCGCAAACTTCCCTACCTCCACGCCCGCACCGACCCTGACGCCTCACATCACACCCACATTTGCTGTCAGCGATCCGCTTCTGAGCGAAGTGCAAGCCCTGACGCAAAAGTTTGATGCATCCTTGCGTCAGGGTCCCGCCTGGGCGCATGTGGTCAGTGAAAACATCAGCGAAAACCTGCAAGCGGGGCAACAATATCCGCCGCCGTATTACCAGTCTGATGAATGGTACGAAGTGGATGCGCAAGGCTGGGTGACGCGCAGTCTGACCACGCACCGCGACGCAGACGGACAAATCCTCCAGCAGGGGGCGACGGTTGGCGCACAGGCGATCAACTTTACCTTTGGTGATGTGGGCGGCGGAGATATTGCCCCCTGGCAATTCTCGCTGGATTTCATTACCCGCGATCTGGCGGATGCTCTGCAATTAGGTCATGCTGTCACGCGCGAGGAAACCACTTGCGAGGATGGTTCGCCTTGCCTGCTGATTACGATGTGGGAAACCTTCGCTCAGCCCGTTCAAAACCCTGGTGAAACGCAAGCCTTTAGCGGCGGCGGGCGGCGCATGTGGATCAACCTGCAAAGCGGACAACAGGTAAAATATCAGTCCTTCTGGAAATTGGAAGACGGCACCGAGCGGGTGGATTTCACCCAACGATTTCTGCTTGTGGAGAAAGTTTCCACCCCTCCGCAAGATGTGTTGGATATTCTGACCAGTGTTGTTGTGCCTTGAAAATTTTCTAATTGTGGAATGGATGGCTCAGAGCGTTTGCTTTTTGTCGTCTATGGCGAAAGATTTAAAGTTTTGATTGAAAAGTAATTGCGTTTGTGCTATAAAGGTTATACAATGGTTGTCGATTTGACAATCAAAAGACTGCAGGCTCAAATGAATCAAAGACCGCAGGGCAGCCCGAAGGTTGTAAGTTCGCGGTCGACGATTGACGCTCATAACCCGAAGGTCGCAGGTTCAAGTCCTGCCCCCGCTACTAAACATCAATCAACGACCGCCAGGCTCTGTGAAAACAGGTAGCCCGGCGGTTTTTGATTCAAAGACTCACCTTACGCGATTCGGTTTCATCCTACATAGGTACCGCGACATTTATGTCGCCTTTCACTCAAGAGCGACATAAATGTCGCGGTACAGTATATGAGCAGGCAAAACTGCATAAGGTGAGTTAGTATATCTTTATGCCAATCTTTTCGAAGGATTATTTTTACAACAGATGGTGCAGGATAGAATGTAGAATCCAGCAAATCATAAAACAAAACTTGCCCGCATCCCTCTCACACCCTTCTCACCGCCAGCATGGTGAGGTCATCTCCGAGCGGGACCGATTCAATAAATTCATTCAAGCGATGTTCAACCAGCACAAGCACTTCATCGGCAGAATGCGTTTGGATGGCTTTCAGCGTATCCATTAAACGCGAATCACCAAACAGTTCTCCAGCCTCTGAGAAGGCTTCGGTCAGACCGTCGGTATAAAGCAATAAGGTATCCCCTTCCGCAAGCGAGACCGTGCATTCCTTCATATTGGGTTGTTCCATCACGCCCAACGCAACCGCTGTGCGCGTGAGTTTCTCGATCTCATTATTTCCTGTCACCCAAAACGGCGGGTTATGTCCCGCGTTGACATAAGTAAAATCACCGCTCGCGGTATCCAACACGCCATAGACCGCCGTCACGAACATACCCGATTGCGTATCAGGCAAAAGCTGGTCGTTGACGCGGCGCAATACTTCAGCTGGGGAATCCATCTCGTTGACGGCAGCCCGCACCAGGGTGCGCGTGAGCGCCATGAACAAAGCCGCGGGCATGCCTTTATCGGCCACGTCCGCAATGAAGAGTCCGATCTTTCCATTCGGCAATTCGATCACATCATAAAAGTCACCGCCCACCTGCCGCGCAGTCCGCCAGCGCGCCGCCATTTGCCACGCGGGATGTGTAGGCAGGGTCTGCGGAATAAACGTCTGCTGGATCTGGCGCGCCAACTGCACCTCGGTCTCAAGGCGTTCGCGCACCACCATCTCCTGCTGCAAAAGGTCATTTTGAATCGCGAGCGCGGCCTGCTGTGCGATGCCATTGATGATCTCGATGCGGCGCGAACGGAAGCGGCGTCCATTCTCTGCCTCTTCGATCAACATGACGCCGAACATATCATTCTTAATGGATAGCGGGACCGCCATAAGCAGGCGACCCGCATTCACTACTTCCGCTTCTTCCTTAATCTCTGGCATGATACTCAACCACGACATGGGTTCCGCTTTTAGCTCGATCGGATGCGTGATCATATAGCCTTGTTCGCGCGCAAAATCAAGCAGAGGAAATTCGCCCAGCTTAAATTCTTTTTCTGTATTTGACGATTCTTCATCTTCCGAATAACCATATTCATGTGTGGCTGTAAAAGACTCACGCTCTGCATCCCAGCGATACAAAGCCACACGATGCACACCCACAAGAATTGGCAGGATACGTGTAATCGTGCCGAGGGTCTCATCCAGGTCACCGAGGCTGGCTACTGCCTGCGCCACTTGCAGCAAGGCCGCCGAAGCATACGCCTGCTCCTGCGCGGAATCATATAAGCGCGCATTCTCAATGGCAACCGAGGCGTAACTCGCAAAGGTGGTCGTCACCGCCTGCGCCTCATGTCCATAACGGCCCGACGTGTGATGCGAGAGAGTCAACACACCCAGTGAACGCTCCCCCACACGTAACGGCGCGGCAATGGATGAGTAATTGTTTTCATAATCAGCCGCCAGCCCAGCGGGCCACAACGGTTCGTCAGCGCGGCGGATCATGGGCACATCAGACATCAAGGCTTCAGCCATTGCATAGATCGCATCCGGGTTGGATATGCATACGCTTTCAAGCTGACTCGCATCGGTACCATGCACCGCAGACAGACAAAGTTCATCATCCTGTAATAACCAGATCGCGGAAATATCAATAGGCAGGTTGCGATCCAGTTCAGAGAGGATCATCTCCAGCACTTCATCCACGCCCACGTTATCGGAGACCAAACCAGCCACTTCGCGCAAACTATCCGATACCTGTCGGCGCCATTTTTCAGAGCGGTACAAGTCCGCGTTGCGGATGGCCGCAGCCATTGTATCTGCCACGGCTTCGAACATCATCTTGTCATCTTCAGTGAAGGCATTTAATTTGTCAGATTGAATATCCAATAAACCAATAACATCCTCATTAAAGATGAGGGGTACACAAAGTTCCGATTGTGTATTCTTGGGAGGCAAAGGCGAAGGAATATATCTTTTATCTTTAGTCACGTCATTTGCAAGCACGGTGACGCCATTCCGCGCCACCCACGGCATGATCCCGTCCACATCATCCAATGGAATCGCAAAGCCTGTCAGTTTCTTGCTGCGCTTGCCGCTTCCCGCTTCATAATTGATCAAACGACGGTTGGGATGAACGGTGAACAAGGAGACATGCGGATACCCAAACTTCTCATTGATCAAGGTGGCTGCGTCATGCATGATCTCCGAAAGGTCAAGCGTGGACGTGACGCTTTTGCTCACTTCCGAAACCAGTGTAAGCTGGTCCGCCCGGCGGCGGAGACTGCCATATAAGCGCGCGCCTTCCACAGCACGGGCAATGTTATCTGCCAACGCATGAAGGATTAATAAATCATTTGGGTGAAAGGCATGGGGTTGGTTACTTTGCACGTCCAATACACCCAGCACACGGTCTTCCAACTTTAATGGGATGACAACTTCCGATATCGTTTCAGGCAGGCTGTCAATAAATCGATAACGGGCATCTGCATGAACATCGTCACAGATGATCTGTTGTCCATGCAGAACAGCTTCACCGATCAGCCCCTGACCTATTTCCACTTCAAGCGCAATGGATGCTTTCTTTTTCCCTTTGCGCGGTGCAACGGCACTGGAGCGAAAACGAAGCGCGGTTGAATTCGGTTCCAATGTAAAAATGGCGACATAATAATAATTAAATGTCTTTTGGATAAGTTCGGTAACACGCGTGGCAAGTTCGTTTACGTTGAGCACGTTCGCGATCTGGGTGCTGACCTCGCGGACCAGGTTAAGCTGCCTAAGGCGGAATTGTTCAACCTGGGCGCGATGTGATGTAAATAAACTCATCGCCACGATCTGGGCAAGGCCTTGAAGCAGGTTCAACTCTTCGGTGGAAAAAACAGGCCCCTTGGAGCGGGTAATTTGAAGCGCTCCCAGCGTAATCCCCTGGTCCTCGAGCGGCACCGAGGCAAAGGTCAGGCGTGAAGCGGTTTTTGTCGTCCTTTTTGTTTTTTGAGTGGTAAGTTTCCCCGCTTTGATGGCAAGGCGCATCCCGCCTTTGGGAGGCTGGGGAGGAAAAACGAGTTGAGCATCCCAATCGGGTAAACGGAAGACTTCCTCCTTTAACCAAACATCCACCGCCCCATCAATGAGGCGGCCCGTCATGGAAATAATACGGTCACGCTGCGCGCTGATGGAATCTTCGTTGCGAAGTTGTTCGCCCAGGCTGGCAAGTTGACGCCAATCCCATGATTGCGGGCGCTCGGCACGTGTTGCGGCGTTCATGCGGTTTATCCCCTCCGCTTTGTCATTGTCAATAAATTGCCTGTCTTGGAATTGGATACGTAGGAAACTTCATCCATAAGTTTCCGCATGAGGTAAACGCCAAGTCCCCCGATCTGGCGGTCCGAAAGATCTGCTTTTAAGTTGGGCTGTTTAACTTTGGATGGGTCAAAAGGTTTGCCTGTGTCCCGCATGGTAATGACGAGTGTTTCGCCCTGCATATCACAGCTGATATCAATGTTTGCGTTTGAGATACCTTCATACGCATGTTCGATGATGTTGGATGCGGCTTCATCTGCTGCGAGCTGCAGCGAGTAGATGGCTTTTTCTGAAAACCCGCCCTCGCGAGCTGCCTTTGCGACAAACTCGCGAATTTCATCCAGGAGATCAAACTTGGCTGGGAATGTGATATTTGACATGGGTAGAATAGAAAGCCGCCTCCATCCGTTAAGACAAAGAGGCGGCGTTTCTTCCTGGTTTATCCTTTGGAGCACACCAAACGTATGTGATTAGAAGCTGCCAACTGCCGCGATGGAATCGTCAAAGGTCTTGAAGAGCTCGGTAAAGCCTGCCAATTCAAGCGCTTCGCGAATACGCTCGGGGACACTCACAAGAACCAATTCCCCGCGGTTATAGCGTTTGCAATTTCTTTGGGATCCGAGCAAGGCACGGAAGCCTGCGCTGGACATGTATTCGAGTTCGCTCATGTCAACAGCCAGCTTATAATGACCATTATCGTTGGCCTTTTCAAGCGCTTTGGAAAAATCAGGCGCGGTGGAACTATCAACGCGGCCTTTCACTTTGATTAAGTCACAATGCTTGAATTCCTGAATGGTGATTTCCATGGTACTCCTCCGTCAGCAAGATGGTTTCTATCAATTTTCAAAATTATATCACGTTCTCGTAAACGAAATTATGGGCACGCGTATTCTTTTTTGAAGGAATTATCGCTCGTGAATTGAAATTAATCGCTTACAATCACAGGATAACGCGTGATCTGTCAGACTGGAATTTAAATTTATACCTTTGTTCGAGAGGCTACAGCACGGAAGCCTGCGCGATCAGCAATGGTCATATGCAATAGTACGAAGGAGAAAAACATGATGGGTGAACCTGTCTTTGTCATGCTGGTGGAGGATAATGCCGACCACGCCGAATTGGTTATCAGGACTTTGGAGGATCATCGCATCGCCAACAAGATTCAGCATTTTGCCGACGGCCAGATCGCGCTCGATTATCTGCTTCGTCGCGATGAATATGCCAATCCTGAAACCAGCCCCCGCCCCCATCTGATCCTGCTGGACCTGCGCCTCCCCCGCGTGGATGGGCTTGAGGTTCTCCGCCAAATAAAAGAAGAGCAGGAATTAAAAAATATTCCTGTCATCATCCTGACCACATCAGAAGCCGAAAAAGATGTTGCGCGCGCCTACAATAATCACGTCAATAGTTACCTTGTAAAGCCGGTGGGATTTGAAGAATTCAGCAAGCTCATGAACGATCTTGGTT
>JBBSCM010000056.1:0-16888 GCA_038250295.1 Anaerolineales bacterium | reverse complement strand
TTGAGTGTGAAGGGGTCATATTCAGAGTGACCTGTGATAAAAAGATGACGTCCATCTTTTGTGCCGAGGATGTAAATGCCGGCTTCGTCTGACTCGGCGAGAATGTTTAGCTCGTTAACTTTCTCCACATCCACGCGGCGGATCTCGGTGTGACGGGAATGCGGGGCCAGAAAAATGTCATCGAATCCCCGCAGCAGGTTCTCGGTCGAGGAAAGGATGCGGTGCTCATAGACGCCGAACATCTTGTTGGGGAGGTCATACTTCGGGATTCCATATCTGTGATAAAGCGCGGCTTGCGCTCCCCAGCAAATATAGAAGTTTGATTCAACATTCGACTCAGCCCAATCAAGAATCTGAGTCAATTCATCCCAGTATTCAACGTCTTCAAAAGGCATTTGTTCCACAGGCGCGCCCGTGATGATAAGGCCGTCAAATTTTTCCTTTTCAATTTCCTTGAACGTGACATAGTGATTGAGCAGATGATCTGCATCGGTGTTCTTTGATTCATAACTAGCGGTGTGAAGCAATGTGACTTCTACTTGAAGCGCGGAGTTGGAAAGTAGTCGCAAAAGTTGTGTTTCAGTTGTGACCTTGGTAGGCATCAGATTGAGGATTGCAACACGCAGCGGACGGATGTCCTGGTGAATGGCGCGCTCTTCATCCATGATGAAAATATTTTCACGTTCAAGCGTTGCGCGGGCCGGGAGGGTGGTTGGAATTTTTACGGGCATGGATTACCTCTACGCCCTGAGCGGAGCGCAGCGAAGTCGAAGGGCGATGTGAAAGGAAATTACTCTTCCAAGTTGTCCTTCGACTGCACCGCACAAAGAGGCGCGGTTCCGCTCAGGACGAAATATTATGAATTTAGAGCCTGATCAATGTCCCAGAGAATATCTTCAATATCCTCAAGCCCAATCGACAGACGAATAAAATCGGGGCTGACACCTGCGGCTTTCTGTTCTTCATCAGAAAGCTGGGAATGGGTTGTGCTGGCAGGATGAATGGCAAGTGACTTTGCGTCGCCAAAATTTGCAACATGACTGAATAATTTTAAGTTGTCAATAAATTTTGCGCCTGCTTCACGTCCGCCTTTGACGCCGAACCCTAATACCGCGCTGGAGCCTTTGGGTAAATATTTTTGAGCGCGCGCATAATCGGGATGATTTGGCAAGCCTGAATGTGTAACCCAACTGACCTTGGGGTGATCACTTAAATATTCAGCGACAGACTGTGCGTTCTTTGAATGGCGCTCCATGCGCAGGGATAAAGTTTCCAAGCCCTGGATGAACAACCATGAATTGAACGGAGATTGGGTTGCGCCTATATCGCGCATAATGCCGGCGCGTGCCTTTGAAATAAATGCCAGCGGGCCAAAGTCATCTGCGTAAACTACATCATGATAGGAAGGATCGGGCGTATTGAAATTCTTATGACGCGTGCTTTTTCCCCAGTTAAATTTTCCGCTGTCTACGATCACGCCGCCAAGGGACGTGCCGTGCCCGCCGATATATTTCGATGTGGAATGGGTGACGATATGCGCGCCCCATTCAAATGGACGACAAAGATAAGGTGATGCGGTTGTGTTATCGATCATCAATGGAATGTGAAATTCTTCCGCGATTTTCGCCACTTCTTCAAACGGGAAAATATTTCCGAATGGATTGCTGATCGTTTCGCCATAAATGATTTTGGTATTCGGTTGAATCGCACGCCGAAAATTTTCTGGGTCAGAAGGGTCAACGAGAGTAACTTCGATTCCTAAACGTGGGAATGTATATTTGAACTGGCTGACGGTCCCGCCATATAGCGCAGACGAGGAAACAATATGATCACCTGCTTCGCAGATCGCGAAAATCGCGGTCATCTGTGCGGCGTGGCCTGAGCTGGCTTCCAAAGCGCCAACCCCGCCTTCAAGGTCTGCGATTCGTTTTTCAAAAATGTTCGAGGTTGGGTTTGAAATACGCGTGTAAATATTTCCACTTTCTTGAAGTGCGAACAAACGCGCCGCGCGGTCTGTACTTTGCAAGTCATACGCTGTGGTCTGATAGATCGGCACCGCGCGGCTTCCCGTTGTCGCTTCGGGATCATACCCCGCGTGTAATTGCCTTGTGTTGAAACCAAATTTACGTTCTTGCGAAGCAGTGGACATGAGACTCTCCTCTTGAAAAATATTATCCGCTTTTCAGATGAGGTTAAATAAATTACCTCTTCTGAAAGTACAAGAAGAGGTACATACGATACCGTCCTCTCATCTTCCAGATACGAATGACGTTGTCATTCCTATTTGTCGGATTTGGCACCATAACTATTGTCTGGTTGCCGAGACTTCAAAGGGCCGATCCCTCAGTCTCTCTGGATAAGAGCGAATATTTAATTTCGCGGTTTATATCATGCGGACTTCCTGTTTGTCAAGTGATTCGTACCGCGACATTTATGTCGCATTTGCCTCGCGCAAGATAAATCTTGCGGTACTTCTTACAGCAAACCCTCATTCACCAATAATTCTGCATTGTAAATAGATGCGCCCGCCGCGCCGCGAATCGTGTTATGTGAAAGCACAACAAACTTAAGATCAAGGATTGGATCCCGCCTCACGCGGCCTACCACTGTCGTCATGCCTTTTCCTGTTAATCGGTCGAGTCTTGGCTGAGGCCTATCCGCTTCCTCTCTGACGCTGATAACGGGTCGCGGACTCGACGGCAGTTCCCTCGCTGATGGAGGGGCGAGGTAATCTCGCAGAATCGCCTCGGCATTTTCAGGGTCGGTGGGATTCGTGAGTTCAATGCTTGCACAAACCGTATGCCCGTCGATCACAGCCACGCGATTCGTGTGCGCGCTGAATCTCATATCCGCAAGATCGATTTTATTATTATTTAATGTACCGAGCATCTTGCGCGGCTCCCATTCCACTTTCTCTTCTTCGCCGCCATTGCCAACGTTGGGAATAATGTTATCGATAATATCGAGCGATGGAATTCCAGGATAACCCGCGCCCGAAAGCGCCTGCAACGAGACAGCGAAAACTTTTGTCACGCCGAAGGCATCATCGAGCGCCTTGAGTGCAATCGTGAGTCCAGTGCTCGTGCAATTCGGATTTGTGATAATGCATCCGCTCCAGCTGTGATTGATACGCTGTTGTTTGACCAGATGAACATGATCCGCGTTGACCTCAGGCAGCAGCAGCGGCACATCTTCGCCGCGCCGATATGACGACGCATTCGAACAAACTGCCGCGCCCGCCTTTGCGAATTGCGGTTCGAGTTCATTTGCAATTTCAGTATGCAACGCAGAAAAAACAATTTTTGCCTGAACAGAATCAGGCGTGGCAGGCACGACCATCATCTCGCGCACATAATCAGGCATGGGGGTATCTAAAACCCAACGCGCGGCATCTGAATATTTTTGTCCAACCGAACGGTCTGAGGCGGCCAATGCAACGACCTTGAACCACGGATGATTATCTAACAATGAAACAAAGCGCTGACCAACAGCGCCTGTCGCGCCGAGAACAGCTACGGGGATTTGAGACATAATGAAAACTCCTTTGAGTTACACACCGGTGGTTGAGTAGCCCTGCTGTTCGTCGCAGGGCGTATCGAAACCACCAATAAAAAGTAAATTTCTATTTAAAATATATACGCAATAGGTGGTCTCGATACGACACTCGCGAAGAACGCTCGTGTCTACTTGACCACCGGGGTTATTTTTTTATTTCACGATCAACTCATGCAGCGACCTGACTGCCAGCTCCGTATCTGCGGCGGCGACCACCATGCTAATGGACACTTCCGATGAACCTTGCGCGATGGCTAACACATTTGCTTTGTTATTGCCAAGCTGAGTAAATACCTGCCCAGCCACTCCGGGCGTGTGGCGCATTCCAACACCGACGACAGTAATGATCGAAACATCTTCGGTCATCCAAACGCGGTCAATATCTTCATCTGCGATTTCGCCTGCAAAGACAGCCTGCAAAGCATTCAGCACGGACGGTGCAGCTTCGGATGGCACAGCAAAACAAATCGACTGTTCAGAGGATGCCTGTGTAATTAATGGCACGCTCGTCCGTGTGGATGCAACCGCTGTAAACGCGCGCGCCGCCACACCGGGGACGCCTAACATGCCGCGTCCTTCAATCGTCACCAATCTTTGATTGCGGATGGCGGTCACAGCTTTGACAACTTGTCCATTACGCGCGTTTGAATCAGAGGGCACATTCGCGATGAGACGCGTGCCCGGATGCGACGGGTTGAACGTGTTGCAGATGCGAAGTCCAATACCAGCATCCACGAGTGGGCGGATCGTTTTAGGGTGGATAACTTTCGCGCCGTAATATGCGAGTTCGGCAATTTCACTGTATGTAATTTCAGGTAATGTCTTTGCTTCTTTCACAATACGCGGATCGGTGGTCATAATGCCGTCCACATCTGTCCAGATCCAGACTTCATCGGCGGGTAACGTAGAACCAATAATTGCTGCGGAATAATCACTGCCTCCACGCCCCAAAGTTGTGATGATGCCGTCAGGTGTCGCACCGATAAACCCGGTTGTGACAGGGATAATGCCCGCATCCAAAAGCGGATTCAAAACGCCGCGCACTTTTTCAGTCGTGGCTTTGAGGTTAGGATGTGCATTTTGGAAATTAGAATTGGTCACAATCAACTCCGTTGACTCAAATGCTTTTACATTAATCCCTGCGCTTTCAAGCACTGCACCCAACAAGCGGACACTCATCCGCTCACCGAGAGACGCGATTGCATCCATCACCCGTGGACTAGCTTCGCCAAGCACAGCAACTGCTTTGGATAGATCCACCAGCGAGAGAATGAACACGTCAATTTCCTGTTTTGTTTTTTCACGAAGTTTTTCATCCTGGATGAGTTCATCAGCCGCTGAAAAATGAATGTCACGCATAATGGCTTCCGAATGTGACAGTGAATCTGTTTTGCCCAACGCGGCTTGATTTGCACAATCCAACAACAGATCAGTGACTCCTGCCATCGCGGATGTGATCACTACCACACGCGGATATTCCACACGCGCATCCTTCACGATCTGGATCACCTTCACCAGCGCCTTCGCAGAGCCGACCGAAGTCCCTCCAAATTTCATAACCAGTGTTTGTTTTGCCATAAGTTCTCCTTAGTTCTAAACCTTCACCACAGAGAGCACGGAGTTCACAGAGTTTTTAAAAGGTTTTCTCCGTGCTCTCTGTGTGCTCCGTGGTAAAAGCACTTTGATAACAAAAACGCCCCACGTTTTGCGTGAGGCGTTGTGTGTTCAGGTGTACCGTCTTCTTAGGTTACTTTTGACCAACACTACGTGCAATTGCCTCACGGAATTTGCCTGAGGTAGTAGTCATGGTCATCATACCGAAATAACAGCTTTTCATATTGGGCGGTATTCTATGCCAGGGTAGGGAATTGGTCAAGGGATTTGACATAGGGTAAGTTTATGCGGGACAGTATAATGGCAATAAAATGGTCGCTTTTGATTTATATAAATGCATTATCGAAAATAATAGCGTTGTGAAGAATTGCTATTCATGATGTCATTTATAGATACTTATACAGAAATCCGTCTGGTTAACTCATGGTTAGGTGCACGAGATGACGATGATAATTGCCTCGAATCAACAAGAGTATCGGCTGCTTGCCATCGTCCGAGGTGACGAGGACGAGCTGGAGAGACAGTACACACCAATTACTGCGGCACTCGTTGTCGCGAAATGCGGAGACAAGTTCCTATTGGGATTTAATCGCTACAGAAATCAGTGGGAGGCTCCGGCGGGTCGAATCGAAGAAGGGGAAACAGCTCGAGAGTGCGCAACTCGTGAGCTGTATGAAGAGGCCAGCCAGGTCGTGGATGAGCTTCGCTTCGAGTGCCTCGCCGAGATGCTTCGTCCCAGGGGTGAGCGGAAGTTCACAGCGGTCTACTCGACATCGCTCCGCGAGCTTGCTGAGTTTCACGAGAATCCGGAGTGGATACGAATCAAGCTGTGGAATGTCTACCGTTCCATTTCCGATATTGACGAAGTCGACCTTGCGATTCTGCGCTCTGGCCAATTGTCGCGATCGCTATTTTCCCCGAACGATACAAAATCTCATCAACTTATTTCCATAAGCCCGCGCAATAAGGATGTAAGCAGGACCAGTGAGTGAGTCATGAGGGAGGAATAAGCGTCATCTTGTCATAACTAACCGAATCCTACAATTCACTGGTGATTACCCACATCTTCGCGCCTCCCAGTTCCAGGGGAAGAAAACAAGAATTCAGCCGCGAATTACGCGGATACGCGCGGATTTTTCCAAACCAATTCGTGGAAATTCGCGTAATTCGCGGCAAAATGCTCTTGCCTTGTTGTTTGGAATGACACAAACAGACTTGTGGGTAATCACCAGTACAATTCACTCTTGACTTATTTCCGTTTCCGCCTATAATCGGGCGAAATCACACGCACATGAACCCATCTATATTCAGCCTCTCCCTTATTGTCGTCGTCCTTATTTCGGTCCTTATTATTAAGGATCAACTTTTGGTTAGGATGGCAGCGGTGAGAGTAAAGTAAATCACTGAGTAAGTACGAAGAGCCGCCCTAACCACGGGCGGCTCTTTTTATATCAAAACTTAAGACCTGACAGGTCTCACATATGTCGTTGCGAGGCGTTCTTGTACTTAGCCGAAGCAGTCTCCTCATAATTGGGGATTGCTTCGTCGGAAAGAGCATCCTCCTCGCAACGACATACTTTGAGAATTGATTGAAGACCTGTCAGGTCTGCTAATAAGAGGAGACCTATGCCCGACTTAAAAAAGAACAGCCATGCAATCACTACCGGACCCAACCGTGCGCCTGCACGCGCCATGCTCAAAGCCGTTGGGTTCACAGACGATGATTTGCGTAAACCCATTGTCGGTGTCGCCAGCACGTGGATCGAGATCGGTCCGTGTAATTATCATTTACGAAGGCTGTCGCAAAAGATCAAGGAAGGCATTCGCGCAGCGGGTGGCACTCCGATGGAATTTAATACCGTGTCCATTTCAGATGGGATCAGTATGGGCGCGGAGGGTATGAAAGCATCGCTGATCAGCCGCGAGGTCATAGCTGACTCGATAGAGCTGGTGGCACGTGGAAATCATTTCGATGCCATCGTTTGTCTTTCGGGTTGCGATAAAACCAATCCAGGTGTGATGATGGCTCTCGCGCGGCTTGATATCCCCGGCGTAGCTTTATATGGCGGCTCGATCAACCCTGGCAAGCTCGGTGAAAAATCTCTGACGGTGCAGGATGTGTTCGAAGCAGTCGGCGCATATTCAGCGGGGAAGATGAACGAAAAAGATTTTATGGATGTTGAAAATTCAGCCTGCCCCGGTGCGGGCGCGTGCGGCGGACAGTTCACCGCCAACACCATGTCCACCATCATGGAATTCATCGGCATCTCTCCAGTGGGCTTCAACAGCGTCACAGCCATGTCTGAAGACAAAGACAACATAGCATTTGAGACGGGGAAACTGGTAATGGAAATGCTTCGCGCGGATATACGTCCCTCCCAAATTTACACACGCAACTCTTTTGAAAATGCGATCACTTCCGTGGCCGCAACTGGCGGCTCGACGAATGCAGTTCTCCACCTTTTGGCTTTGGCACGCGAAGCCAATGTTGACTTGCATATTGATGACTTCGATGAGATTTGCTCACGCGTGCCGCTCATTACAGATATCAAGCCGTTTGGCAAATACATGGCCGCAGATATGCACGCGGCAGGTGGCATTCCATTTTTGATGAAACGACTTATGGAGGGTGGTTACTTGCATGGTGACTGCATGACTGTCACAGGTAAGACCATCGCCGAAGCCGCACAAAGTGGGGTTGAGACTCCCGGTCAGCAAGTGATTTATCCATTAGATAAGCCGATCAAGCCGAATGGCGGACTGGTCATCTTACATGGCAATCTATCAGAAGAAGGCGGCGTGCATAAAGCCGCTGCAAATAATGTAAAACATTTTAGTGGGCCGGCACGCGTCTTCGAGCGTGAAGAAGATGCAATGAAAGCAGTCACCGATAATAAAATTGTGTCTGGTGATGTAGTGGTTATCCGTTATGAAGGTCCGAAGGGTGGGCCGGGGATGCGTGAAATGCTTGGGGTGACCGCGGCAATTGCGGGCGCGGGCTTGAGCGATCACGTCGCCTTATTAACCGATGGACGTTTCTCTGGCGCCACGCGCGGCATCTCTGTAGGTCATATCGCCCCCGAGGCTTTTGTTGGCGGGATGATCGCTTACGTCAAAGATGGTGACACCATCACCATTGATGTCGATAAGCGCGAGCTGCGTGTGGATATATCCAAGAGTGAATTGACGAAACGCAAGAAGGGTTGGCGGGCGCCCGAACCGCGTTACAAACGAGGCGTCATGGCGAAGTATGCCCGCGGCGTATCAACGGCATCCGAAGGTGCAATTACGAGTTAGTAATTAACTCTGGAGTGAGATAGCTTGCTGTCTCACATGCGGCAGCAAGCTGCCGTACTCCAGAATCAAAGGAGAATTTATGAAAAAAAGTGGTGCAGAAATTTTATGGGAATGTCTCACCCGTGAAGGCGTGGAAGTCGTCTTCGGGTATCCGGGCGGCGCGAACATGCCGATCTATGATGCGATGTTGAGCTATCCAGTTCATCATGTATTGGTGCGGCACGAACAGGGTGCAGCTCACATGGCAGATGGATACGCGCGCGCATCAGGCAAAGTTGGTGTTGCCATGGCAACCTCAGGCCCTGGCGCAACGAATCTTGTGACCGGCATTGCCACCGCCATGATGGACTCAGTTCCGGTGGTATTCATCACGGGTCAGGTTGCGGCGCATCTCATCGGCGGTGACGCGTTTCAGGAAACCGATGTAACCGGCATCACGCTGCCGATCACAAAACATAATTATCTTGTGACGCGTGCCGAGGAAATTGCGGAAGTCGTTCGCGAGGCGTTTTATATCGCCCGCAGCGGCCGCCCAGGCCCCGTGTTGATCGACATTTGTAAAAATGCCCAGGTTGAAAAGACAGAATTCATTTATCCAGCAGACGTAAAACTGCCCGGCTATCAGCCTGTTTCACACGCGCCAAAAGATTTGTTGGATGAAGCCGTGAAGTTGATCGAGAAGGCGCATAAGCCGATCATTTTATGCGGACACGGTGTCTTGATGTCCAAAGCGGAGGAAGTATTGATGAACTTTGCCGTGAAAACGAATACGCCTGTAGCCAGTACCTTGCTTGGGCTGGGCGCATTCCCCGCTTCACATGAATTAAGTTTGGGCATGATGGGTATGCATGGAGAAGTGCATACGAATCTCGCGATCCAAAATTCCGATCTGATTCTTGCCTTTGGTATGCGCTTCGATGACCGCGTCACAGGCACTTTGAAAACTTACGCGCCGCGCGCAAAGAAGATCCATATTGAAATTGATCCGTCGGAGATACACAAAAATGTTTTTGTGGATGTTCCACTGGTCGGTGATTTGAAAACAGTATTATCTGATCTTGTCCCGTTGGTGGATGAATACGATCACGAGGAATGGTTTAAGGAGATCAACGGCTGGAAAACTGAAGCCGATGCGCGCAGTATCATGAACTGGCCTGAAGACGGAAAATTGTACGTGGCGCATCTCATTGCAGATATTTGGAAAGCCACGGGCGGCGGCGCAATCGTAACAACGGATGTCGGTCAACACCAGATGTGGGCCGCGCAATACTATCAACTGGAGAAACCGAATCGCTGGCTCACTTCGGGCGGCGCGGGCACGATGGGCTTTGGTCTTCCCTCAGCAATTGGCGCATGGTTTGCCGCGAAAGATCAGGAGATATGGGCAATTGCCGGTGATGGCGGCTTTCAAATGACAGCCGCGGAATTAACCACCGCGGTACAAGAGAATGCGAATGTGAAAGTTGCGATCATGAATAATAGTTTTCTCGGCATGGTGCGTCAGTGGCAGGAATTCTTTTTTGAAAAGCGTTATTCGGCGGTTAATATGCTTTCCCCTGATTTTGTAAAACTGGCCGAGGCGCACGGCGTCCCTGCGAGGCGCGTGACCAAGCGCGAAGAAGTGGATGAAGCGATTGCATGGGCGCGCAGTATCAAAGGGCCCACGGTGCTGGAGTTCAAAGTGGAAATGGAAGATGCGGTCTATCCCATGGTTCCCGCAGGCGCGGCCCTGGATCAAATGATACAGAGACCTGCAAGATAACATGTCATTGCGAGGAGGGTGTACTCCCCGACGAAGCAATCTCCAACTCAATGAGGAGATAGATTGCTTCGGGCAAATAACAAGGGCGCCCTCGCAATGACGATGAAGGAGAAAATTATGAACTACACTTTTATAGCATTAGTAGAAAATAAACCCGGTGTTCTGAATCGCGTGGCATCTTTGTTTCGCCGCCGTAATTTCAATATTGAATCGCTCGCGGTTGGACGCACGGAAAATCCCGAAGTGTCACGCATGACCGTCGTTGTGGATTGTCCCAACGGTGACAATGACGCGCATCGCATTGAGGCCAATTTATATAAATTGGTGAATGTGATCGATGTGCAGGATGTCACGCATCAACCTTCGGTGACCCGCGATTTGGCCCTGATCAAAATAAAGGTCGGCCCCGAACGCCGCGCCGAAGTTAACGGCCTCGCAGAGATCTTCCGCGCCCGCATCGTGGACGTGGCTTTTGACTCCCTCATCGTTGAGATCACCGGCACCGAGGACAAGATCGAAGGCATGATCGAGTTGTTGCGCCCAATCGGCATCGTGGAAATGGTCCGCACGGGACAAGTCTCCATGACTCGCGGCGTCAACGATGGAGTCCGTCGTGTGCAAGGGGTCAATGGAAATCGGTATGAAGATGTGTCTGAACTGGCGGAGATGGCGCCTTAGAAAATACTCCGTCATTGCGAGGGTGCTCTTGCCCGAAGCAATCTCCAACGTACTCACGGAGATTGCTTCGTCAGGCTAAAGCCCTCCTCGCAATGACGAATAGAACGCGGTGGTCTCGACACCTGCACTTGCGTGCTGGTGCAAGTGTACATTCCTCGCTGTCGCTCGGAATTACTCGACCACCAATATATGAATAAACAGGAGAAATTTTCATCATGGCAAAGATCAATTTTGGCGGTACGGAAGAAACAGTAGTTACACGCGCTGAGTTTTCGCTTGAGAAGGCGCGCGAGGTTTTAAAGGATGAAGTTGTAGCTGTGCTTGGCTATGGCGTGCAGGGACCGGCGCAGGCGATGAACATGCGCGACAATGGAATCAATGTGATCGTTGGTCAGCGTGAAGGCACGAAAAACTGGGACAAAGCCGTCGCAGATGGCTGGGTTCCCGGCAAGACATTATTTAACGTTGAAGAAGCCGCAGAGAAGGGAACTGTCGTTCAATATTTATTATCCGATGCGGGTCAGCGCTCACAGTGGCCGAAGATCGTCGAATGTTTGAACGAAGGCGACATGCTTTATTTCTCGCACGGATTCTCTGTCACATTCAAAGATGATACAGGCGTTATCCCTCCTCCGCATGTTGACGTGGCTCTTGTTGCCCCCAAAGGCTCTGGCACAAGCGTCCGCCGTAACTTTTTAGCGGGCAGCGGCATCAATGCCAGCTATGCGGTCCATCAGGATCATACAGGCCGTGCAAATGAACGCGCGATTGCGCTTGGGATCGCCATTGGCGCGGGATATTTATTCCCAACCACTTTCAAGAACGAAGTGTATAGCGACTTGACGGGCGAGCGCGGCGTTCTCATTGGCGCATTGTCTGGTGTAATGGAAGCACAATATAACGTCCTGCGCAAGCATGGACATTCCCCATCTGAAGCCTTCAACGAAACTGTCGAAGAACTTACGCAATCATTGATTCGTCTCGTCAGCGAGAATGGCATGGACTTCATGTATGCCAACTGCTCCACTACTGCCCAACGCGGCGCACTGGACTGGCATCCGCGCTTCCGGGATGCGGTCGCGCCTGTATTTGATGAACTATATGCATCCGTGCTCAGCGGCAACGAAGCGCGCATTACCCTCGAAGCCAATGGTCAACCCGATTATCGTGAAAAACTCGAAGTGGAACTTGCCGCCATTCGCGATTCTGAAATGTGGCGTGCGGGCGCGGCAGTGAGATCGTTACGCCCTGAAAACTGGAAAAAGTAGTTAGGTAGTTTGATAGTTGGGTAGTGACAAGCGTACCGCAACATTTATGTTGCTCTTGCAAGGCAACATGAATGTTGCGGTACAGGTAAACTACCGAACTACGGAACGAGGTAACAATGAATAATTACGTCAAAATTTTTGATACAACCTTACGCGATGGCGAACAGTCCCCGGGTGCGACGATGACATCCGCTGAAAAACTCGAGATTGCACATAATCTCGCGCGCCTCGGCGTGGATATTATCGAAGCGGGATTCCCTGCCGCCTCGCCCGATGATCTGGAAGCTGTCAGACGGATTGCTGTTGAAGTGGGCAACCCTGCCAACGCGGAGTCTGATGCGAGCGTCCCCGTCATCGCAGGACTTGCGCGCGCCAATAAGCCCGATATTGATAAAGCCTGGGAAGCTGTCAAAGATGCGAAGCGGCCGCGCATTCATACCTTCCTTGCCACATCTGCAATCCATATGAAACACAAGCTAAAGATGGACCCAGAAGATGTTGTGCAGCGTGTTTCTGAAATGGTGACTTATGCAAAGACGTTTTGTGATGATGTGGAATTTTCTCCTGAAGATGCGGGCCGCTCGGAACCAGAATTCTTATACGTGGTTTTGGCCGAAGCCATCAAAGCGGGTGCAACCACATTGAATATTCCTGACACAGTGGGATACACCACGCCCGATGAATTTTACAATTTGATCGATGGCATTATCAAGAATACGCCCGGTATGCACGATGGCATTACGATCTCTGTTCACTGCCACGATGATCTTGGCATGGCAACGGCGAACACACTCGCAGGAATTCGCGCAGGCGCGCGTCAGGCCGAAGTGACCATAAACGGAATCGGTGAACGCGCAGGCAATACCTCGCTCGAAGAAGTTGTGATGACGTTGAAGACTCGTCATCCGATCTTCAACCTCGAAACAGGCATCGAGACCCAGCAGCTTTCACGCATCAGCAAACTGGTCAGCAATTACACAGGGATTGTTGTTCAGCCAAATAAGGCCATTGTAGGTTCGAACGCGTTCGCGCACGAAGCGGGTATTCATCAGGACGGGATGTTGAAACATCAAACCACGTATGAGATCATGCGTCCCGAAGATGTCGGTGTCAATCAATCCAACCTTGTGCTGGGCAAACATTCGGGCCGCCATGCGCTGCGAAACCGCCTCGCTGAAATGGGATACTCGCTTGATGAAGTCGAACTCGATAAGGCCTTTACGCGTTTCAAGGAATTGGCCGACCGCAAAAAGGTCATCACTGACCTTGATCTCGAAGCCGTGATCGCCGACGAATTCTATAAACCGCGGGATGTGTATTTGCTGAACGGGATGCAGGTCACGTGCGGTACGATGGGCATGCCCACCGCCACTGTCCGTTTGCGCGGGCCTGATGGTGTTGTTCACACGGTCGCAGCGATCGGTACCGGCCCGGTGGATGCAACTTACAAAGCTATTGACTTAATCGTCAGTGTGCCATGCACCTTGCTTGAGTTCAACATACATGCCATCACTGAAGGCATTGATGCGCTTGGCGAAGTCACGGTCCGCATTCAAAGTGATAACAATGGCCATACAACAATGGATGCGCAAAGCGAAGTTACATATGCCCGCGTCTACGGCGGTCACGGCGCAGACACAGATATTATTGTCGCCAGCGCCAAAGCCTATATCAACGCCTTAAACAAGCTCATCATCGCGCAGACCGAAGGAACTGAAAAAGTAAAAGATAATATCGGTGTGATGTTGGGATGAAACTATGTCATTGCGAGGAGGGCTTTAGCCCGACGAAGCAATCCCATGTTTCAGGAGATTGCTTCGTCGCAAAGAACAAGATCGCTCCTCGCAATGACGACGAAGGAAATTTATGCCAAAAACTTTATTCCAAAAAATATGGGACGCACACGTTGTTGCGGAACAACCTGCCGAAGGTCCCGCCATTCTCTATATTGACTTGCACCTCGTGCATGAAGTCACCTCGCCGCAAGCTTTTACGGGATTACGTCAGCGTGGATTAAAAGTCCGCCGCCCTGATAAGACCCTTGCGACGATGGATCATTCCATTCCAACGACTCCCATCGATGTTCCGATTGTAGATGCAATGGCTGCCGCGCAGATCAAGCAGATGGAGACCAACGCCGCTGAATTCGGAATCACCCTGCACGGCATGACCAGTCCGCATCGTGGCATTGTCCACGTCATTGGCCCCGAGCTTGGGCGCACTCAGCCCGGTATGACCATCGTCTGCGGAGATAGTCACACGGCCACACATGGCGCCTTTGGCGCGCTTGCGTTTGGCATCGGCACATCTGAAGTGGAGCATGTGCTTGCGACTCAATGCCTGCTGCAAAACAAACCCAAGACATTTGAAGTCCGCGTCAATGGGACTTTGTCCAAAGGAGTTTCTGCAAAAGATATTATTCTCGCATTGATCGCAAAGATCGGCGTTGGCGGGGGGACGGGCCATGTCTTTGAATTCACTGGTGAAGCCATCCGCGGCCTCACCATGGAACAGCGCATGACGGTTTGCAACATGTCCATTGAAGGCGGCGCGCGCGCAGGCATGATCGCTCCCGATGAAGTCACTTTTGAATATCTTAAAGGCCGTGAGTTTGTCCCTCAAGGCGAAGAATGGGAAAAGGCTGTCGCATATTGGAAAACATTGCCAAGCGATGAAGGCGCAGTCTACGATAAGTCCATTACCCTTGATGCTTCCGAGCTTGAGCCGATGATCACCTACGGCACAAACCCTGGCATGGGTATGAGAATCACAGATCGGGTTCCCACCACTGAATCATTTACTGAACCGTCACAAAAAGCCGCCTTCGAAAAAGCATTGACCTATATGGGCTTACAGCCTGGTCAATCGCTGCTCGGCAAAAAAGTGGACGTGGTCTTTATCGGCAGTTGTACCAACTCACGCATTTCAGATTTGCGTCTGGCTGCATCAATCCTCAAGGGACAGAAAGTCTCTGAAAATACACGAGTTATGGTTGTACCCGGTTCACAAGATGTGAAGAAGCAAGCCGAACAGGAAGGCTTGGACAAGGTCTTCAAAGAGGCAGGCGCAGAATGGCGTGAAGCAGGCTGCTCAATGTGTATTGCGATGAATGGTGATCAGCTTCAACCTGGTCAGTATGCCGTTTCGACGAGTAACCGTAACTTTGAAGGTCGTCAGGGCAAAGGCGGGCGCACCTTCTTAGCTAGTCCCGTCACAGCGGCGGCTACGGCCTTAAGCGGCGTTGTCACTGATCCGCGGACTATTTTATAAGTTTGCATTCATAACGGTGGTCGAGTAGTGTCGAGCTGCTCTGCGGCGAGATACGTATCGAGACCACACCTCGTAATTTCAAATTTACATTTCATTACTGGTTTCGACTGCTTGCGCTCAACCAGCGGAGATAATTGGAAGTCAAAATGGTCACAGATGAAGTTTGGAAACTTCCCGCAATCGTCAACCGCTTTCTGTCTTATCGTGCCGCGATTCCTTTGGCGCAGGAACAGATCGGGATCATGATGTCGATTCTAAAAACGAGAACAAAGCCTATCGAAAAATTTCTAGACCTCGGCTGCGGTGACGGAATCCTCGGCGCGGCGATTCTTGGAACCTATCCAAACAGCCACGGTGTGCTCGCAGATTTCTCCGAGCCGATGCTTGAGCAGGCGCGTGAGCAATTGAAGGATTACGCCGATCAACTTGCATTTGAGAATCTCGATTACGGTGACCCTGCCTGGGTAAACAGGATGCAGGCTGAAGCGCCGTTTGATGCGATTGTCTCGGGCTATTCCATTCATCATCAACCTGATGCGCGCAAGCGTCCCATCTACGAAGAAATATTTTCACTGCTTAAACCTGGCGGTTGGTTCATCAACATTGAACACATCGCGGCAGAATCACAGACATCCGTTGACCTGTTCAACAAGCATATCATTGATGGACGTTATGCCATTGAAAAAGCAAATGGCGGAAGCAAGACCCGCGAGGAAATATCAGATATTTTCATGAACCGTCCCGATAAGGATGCCAATATTCTTTTATCGGTCAACACCCAATGCGATTGGCTGGGCGAGATCGGATACGAAGAAGTGGATTGTTACTTCCGCGTCTATGAACTCGCTGTTTTTGGCGGAAGAAAACCAAACTAACACGTCATTGCGAGGGCGTTCTTGTTTTTCGCCCGAAGTAATCTCCAACTCGATAAAGAGATTGCTTCGCCTATCGGGCTCGCAATGACGAAAGGAAAAACTATGGCTCAATTTACTACATTAACTTCCCGCGTCATGCCTTTGCCTGTCAACGACATTGACACGGATCAGATCATTCCCGCACAGTTTCTTAAGGTCACAGATAAGAACAATCTTGCCGATGCTCTTTTTTACAACTGGCGCTACAACGACGATAAGTCCATCAAAGAGGATTTCATCATCAACAGACCTGAATCAAAAGGCTGTCAAATTCTATTGGCAGGAGACAACTTCGGCTGCGGCTCAAGCCGTGAACATGCTCCCTGGGCGCTTACCAGTTATGGCTTCCGCGCCGTCATCTCAACTTCCTTTGCTGACATCTTCCGCAATAACTCTTTGAAGAACGGACTCATTCCCATCATCGTGGATGATACAACCCATAAGATGTTGTTCGATCTTATCGAAGAAATTCCACACGCCGAGCTTACGGTTGACCTGGCTACGCAAACACTTTCCTTTCCAAATGGCTC
>JBBSCM010000055.1:0-17008 GCA_038250295.1 Anaerolineales bacterium | reverse complement strand
GTGTATTGTTTCGGTCCCACTTTCCGCGCGGAGAAATCCAAAACGCGCCGCCACCTGACCGAGTTCTGGATGCTCGAACCTGAGATCGCTTTCTGCGATTTGGATGGTTTGATGGAAGTCGAAGAGCAGATGCTGACTCATATCGTTCAACGGGTCATGCGTGACCGGTTGCCTGAGTTGAAATCCCTTGGGCGTGATATTTCGAAACTGGAAAAGATCGTCGCCCCCTTCCCGCGCATCTCCTACGACGATGCAGGGAAGATGATCGATGATTTACGCGAGAAAGAAACTGACCCGGAGAAAAAAGCGTTGCTCGCCTTCGAGTGGGGCATGGACTTTGGCGCGCCGCACGAGACCGCTATCACCAATCAATTTGAAACGCCTGTCTTTGTATATGGTTATCCCAGCGCGGTCAAAGCCTTTTATATGGAACCGTGGCCCGGACGTCCCGAAGTCTGCAAGTCTGTGGATTTGCTTGCGCCCGAAGGCTACGGCGAAATCTGCGGCGGCTCAGAACGCATAAGCGACCACGATGCCTTACTGGCACGCATCCGCAAAGAGAAACTTCCAGAGGACGCTTTCAAATGGTATCTGGAACTTCGCAAATACGGCTCAGTCCCCCACTCAGGCTTCGGCATGGGCACCGAAAGAGTCACCTCATGGATCTGCGGCATCGAACACATCCGCGAGGCGATTGCATTTCCGAGGACAATTAAGAGGGTGTATCCTTAAACCAAAACTCGGAGGTCTTGAAGACCTCCGAGTTTTTTTATTTGAATTACGGTATTTTCAACACCTGTCCCACCTTAATATTATTGATATTCTTAATATCGTTCGCAGAGGCAATTGCCGCAACTGTTGTGCTGAATTTCACTGCAATGCTCGTGAGTGAATCACCAGCCTGCACAGTATAGGTCCGCGTGGCGGAAGATGTTCCGCTATCAGTGGAGCCTGAGCCGATTACGCTCTCCTGCGGAATGGCAATTGCAACCGGAATGGTCAGCTTATCACCGGCTTTCAGCAATTGCGGATTGGCCGACACCAACTCGCGCGGCGTCACACCATATTGATTCGCAATCGATTCAAAACTATCACCAGCCTTAACCGTATGAGACTTTGGCGTTTGATCGGGAATCTTTGCGCCTGAGAATTTATACAACTCCTCGAGAGAGCCATTAAAGAGATTCATATCCACAGATGCATTGATTCCATTAACCCTGCCCTTGTCGCTGTATTGCCAGATCGCCCAGTTGAACCAGCCGCGCGGCAGGAACGGTTTCATGCCCTCATTATATTGAAATGGATATTGCGCCAGCCAAAGCGGATAATCCTTGGCCCACGTTGGAGGCCCGCCTCCCGGTTGAACCAGAAAATCCTGCAAAAAGTACTGACCTGAATAAATGATGGGTTTCCTGCCGAACGCGGCTTCCACACGATCCAGCCAAACCTTGGCGGCAGGTACGATCTTCTCTTTTGACACGCCATCGTTGGTTTCAAGATCAAGCACCGCGGGAAGTTCACCGTCATCTTTTACAGCCTTCACAAAGTCAATAAAATAATCAGCCTGCTTCTTCGCATCTACATTACAGCGGAAAAAGTGATATGCCCCCCGCAAAAGCCCCGCTGATTTCGCGCCAAACCAGTTATCCTTAAAGGTGTCGTCCTTATAAACAATACCTTCGGTGGCCTTGGCAAAAACAAATCGCTGTCCTGTTGCGCGCACTTTGGGCCAGTCTATACCTGCATCCCAATGAGAAACGTCAATACCTGGAACGGTTGCCATGTTTTCCTCCGTCTAAATAAAGTTGGATACGACACGCAAAGAGTAGCACAAATCTTATACAAAAGCAACTGAAATTTTTCAAAATTGTAATTCCACAAGTTAATTTTTCACTATCCTTGCACCCTTGATTATGGTATAAGAATCACAGCCCTGCTGTGTTCGTGATATTGCCTTCACGTTCTGAGCCAATACATAATATAGGGGTCCTTAACTTAATTAGAAATAACGCGATAGGCCTGAGCCAAGGCGGCGTTTCTAGGTAGGGACCCACCTGCACCTGCAGGTTCATAACCTGGCAGTACACGGCACAAGCGGGGTTCTTTTTATCTTCACCCAAATCGGCCTCCCGCAAAACGCGGGAGGCCGATTTTAATTTGCCTCATGAATCGCCATCGCTGCACGCAAACCTGATTCAAACGCTCCCTGGATCCAGGCATGGTAAAGTGAGGCATGTTCGCCTGCAAAATGGATTCTGCCCTCAGGCTTGACGATCTCATCATGGAGCAATGTTTGCTGGCCCGGGTCAAATAACGCGAACGCGCCGCCTGCAAATGGATCATCGTGCCACATGTGGGAAGCGCCCGCTTCAAACTCATCCTTGATCTGGGGATGGATTACTGCGACATTTTCCAACGCCTGTTCAATTCTCTCATGCGGAGCGAGTGAACCCCATCTCTGCGCATCTTCAGACCAGGTATAACTCGCCAGTAAAATACCGCGGCCTGTATCCTTGCCGTAGTTTGTGTAAAATAAATTGCGGATGGCCAGGTCGGTCACTGTCCCGCCGCCGTAAATGCCTTCATCCGTTTCCCAAAAGCGACGGCGGGTTTGAAAGAAAATTTTTGCAGACGCATCATAATGCAGTTGCCGAATCGCGCGCTGCTTGGCACGCGAAAAAGGTTTCAACACTTCCACATGTCGCAAAACAGGAAACGGGACGGTAAGAATCGCGTAATCGCCGCGAATGTTGAAGCCGCCGGCCCGTGTATGGTAATGGATGACAACTTCATCGGGGGTCTGATCGATGGCGATCATCTTCGCGCCGTAACGGATTCGAGATCCAAGTACAGGCAGAAAGGCGTGAGGCAGGTTATCCATCCCGCCCGCGATCTGACACATATTTGTATAATAGTTACCGCCGTCTTCACGAAACAATTCAAGGAACGATGAATTCATCACAGACTCTTGATTGTTCAACAATCCGAACATTTCGATCATGCCTTCAGACCAGCCTTTGAGTTCAAGAAATTCGCGCACGGAATATTGGTCATATTCAGCAATGACCTCTTCCCAGCCTTCGCTCTCCACCTTTTGAACCAGCGGACGAATCGCTTCCTCCCAAATATCGCCAGCAAGCCTGCCTTTTTCTTTGGTGGAAATTTCAAAACCCATTAATTCAGGCCTTGCTTGGACCTGCATCATACGGTGGCTGACCCCGCCAACATGCACATAAGTTTGTGGGTTGCCCATCATAAAATCCATAGTTTGCAAGCCAAATTTTTCGATATATGCCATTGTGAGCGCATGAGCGCGCGGGATTCGCATTGCACCCGCTTCAGCATATAAACCTTTTGCAAATGGTTCACGTAAAGTGTAAATGCGACCGCCAACCCGGTGCTGGGCTTCAAGGATTTGCACATCATGCCCGGCTTGTAACAATTCATAGCCTGCGGCCAGCCCTGTCAGCCCGGCGCCCACAATAATCACCTTCTTGGGCTTGCTGTCCTTTAATTTTTTCGATAGCCCGTGCTTTACAATCTCAAGATAATCCTGAATGGAACTCTCAAAAGTCATACTGCCTCCTGTAAAATTATGGCCCCATCTTATCCATAAAGTCAGCAAAATACAATCACCCATTTTGTACTTGACTATACCTATGACTCGCGCTGATAGTCACCGCCGTTATAATACAAGCATGTGTTTTTATAAAGGAGAAAATGAGCAAGAATCGGGTCGCTGCTTTGGATGAGAACCAATACAATCTCCCACATCAAAAGGAGATAAATATGGAATCCACTCTCGAACAATCACAACATTATCAGCTTATCGAACGGGCCATTCAATATATCGAATCCAATGTAAACCACCAGCCCGAACTCGATGAAATCGCCGCCGCCATCGGGTTGAGCGAATACCATTTCCAACGCGTATTCACCAACTGGACAGGTATCAGCCCAAAACGGTTCATGCAATTTCTTACAAAGGAATATGCAAAAGAGCTGCTCAGCAAATCCGAAAATTTACTTGATACCACCCACCAGGTCGGGCTCTCGAGTCTGGGACGCCTGCACGATCTTTTTGTCACCACCGAAGCCGTGACGCCCGGCGAGTATAAATCTGGCGGCGCGGGTCTGACCATTCATTACGGAATTCACGCCACACCGTTTGGCAAATGTCTGATCGCCACAACCGAACGCGGCATTTGTAATCTCAGCTTTGTGAATGCAAGCGAAGGCCAGGCGATTGATAATTTGGTCGCAGACTGGAAGCAGGCTAGGATGATCGAGGATTACAAATCCACGGCCCCGCTCATTACGCGCATCTTCTCGGATGTTTCGACTCGGCTCAACACAGGCCTGGAAACGGATTCTGGTTTCGACAGGTCCCGCGAAAATCACGCTGGACTACTCAACCCACCGCTCAAGATTCATCTGCGCGGGACGAATTTCCAGATCAAGGTTTGGGAGGCTTTGCTCAGCATCCCAACAGGCGCATTGACCACCTACGAGCATATCGCCAGTCAAATTGGCAGGCCAAAAGCAGTTCGAGCTGTCGGCACCGCCGTTGGACATAATCCCATCGCTTACTTGATCCCATGTCATCGTGTGATCCGCAAGAGCGGCGAATTTGGAAATTATCTCTACGGCTCGGCTCGCAAGAAAGTCATCTTGGCTAGAGAATATGGGTTGAGTGCAGTGACGAGCGACCTCTCATAAGCAGAAAAATCCTGTACCGCGACATTCATGTCGCATTATCACCGTAAGCAACGTGAATGTCGCGGTACACAATTAAATATAAAAAGGAAAAAATGAAATCTAAAATCTGGTTCGCGTTAATAGCTTTATATATTGTTTGGGGTTCGACATATTTGGGAATCAAGATCGCAATAGAAACCATTCCACCGTTTTTTCACGCCTCAGTACGGTTTCTTATCTCTGGGCTTATTTTGGTCATTTGGCAGCGAACTGCAGGACACCCACTGCCTACGCGCAAACAGTGGATGTCCACCGGGATCATTGGCACGTTACTCTTACTCGGCGGCAATGGGCTGGTGTCCTGGGCTGAGCAATTCATCCCCTCGGGCATTGCTGCGCTGATCATTGCTTCCGTTCCCATGTTTTTAGTGATCGGCGAAGCAATCCGGCCCAACGGCGTTAAACCAAATTGGCAGGGTGTTGTCGGACTGTTGATCGGCTTCGTGGGCATCTTCATTCTCGTAGGCCCTTCTGAAATTTCTGGAAGCGCAACCAGGTTAAATACATTTGGTGTGATAGCATTGCTTTCAGCCTGCCTGTTTTGGGCATTGGGTTCCATTTACAGCAAAACGGCAGACCTGCCAAAATCGTCTTTGATGAATACGGGCGCACAAATGCTCATGGGAAGTATTAGCCTGCTTATCGTTTCACTTTTCTCTGGCGAACTGCCTGGCTGGGATGTCACTGCTGTATCAACGCGCTCGATGGTTGGCTTGTCGTATCTTATTTTTGTAGGTTCGTTGGTTGGGTTTGCATCCTATGGCTGGTTGTTACAAAATGCTCCGATCTCATTGGTTTCGACATATGCCTATGTCAACCCGATCGTTGCCGTATTGCTGGGCGTCCTGTTTGCAAATGAAATCCTGGAGCCGCGCATTTGGCTGGCCACGGCAATCATTATCGGGGCGGTAATATTCATAAACAGTACCAGGCCCAAAGTCAGGTATGAAACGAAGGAGGTTGTTGAAGGCGCATCGTAAGCAGGAAATCTCGGAGGGTCGTCAGTCATCAATATGTGTAAATAGTCCAGGAGTAGGACTCCTGGACTCCAAAAATTAAATAGGAGAAATAGAAAATGGACGGAAAAGATTTACTCAAAAAAGTTAAGGAAGATAAGGTCAAGTTCATGTCTCTGCAATTCACGGATGTGATGGGAGCGGTGAAGAGTTTGGATATGCCGATCCGCCATCTTGAAGATATTTTGAAAGACGGCGCATGGTTCGACGGTTCTTCAGTGGAAGGGTTTGCACGCATTCAGGAAAGTGACATGCGCTTGAAGATCGATCCCAGTACCTATGCGGTCCTGCCATGGTCATCAGATGATTCAAAACGCGCGCGCCTGTTCTGTGATATTTTCACACCGGACGGTGAGCCGTTTGAAGGCGACCCGCGCGGGGCATTGAAACGCATTCTCAAGAAAATTGCCGACCGCGGCTGGATGCTCAACATTGGCCCAGAGCCTGAATTCTTCCTCTTCAAAGCCTCTGATGGGAACGGCGTTCACCCGGTGCCCCATGATACGGGCGGCTATTTTGACTTCTCCTCATTTGATGAAGCAGTCATTGTGCGCACCGCCTTGATGGAAGCTCTTGATGCAATGGGTCTTGATGTGGAAGTGGGTCATCACGAAGTTGCGTTGGGGCAGCACGAAATTGATTTCCGTTTTGCAGACGCGCTCAAGGCTGCCGATAATGTACTGACTTTGAAGTACACCGTGAAGGCAATCGCCGCCCAACACGGGTTGACCGCTTCTTTCATGCCCAAGCCTGTATACGGCATTAACGGCTCGGGGATGCACTGTCACCAATCTCTCTTCGATATCAAGACAGGCGATAACCTGTTCTTCGATGCGAACGACCAGGCACACCTTTCACCTTTGGCTTATTCATTCATCGCAGGCCAATTGGAACATGCCCGCGCATTGGCTGGCGTGGTTGCCCCAACCGTGAATTCCTACAAGCGTTTGGTGCCCGGTTATGAAGCGCCTGTTTACATCGGCTGGGCGCAGCAGAACCGTTCGGCTTTGATTCGCATTCCACGCTACACGGAGGGACGTGACAAGGCTGTCCGCGCTGAGCTGCGATTCCCCGATCCTTCCTCCAATCCATATTTGGCGTTCACCGTAATGCTTGCCGCCGCTCTGGATGGCATTGACAGGAATCTCACCGCGCCCAAGCCGCTCAACAACGTCAACCTGTATCACCTTGATAAAGAAGAACGCACCAAGCTGGGTGTGACCGAGCTGCCTGGTTCATTGGCTGAATCCCTGGGCGAATTGGAAAAGGATGAGGTCTTGAAAGCTGCTCTCGGCCCCACACTTTGCGAAGCCTACATGCGCGCAAAATGGGAAGAGTGGGATGAGTTCCGTTTACGGGTAACCGATTACGAGATCACGAAGTATTTGGAAACAGCCTAATACAAGTAAGAAGTGAAGACAGACCCTGAAGGTTTCAGAAACCTTCAGGGTCTGTAAATATGAATCACAGTATACTTTCATCATATGAAATATCCGCTGAACATTCTAATTTTTCTTGTATTCATCTTTACATCGATTTCCTGTCGGGCCGCTCCAGCGCTTGGCGAGTCTTTAAAGCTGGGGTCTTCCGCCGAGAACAATGTGGAAGTTACGATCACGCTTGAACGCGGAAATGATGATCGATTTGTTTTGTCCGCAACCTTCACCCCGCAAAGCCCCAGCCTTCATCTCTACAGCAAAGATATTCCCAAAACGGGTGTCAACGGCTTGGGCAGGCCTACTCTGCTTGAGTTGTCGGAAGATTCGCCAATGCGGGCTATCAGTGAACTGACAGAAAACGTTTCACCGCAAACGCCCGCCACACCGCCGCTTGAACTGCTCACCTATCCGGCAGGGCCGGTAACTCTCAGCTTTCATATCCTGTTACCCGAGGGAGACAGCTGGGCCAATGATGAAGTCATCGTCACCTACATGACATGCGATGAACGCGGTTGTCGACCGCCTGTACAGCAAAAACCTATTGCCATAAGAATTCCCGGCAGGGGGCTTTTCCAATAACAAGGAGAATGAATGCGAAAAAAAATCCTATATACGGTGTTGCCGCTGTTCTTTCTTGCCTGTAATTTTCTCTTCCCGGTTACCCAACAGGATGAAAATCCGCTTCCGACTCAATCCGAGCCTGCCTCTGTCCAATCGACATCATCCTTCACGATCGTCAGAATTCATAAACAAGATGGCGAGTTGTTGACCCAACTAGCGGCGGAAGCGCAAAAAGCAAAAACACTTAACCAGAAGCCTTTCATCGAATTTGACGCGACCTGGTGCCCGCCCTGCATCGCAATTGACAATAGCATTAAAGCCGAAGACCCGCTCACCATAAGTGCCTTTGAGGGCGTTTACCTCATCCGCGCCGATGTGGATGAGTGGGGCTGGGGAGATGGCAAAACATTTACCGTTGAGGCCATTCCGATCTACTATGAATTAGAAAATAGCGGAAACCCTACCGGCGCAGTCATTGACGGCGGCGCATGGAACGAGGATATTCCTGAAAATTTCGCGCCTGTGCTGGATGCATTTTTTCATAAACAATAGATCAAAAACACATTTAATGTTTTAGTGTTCCCTGCGCAAGCTCCATGATCTCTTTTTTAGATTGAAACTCACGCACCAATTTTCCATCCTGCATCTGCAATACACGATCCACAAACTGGCACATTCGCAAATCGTGAGTAACCATAATGCCCGCGCGGTCATTCTCGTGGATAAGATGCGCGAATGTCTCCACAACTTGAAAGGCGCGTTCGGTATCCAGTGAGGCAGTTGGCTCATCGGCCAGCACCACAGCGGGATTATGAATAAGAGCGCGCGCGATGGCTACCCGTTGCTGCTGTCCACCGGACATTTGCGCGGGCAGACTGTGCAACCGTTCCATCAGTCCAAGCCGCGCCAGCAATTCGTCAGAACGCACGCGCCCGGCACGGTCAAGTTTATTGTTGAGACGCAGCATAAATTCCACATTTTCACGCGCGGTGAGATATGGAATGAGGTTATTCGACTGAAAAGTAAAACCAATTTTCTCGCGGCGTAATTTCACACGTCGTTTTTCGTTCATCTGCGCCAAGTCCTGCCCGTCAATTAGGACCTGTCCGCTGGTGGGGGTAAGAAGCGCGGCAAGGATGGATAGCATCGTGGTCTTGCCTGAACCACTGGGACCAACCAGCGCCACAAATTCACCAGACTTCACCTGAAACGAAACCCCGTCCACAGCGTTGATGGTCGCGCCGTCCAGAGCAAATGATTTAACCAGATCACGAACTTCCAAAGCAATTGTATTCATATTTATCCTAACCTTAACGCCTTCAACGGTTCAATGCGGACAGCGTAAATGATGGAAACCATGCCGCCCAGAGGACCAATGAACAAAAGCAACAGGATGGCAACCAGAGACCACGTCCCATTGAATGCCAGCGGAATGGCGGGAGGTAAAACAAGTGAGAAAAGATAGTTCAAACCTGTGCCAATTCCAACGCCAATGGCAGTCACGATAATGATCTGCACCACTGCCGAAACCCCAACGACAAAGTTAGAAGAGCCTATCGCCTTTAATACACCGATTTGCGGCACCTTTTGCAGAATTTGAATTTGGAAGAAACCGCCAATCACCAAAATACCGATCAACAATGTGAAAACGCCCTGTGTTTGTACAGTCCCCTGCTGTGCTGTATAGCCCGGGATGTTATTGATCGTGGTTTCAATATCGGCTACTTCAATGTTGGCGACCTCGTTTTGCAGGCGAAGCCTTACTTCTTCGATCTGATTTGGGTCGTTTAATTTGACTGCAATGATATTGGGGTAGGGGGTATCGCTGTTCAATTCCGACTCAGATTGTGGGCGGACCAATTCCCATGTTGACGCAGGAAGAAAGATCGTTGGCTGAAAGAAATACGCCTGTTTATCAACAAGTCCCACGATCTTCAAAGTATAGAACTCGTCCTTTGTACCCTGGGTGGAGCGGATCTCAATTTCATCACCAATCTTCAGGTCGGTACGCTGCGCCACAGCGGCATCCATCACCGCTTCACGCGCTTCGCCGCCGCGGAAGTATCTGCCTTCCAAAAGTGGCGGCATCCCAGGACGTTCAGCTTCCACGCCCAGCATGGATATTTTGAGCGGCTCTGGCAGGGATACGATCTGAGAGTTGGATGTGTAGATCGGGCCCGCATCTGCCACGCCATCCACGCGGCGAACAGATTTGACCGTGTTGGTTTCCAGGCGGCTCGAAGGAATGCTGTAGTCTGATTTTTCCAGGAACACGATCAATTGAGCATCCAGGTTTGCCACATACTGGCGATTGGCATTTGAAAGTCCTTCACCAAGTGCGGCGATAAAAAGTACCAGGACAGTGATCAGCGCAATGACCAAAGCCACAAGAAAAAAACGACCTTTGTTGCGCATCACTTCTTTTACAGCGAGATATGTTGCGAGAAAAATATTTTTCATCTTTGAGAATCCGAGTTATACCAATGGTTCAGCGTTATATGGTTTATTCCAATCCGCACCCATGATGCCATGCAGGATCAAGTCAACAGGTGGATGATCGGCGATGTCTTCGTAATAATATGGAAGACGAATGCGCCCGTCTGTACCGATGATGAACGTGCCTGACATTTGATAGGCATCCTGCCCTGCATGAGGGAATTCAGGTTTATATCCTTTCGCGCGGGCCAGCCTGCGATTTGAAAGCCAAATTCGCGGAGAAAGAATGGTCTGCCAGGCAGTGCCTTGATACAACCCGTAAGCATGATAGGCTTCACGTTTAGGATCTGCGAGACAAATTGAGCCGGGGGCACGCAGATCGCAGAATTCCTTGGCAGACTCTGCTGAAGCATGCGAAACAATTGCCAGGCACAATCCTCTTTCGGTTAATGCTTGATGCGAATCAATTAGTTGATCCACCATCTCTTTGCATTGCGGGCATCCAAAATGGCGCGTAAAGGCGAGCACCAAAACTTTGTCTTTCCAAAGCGAGGAGAGCCTCACAGGCTTGCCATCTGCGCCAAGTAATTTCACATCCGGCGCAAGGTCATTAAATTTGAGTTGAGTTTGTTGTGCCATATTTTTCCTTATGTTCAAAAAAATCCGCGTCTCTACAGACACGGATTCTTCCACAATCTGACTCTCAAATTCTATCAGGTTGCACAGGTTTTGCACAGGTTTTATGATATGTGCAAAATTGACCTTTCCACCTTGTTCCCAACCTTTGCCACCCGCCGCCAGCGGCTGATATCGTTGAGTGAAATCCAGCGGCGTTCTTCGGTGCGATAGAACCAATCTTTGTCCTGTTGATAGTACACAAGCACACCTGTCGATTCCCAAATGTTGAGAATTTCATTTCCGTGCGCGTGCGTATCATCAAAGTCTGTTGTGGCACGCTGGCCCATTTCACTATACAGCTCGTTGAGTTCAAGCAACAATGTATTGATCTCAGGAACAAGATGGCTCACCTTAAGTCCGATACGTTTGGCTTCTTCGAACAAAATTGGATAGCCGTGTGAAGGGTATTTTGCGTTCAACGCGCTTGCGATCTTTTCCTGGGTTTCGTCATCTTCGATGTGGTAAGCAAGCAGTTCCCTGCACAGCATAATGGACAACGACTCGGCGCGGTCGACTGCGCCAATCACAAGCGGATGGACATGCTGGAATAATTCCTGATATGGGTTTTCTTTTGCGTCGTCATTTTGCGCCCGCCATAAACGGACGACGCGAGTCAACTCATCGAGGCTGACGCTGACGCGGTCATTATCACGATCAATCGGTGAAAGCGAATGTGTAAGCGAAGTATCCACTGGCGTAAGATACGCCATCGGTCCCATTTGAATTTCATTCGCGCCCAGGGTGATCATGGTCGCCGCAGATGCACATTCCAACGGAATAACCGCGATGACTTCCTTACAATACTGGCGCAAAAGATTCACGATCCGCAGGGAAGCCTGTCCATTGCCGCCGCTGGATTTGATAAATAGATAAATTTTTTCCCGATGACCGATCTTCTCCAACAGTTCAAACAAAGCAAGCACATCGTCATGACAAACACTGCCGCGCGGGTTGTTGAAATATGTCACGAGCGTGCCGCCAAGCAATTTGTTCACCTGCTTGATGATCGTTTGTGTTTTATTAAATAGGATAGGGGGTTGTTTTTCTTTTCTAGATTTGGTCTGTGCTGGCATACATTTTTCTCCTGACCCAAAATATCGGATTGCGATTTATAACACAAATTATTTTTGTTGAAATGATTACAAATGTACTATCGCCGGGACCATACCCAGCCTGCGGCAAAGCCAAGCAACTCTCCCAGAAATACAAATATGACCACGCCTGAAATCCCGCTGGCGATGAGCCAGGTCATAATGCCAAATAAGCCAAAAGCAAGATAGTTGTATGCGGCAAGTCCGCCAAGCGCAATTCCCAAACTCCAGCGAAGCGCTGAGCGGCGATTGGCAATGCGAATGCCCATCAAATAACCAATCCATGCACTAAAGGCAATCAAGAGCATGGCAACAAACCAGGCCGGGAAACGCGGATAACCTTCAAATGAAATATAGCTATCTTCTTTGGGTATAACGGGGGCTTCAGGCGTAGGTTCAACGGATTGTGTCAATTCGGGTGTAACCACGGTCACGGCCACTGCGCCAGATTGCGAAACATCCAACCGCAAAACCAAAGAGTTCACGGCTGGTTCACTGACGGCATTGATTTCAAGCAAGCCGGGTTTGTCCAAACCAAAGGCGGCATTCGCTACTCCTTGAGTAGTCACAGCATCCTCTTGCTGGAGGATGCCACTGCCTCTAAGCAGCATGGAAAATTGAACAGGGGTCCCATCTGGAACCGGGTGTCCATTATTATCTACAATCACTCCCGTGCGTACGGCAATAGTATCTCCAATTTGAAAAAGTGGGATCGCGGTTGGTTCAGGTGTAAATAAAGTATCGGGATTTTCTTGAACAGGCTCATCAAGGTTATAAAAGAGTGGGATGACCTGCTCAGGAGCGGGAGCCGTCACTGCGATCAGGTCATATCCTATCCCAGATATTGAAACCGGCGAAGCGCCGGAAGGTGTAAGTTCCTGAAAGAGAAGTCGCGCGGCTACATCAACAAATTGTGGTTGTTTACTATATAAAGAATAATAAGCGGTGAATTTGGAAATGGTGGTCGTATCAAAATAATAGGGTGCGCCGAAGGAAAACAGGATTATATGCTTATCCCGCAAGAGGTTGGGGCGTTCACGCATAAAGCGGCTGATCAGTTCAGGCTGTCCCTGTGAGGCATCTGCAAAAGAAATGATGATCCAATCTGCATTGCCAAGATCTTCTTCAATGGAGTCGATCTCAAGGTTATTAAGCAGGGATTGTAAATTTAGAAGCGAGTAGGATGTAAGCCAAAAATTAGCTGTTTGATTTCCGCTTTGCGGGCCATAAAGCTGGAGAACAGCCTGCTGCAATCCATCGACGGCGAGCGAAGGCTGTTCAATACATTCCGTACATTGTTTTACGTTTGTAAAATCAGTAATAAAAACCATACGCTCATCTTGTTGAGGCGGAAGAGGCATTACCGTAGCAAGGTCTTGCAGGTCAGGACTGATAAGAGTTGCCGAATTACGTGCCACATCAAATGTGACGTCTGTTGCCGTGCCAATCGCAGCTAGTTGATTAACGGGCGTAATAATATTTGGCAGAACAAAGCTCCCATATAAATCCAACTTTGCAGCAAGAATGCGCGCCACCGATTCATCAACATCCTGTGCAAAAGCAGGGTCTTCCCGGTACTTTTGCACAAAAAAATCAATCATGCGCGTCGTCGTTACGTATGAATCCGGTGCATCGCTGGAATTGATGTTCCCAAGATATAGAAGATCATTCCCAGCCAGGAAGGCGTCACGCGCGGCGATACGGGCTTGAAACTGCCCGCCACCGGATGTATAGAAATCGCTGACTGAGCGTGTGCCAAGATTGTCGCTGACCACCAAGCCGCCTTCCGAATACCAGGTGGCAAATTCAGGTAAGGCTAGAATCTGTTCCAAAGCCTGCGGGTCAAAACTAATTGGCCGTGTGGTTGCACGGATGTTTCCCTGAAACCCCTGATAGCGAATATGTGAAACGAGCAAACCGTCCGCTGTTGATTCCGGGGAGGCTGCATTACCAGTGACAGCAAAAAACGGCGCGAACTCCATCTGCTTGAGTTGTTCAATGGATTTGCGAACTGTCGAAACCTCATCTTCCGGTAAACGATCAGATCCTCCCACGCCAGGGAAATGTTTCGCAATGACAAGCAATTGATTGTCGCTGCCATTATGTAAACCAGTAATATAAGCGCGTCCCATCTCACCCACCCAGAATGGATCACCGCCAAAAACACGAGTCCCCAGGTCGCCGCCTGAAACTGCAGGCGCTTCCAACACATCCAGAGATGGACCAAAAAATAAATTAAAGCCAAGCGCGGAAAGTTCACGTCCGCGTACCTCGCCGACCTGTTCGGCAAGCGAAGGGTCCCAAGTGGCGCCAATAGACATTTCACTTGGCAGGGGTGTAAGCTCATTTAAAATTTGATCGGTGGGAAATCCATTACCTTCCTGGGTAAGACCGACAAAAAGCGGCACATACGTGGAACCGTATGGTTCTCCCGTAATGGGATTTATCACCGGGTTTCTGGATGAATTCCATTCCAGTCTCTGGAGATTATCGATCAACTGATGAGCCTGCGCAACTGTTTCCTGACCAAAATTATCATTTTGCGTGAGCAGAACCACGCCGCCAACATGATAGCGGACCATCAGATCATAAATATGCGATGTTTCACCAGTATCTATCCCATTAAAAGTAACAAGAAACAACTGGCCCACCCGCTCTTCGGGAGTCATGGCATCCAAAATTTGTTGAACTGTCTGAGGAGGTGTGAGCGTTTGCGCATACACCCCAGCAGGCGTTGGAACCAAGGCTGCAAGAAAAACAATTAAGAGGGCTATTCGAATCAATCTCATCGCATTCCCTTATAACACAATCCCGCACGCTTCCAAAAGTGTTTTACGAGGCGCGTGGGACAACATGCCGATAAGATAAAACAGACGCCGCTCAAAGAACGACGCCTTGTGGATATTCGCTTCGCTCGCTACCTGAGCCTGCTTCCGGCATACGGATGAATTCGGCTTCATCCCCCCCTCCCGAGTGCATTTACAGCCATTTGCGGGTCATCTGTGAAAATGCCGTCAACGCCCCACTCTTTGAGTTGATTTATTTCCTCGGGTGAGTTCACTGTCCATACATGCACGCGGCGATTGACGCGATGAGCACGCTGCACCTGTTCCCTGCTTGCGCTGGAAGTGTGCGGGTGCAATGCCTGGTAATCGCCAAACATAAAGCCAAAGGAACGCGCCCACAAACCGACCAGCCCGGGCATCGCGAGCAAACCTCGCGGGATTTCTGGCAATATCTGTGAAGCTATTTTCAGATTGGAAGAAAAGAAAGATGAGAAAAGGATTTGGCTGTGATTGTTGTGACGTTTAAGCAATTCACATACTTTGACTGCCAATCCATCACGCGGCGAGGAGTAATTGGTCAATTCTATGTTGATCAATTTATCTTTATTGACTAAATCAAAAACCTCTTCAAGCAAAGGCACTTTTGTGCCAGAAAATTTTTCGTTGAACCAACTGCCCGCATCAAGCTTGCGAATTTCTTCAAGAGCAAGGGATGCGACTCGTCCTTTACCATTTGTGGTGCGATCCACGGTTGAGTCGTGAATGACGATCACTTGACCATCTGAGGTAAGTTTAGCGTCCAGCTCAATGCCGTCCGCGCCTTTTTGCAGAGCTTGCTCAAAGGCTGGCAGCGTGTTCTCAGGCGCGTGAGCAAAGTCACCGCGATGTGCGAATATGATGGGGCGGGGAAAATTTTCAAACATCGGAAGCAGGCTCGAGGGTAGGGGTGAGGCGGTTATATATCCACAAAATAAGCTTTGCCGGCGTTGTCGATCATCTCGCGCGACATGCTGGGTGGAACGGCAAGATAGGATGCGATGTCGATGATTTGATCGCATAAATCGCGAGGGTGCGAAGCGCGCAGTTTGCGATTGCGTTTGATATACCACTCCTGCAATAGATAAGCGAGCCCTTGATCGTTGTATTCAATTCTTTTATCCTGGGCCACGCGCTTGAAAATCTCGCGATACTCTTCAAAAGATGGATCGCCGATCTCGATCTTGTGGCGCAGGCGCCGCAGGAAGGCTTCATCAACCAGATCTTTTGGAGGCAGGTTCGTTGAGAAAACGATCAAGACGTCGAACGGAACCTCCACTTTGCGGCCCGTATGCAGGCGTAAATAATCCACGCGATTCTCAAGAGGAACGATCCAACGATTGAGCAGATCGCGCGGGCGAACCTGCTGACGGCCAAAGTCATCGATCAATAAAATGCCGCCATTGGCTTTTACTTGAAAAGGCGCTTCATAAAACTTGGTTGTATCATCAAAGACAAGATCAAGCCCTTCAAGAGTCAGCTCGCCGCCAACCACAATAAACGGTCTGCGAATCTTTATCCAGCGCGGGTCTCGGCGTGTGTTAGTCCTCAAACCACCTGTTGTGGTACCGGGAATACCACTTGAGCCTGTATCAGATGCAAGGCTATGAGCAACGGCATCATACACTTTGATAACCTGACCATCCAAATATAATGCATAGGGAATGTACATATTCTGGCTGAGCACCAGGTTACCAAACGCGCGCGCAATACTGGTCTTCCCGTTACCGGGAGGGCCATACATAAAAATAGAGGAGCCTGAATTAAGTGCGGGGCCAAGCCTTTGAAAAGTGGATTCGGAAATAATAAGCTGCGAAAGGATCTGACGCATCGTGCGTGTGGTAACTGTTAAGCGCCCGCTTTTCTGTCGACGAATGGCATCGCTGTAAACATCAAAGGGAACGGGAGCCGGTCCCGCATATTGGCTGCGTTCCATGGCTTCACGAGCGCGCACAATGCCAGCGCCTGTAATTCCATAGGTATACGCACCTTCGCCCAGGCCGCCCTGCGCCGATTTCGTTTCAATAAATTTTTCCTGTTTTAATGTGGTTAAAAGTTGATCTGTCACACCTGCAAGAGGCAGGGCGATCTCTTCCGCGATCTTGAAGCCGGTCAAATAGCCGCGGAAATATAATACTTTAAGGATCAGGTCTTGCAACCAAAGGATTGAAAGACCTGTATCTTCAAGGCTGTTGATCTGCGGAGGT
>JBBSCM010000054.1:0-17198 GCA_038250295.1 Anaerolineales bacterium | reverse complement strand
GGCGTGTACATCCGCTTTTGACAAATTATATGAAACTCCAGGTTGATACCTGTGAGGGCGTGTTTGAAAACTATTTCACGATGGTATTAATGTTGTGCCAGCAGTTGAAATGCTGGCACAACTTTTTGTTAATCGTCGTCTTCGTCCTTCTCCACGCCAAAGATCACATCAATCTTCGCCATGATCTCGGGTGTGATGGCATCCACCACATCGGTGGCTTTCATATTTTCATGCACCTGCTCCACACGGCTCGCGCCCGTAATAACCGTGCTGACAAATGGATTCTTCAAACACCAGGCCAGTGCAAGTTGTGAAAGTGTGCAATCGAGTTCTTTTGCGATTGGTTCCAATGCAACGACTTTTGCCAGTCTGTCTTTATTCGTAATATCCTCTTTCAACCATTCATAGCCTTTCAGCGCACCGCGACTGCCTTCGGGAATACCACCTTTATATTTTCCTGAAAGCAAGCCTGAAGCCAGCGGACTCCAGATCGTTGTGCCATAACCATATTCTTTATAGAAGCGTTCATATTCGCCTGTTAGGCGTTTCCGTTCAAACATGTTGTATTGCGGCTGCTCCACAACTGGCTTATGCAGGTGATGACGTTCCGCAAGCTGAATGGCTTCGACAATTTCAGAGGCTGCCCATTCGGATGTGCCCCAATACATGGCCTTGCCCCATTCAATAATATTGTGCATCGCCCAAACCGTTTCTTCAATGGGCGTGGTTTTGTCGGGGCGATGACAATAGATCAGGTCCACATATTCAAGCTGAAGCCGTTCAAGTGAACCGTTAATGCCTTCGATAAGGCGTTTGCGGTTGAGTGTATTTTTTTCATTGATACCATCATGCAAGCCCCAAAAGAATTTTGTGGAAACCAAATAACTGCTTCTGCGCCACTTTAATTTCTTGAGCGCTTCGCCCATCACCGTTTCTGATTTTCCGCCTGCATATACTTCAGCGTTGTCAAAAAAATTGACGCCTGCTTCATACGCCGCAGCCATCATATCCACAGCGGCTTTCACATCTGCCTGCGTGCTAAATGTAACCCACGAACCAAAAGACAGTTCACTGACTTGCAAACCGGTCTTGCCGAGATGACGATATTTCATTGTTGCCTCCATTTATTTGTACCGCAACGTTTATGTTGCAGGCAAAGGGCAACATAAATGTTGCGGTACATTATTTGTCTCCATTATAATCACTCTATGCGAAAATCATTGTTTCTTTGCGTATTGCTCCTTGCCGCGTGCGCTCCTCTCGGCAAACAACCTATCGACGTTTCACTTCAACCCTACCTTACCGCAACAGCCAGCGTCACTCCCACGGCCAATATTGTCGTTCCAGCAACGCCGCTTCCCACCGCAACGCCTTTTATTTACACAATTAAATCAGGCGATACATTCAGTGAACTCGCAGAACAATTTAAAATTTCACAGGATGTCCTGCAAGCGGCCAATCCTGATGTCTCTCCGAACAGCATGACCATCGGAGCGACTCTTCTCATCCCAAACAGTTCCAACACCCCAGCAGACGCGTCGACTCCCACGCCCGTACCTGCTCCCGTTACCCAAACAGTTTGCCACCCCACAGCAGACAACGGCCTGTGGTGTTTCGCGCTGATTCAAAATAATACGTCTGATATTCTTGAAAATGTCTCCGCGCAAATCACATTGCTTGATGAAAGCAATAATGTACTCACAAGTCAAACCGCATTCACGCCATTGGATATTATTCCGCCGAACTCATCCATGCCTGTATATGTATTCTTTCCGAACACACCTGAAACCGTAAACATCCAAGTCCAATTGCTCAGTGCAATTCAATCGAGCAATTCGCGTTATCTTCCAGCGACGTTAAACAATACGAGCGCACAAATTGACTGGAATGGTCTCACTGCTCAACTCAGCGGACAGATCTTCCTGCCAGCAGAATCACCAGCTGCGTCAAAGGTATGGGTCGCGGCTGTTGCATATGATCAAGATGGCCGCGTCGTCGGCGTCAAACGCTGGGAGGGCGGAGCGATTCAGCCGGGGACGAGTATCACTTTCAATTTTGCAGTATCAAGCATCGGGTCCGCGATTGACGCGGTGGAATTTGTGGTCGAGGTCAGACCTTGATGTCATTGCGAGGGGCTCTCCCCGAAGCAATCTCCTCAACAATAAGGGGATTGCTTCGTCGGAAAGAGCATCCTCCTCGCAATGACATAAATTTTTACTTTCCCTCCAACCACATATATCTTTCGAGTGGGACAGAGATCGGGGTGAAGACAAATCCCTTTACATACGGCTGCACGAGTTGATAGGAAAGCGAATGCGTCGTGAATAAAACAGGCGCAGCGTCGACGATCATTTGCTCGGCTTGCTGATACATGGTGATACGTTTGCTCACATCCTGTTCCACGCGCGCCTGCTCAAGGAGTTTATCCAGTTCGGGGTTGGAATAGTGCCCTTGATTCTGATTTGACGTGCTGTAAAAAAGAACATCTGCAAAATTTTCAGGGTCGGGATAATCAGCGCACCAGCCTCCGCCAAAGATCTGGCCGTGGTTGCCAGAATAGATTTGCTGATAATAATAATTGTATTCAATGTTCTCGATCTTGAGAGTGACACCGAGATTCTGCTCCCACATCTCTGCCATTGCGGCTACGTCAGAACTGACATAACTGCCAACACCTCCATTTGTATAGATAATCGGAGGCAGGCCTTCGGGGCCGCCATATTTGGATTGCTTTAATAATTCACGCGCCTGCTCAGGGTCGTAAGGCAATCCTTTCAACGCATAATTGAAACCAGGCAGTCCAGGTGGAAATGGCCCAATGGCAGGCAGGGCTTGTCCGCGCAGAACGACATCTATATATCGCTGTCGGTCGAATGCCATCGAAAATGCCTTGCGGACATTGACATCGTCAAATGGCGGCTGGGTGGTGTCAAAGACAACATAGCCTGTACAAAGATTCACGCCCGTTACAAGTTGATTGTGTAAAGGTTCTTCGGGGTCGAGCATACGGTCAACGCTGTAAAGTCCCACGCCAGCCACATCAACCTCGCCTGTTTCAAATAGGCGCACATCGTCACCCGCATAAAGTTTGATAACCACATAAGGAATGGATGGCGGCCCCAGATAGAAATCCTGATTCGCTTCATAAATAATATATTCATTGGAGCGCCATTCGGTCAGCCGATAGGGGCCAGTCCCATTTGGTTTGCGAACCCACTCTTCTCCGCTTTCCACATTTGTTTTATCCACAACAAATGCAGTTGGGTAAGTTAACTTCAAGAGGAAGTACGGCTTGGGCGCATCAATGGTGACTTGTAAAGTAAGTTCATCAATTGCTTGCAGACCGCTGATATGGTCAGATTGGCCTGCATACATTTCACGCACTCCGACAATATCGCCCAGATACGTGAGCACCGTATCAGACTTAAGCTGGGGGCTGGCTGCCCGTTCCCATGAATAGATCACATCCTTTGCAGTGACGAAACGCTGGTCATGAAACCTGGCGTTCTCGCGCAGGTGAAAGGTATATACCGTGCCATCATCGCTTATCTCCCAGGTCTCGGCAAGATCGGGAGTGAGATTCAGATGCGGATCAAAGGAGACCAGTCCGCTAAAGACGAGCTTATTGCCTGAGCTATACGTCGTGGCGGGATCGTAGTCACGCAGGTTTGTAGATTCGCCGCCGTTGTATACGATGGCTTGATCGAGAGGAACATCAATTTGCAGAGCAAGCGCGTTCTGTGAACTGGCGGTCATTAAGATGGAAAAGATGAAGGCAAACACAAACAAAGGTTTTATATTGCGGCGGAGATTGCTTCGTCGGGAAGAGCGCCCTCCTCGCAACGACATGTTAATAAGCTTAGACATCTCTGCCTCCTTTTTGATTTTGTGAGCGAACAACAAGCCCAAGGATCAAGACGCCCAAGACGAGCAATATAAAGAGGCAAATGCAAACCAACGCAAGGGTTAATCCGAGCGGCGGACCCTTCGGTGTGTTTTCTGAACCTTCAAATGATGATGTGGGAATCGCGTAAGGCGTTGGGGTCATTGCCAACGGCACACCCGAAACTGGCACATAAGTGGGCACAAATGTCGGGGTTGGCTGGGATGTGGCTTGAGCAGAAACAGCTCGCGGCGCGGCCCCGATCGCCTGTCTCCAATCATCTTCCAATCCTTCGGTTTCATATCCATATACTTCGAGCAGGGCATCGTCAATCGGTTTGGCATCCTGTAATGCAACCAGTAATTGAGTCATCTTCTCCTGACCATACGTATCAATGAGGAATCGAATAATGCTGTAGGATTGGCTGTAGGAAAGATTGGCTTTATCAGGAAGTTCGGAAAAGCCGCCGTTCAACGAGCGGATGGAGATCAACGTATCACCGCTGATTGCCCGATCAAGCTGCGACTGCATGGATGAATCCAACTCGCCCTCGCTGAACATGGCGAGACCTTCTTCGATCCAGCCGGGCAATGTTCCAATACATGAAAATGTAAATTGACCGACAAGAATATGGGTTAGCTCATGAATGATCGTATTTTTATCCCAGGTCGAATCTGATCCTGAAAGCCCCATGATGACAATGCCATAATCAGAATAAGCCTGCCCGCCGGTCCATGAGGGTTCATAAAGAACGGCATCCTGCATATCGGTATAGTTGGGATAAACATAAACATCAATTGGAGTATTCGTTATCAATCCCGCTTGTTCTTGATTGCGGCGCAAGCCTTCGATGCCGGCGTCCAGCATGGTTTGCGCGAAGGCCTGATCGTTGCCATACCAATGCAGGCGCAGGTCACCCTCTGTGATGGTTTGCCAATCGTGAATGTCATCAAGCCATGCGGCATTTTTTTGTTCGCTCACAAATTCCGCGCCTGATTCATCAGTGTAACGCCAGCGCCACCATATACTTGTGCCCGGCGGAAGCGATCCGCTTTGACGCATATCCCACGTCCACTCTGCATCAATGGATTTGGCGGCCGTGAATTGAGGAAAGGCTTTGGCTATGACCTCGCCGCAAGTCTGTTGTTGATTGCCATACTCCAAAGTCACTGAAGTGATATTTGCAGTGGAGGTCAACGTGGCTGAGAATGTAGCGGTTTCTGGAAATGAAAAAGTAACTTTATCATCACGCACATCCGCAAACGGAGCGGCAAAAACCGTTTGGAAAGGCGCGGTCAGCAACATAAATAATAAGAAGGTCTTTGTGATTCTTGCCTGCATATATGAAACTCCTTGAAAACAATACGTTTTGGATAATCCACGGTTGAACTGCACATCGATCAAACATTTTCAAACTATATCATTAAACAAAATATCATATACAAATAGGATAAATTCGGGGCAAATTCATGACATACTTCCACCCGTAAATCTCAGCATTAATTAATGTCAGCATGTAAAATGGATATATATTGTTATATTTCACACATATAAATGTTTGAGACATTCCAAACTCAAGAGTTCGATTGGAGGAACCCATGCAACGTAATAAATTCATTCTTGGCGGCATACTCATTCTGGCGGCAGTGGTCTATCTCATCGTTTCGTCCACGCAGGCAAGCGCTGAATACTTCATGACCGTTGATGAAGTAAAAGCTGAGGGCGCCAGCGCCATCGGCAAGAGTTTGCGTCTCTCCGGCGCGGTGCTCGGCGACACGATCCAGTACGATGCCAGCACCCTGACCCTCACCTTTGAGATAGCTCATGTTTCTGGTGATAACGCCGAAGTCGAAGCGCAAGGCGGATTGGCTGAAGTGCTTTATCAGGCTGTGAACGATCCCACCCGCCAGCGTGTACAGGTTGTTTATGTGGGCCCCAAACCGGATCTGCTTCGCGGTGAAGCACAGGCCATTATGACAGGCACAGTGGGCGATGACGGTGTTTTCTATGCCGATGAACTCCTGCTGAAATGCCCCACCAAGTACGAACAAGCAGTACCCGAACAAGTCTCGAGCAAATAAGCATAAAACCTGGCAGGTAACCTGGCAGGTTTTATTTCCAATTCAAAGAAACTAAACAAAGGAAATCCTATGTTCGCAGAATTTGGATATGGCATTTTAGTGGTAACTTTTCTGGTCGCTTTCTATAGCGTAATTGCAGCGATCTATGGTGCGACAAAAAAATCCCCTTCGGTAGTGGAAAGCGCGCGCCGCGCCATGCTGCTCACGTTCCCGTTGATTTCCATCGCGGCCCTCTCCTTAATATACTTATTGGTCAACGATCACTATGAAGTTTCCTTTGTATATGAAGTGACCAGCCGCAGCATGCCCACCTATTTGAAAGTCACAGCATGGTGGGGCGGACAAGCTGGCTCGCTCGTATTTTGGTCATTCCTGCTCTCGGGCTTCGCTTCGGCAGTCACACTCCGTAAATGGGATCGTGACATTGAATTCCTGCCGTGGGTGATCGTGGTCTGTTCAATTACGCTGATGTTCTTTCTCGGCTTGGTGGTCTTCTACGAGAATCCGTTCACCCGCTTCTGGCTGGTCGGTGGAAATGTGGAACCTCACATGTTCGCACCTTTAAATGCGACTCTCTTTACCGCGCAAGATGGTCAGGGATTGAACCCGCTCCTGCGCCACCCGGGCATGGTCATACATCCGCCCATGCTTTATCTTGGCTTCGTCTCTTTCGTGATCCCGTATGCCTTCGCCATGGCGGCGCTCATTACCGGCCGCACCGATGACCGTTGGATCCGCCTCACCCGCCGCTGGTCTTTATGGGCATGGCTCTTCCTCTCTTTTGGCCTCGTGCTGGGTGGACGCTGGGCTTACGATGTATTAGGCTGGGGCGGTTACTGGGGCTGGGACCCCGTTGAGATCGCGGCCTTCATGCCATGGCTGACAGGCACGGCATTTTTACATTCCGTTATGATCCAGGAAAAGCGCGGATTGCTCAAACACTGGAACATGATCCTCGTGATCCTGACTTACTCCCTGGTTATTTTCGGCACCTTCCTCACCCGTTCCGGTGTGCTTTCATCGGTTCACGCCTTTGCAGAAAGCGCCATCGGACCGTTGTTCTTCGCCTTTATCGGAATCTCTCTCGCCACATCGATTGCCCTGCTCATTTGGCGTTGGCCGAATTTACACGGCGAAACAGAGATGAAGTCCATGCTTTCACGTGAGGCGTTATTCCTGCTAAACAACCTGTTGTTCATGAGTATTCTGGTTGTATGTTTCTGGGGCGTAATCTTCCCGCTCATCTCCGAGTTATTCACAGGTCAAAAAGTAACAGTCGGCCCGCCATTTTATGAACGGGCTACAGCCCCGCTCTTTGCATCTCTGCTCTTCTTGATGGGCGTTGCGCCTCTCTCTGCCTGGGGACATTCCACTATTCAGACTCTTGGCCGCTCCATGTGGAAATCTGCTCTCGCCGCTCTCATCGTGACCGTGAGTCTGTTCTTTACCTACACAAAAATTGCCGGCGCCTTGATCGGATTCTTCCTGATTGCGTTCATCCTGTTTGTAACCGTCCAGGAATTCTGGCGCGGTGCCCGTGCAAGACAAAATGCACAGGGTGAAAATTTCTTCACCGCTTTATGGACCCTGACGGGGCGCAATCGCAGACGCTATGGTGGTTACATTATCCATATCAGCATCGCATTGATGGCAATCGGCATTCTCGGCATTGAGATATTCCAATCTGAAACACAGGGAACACTATCCAAGGGAGAACAACTCAACCTGGCGGGCTATACCATTGAATATCGCGAACTGGCCTCATGGGATGACATTGGCGCGGGCGTGAACTATACCCGCGCTGTAGTCGATATTTATGAAAACGGCGTTTACCTGGGCCAGCTCAAGCCACGCATTGACTATTACTTTGACTCACAACAAAACATGACCATTCCAGGCAATCGCTCCACCCTGCGGGATGATCTATACATCCTGCTTGTGGATTGGCAGCCGGTATCCAATGCTGGCGCCACATTCAAGATCTTTGTTAATCCGCTCGTGAACTGGTTATGGATCGGCTGCTTGCTCTTTTTGGCCGGCATTATTGTTGCCGCCTGGCCAGACCGCGACCCGGCCGATGAACCCGCGAGCGCTGCGCGAAGCGTAAGTAAACATGCAGGCCAACCCAGCGCAGCAGATTAATGTGAATCGTTGGAGATGGATATGAAAAAATATTTGCTCGGGCTCACCCTCGCGCTACTTCTTGCTGCTTTATATACAGGGGCCGCGTTTGCGCAGGATACCCCTCCCACCGACGACGAAGTGAATGCGATCGCGCACAAATTATATTGCCCCGTTTGTGAAAGCACGCCATTGGATGTGTGCCCCACAGATGCTTGCAAGGACTGGCGTGAACTGATCCGCACCATGCTTGCCGAGGGAAAAACCGAAGATCAGATCCTGCAGCACTTTGTAGATCAATACGGTGACAGGGTTCTAGCTCAACCGCCGTTGACAGGGCTGAACTGGCTTATTTATATTTTGCCCCCAGCCATTATCCTTGCTGGAGCAGTTGTGCTCTTCCGCTCTCTCAAAGAGTGGACCAAGCCCAAAGCGGTCTCAGCAGGTTCGAACGAAGCGCGAAGCGAATCTTCATCATCCACAAAAGATGATTATGTGGCACGTCTCGAAGAAGAATTAAAGAAACAAAAATAAATCCCGCTCACCCTGAGGGATTTTGGAGAATTTTATGACTGAAGAAACAACAAACGCCAGACGCGGCGTACCCATCTGGGCCCAAATCGTCATCTGGGCATTTCTCGTGGGACTGCTCGCGCTGGTTGGCTTTGGCTTACAGCGTGCCCGCAACCCGATGGCGATCATTGGCGAACCCGTTCCCGATTTTGACCTTGTTTATTACGAAGGCTATGAATACAACAACCAGTCTGAGATGAAACTCTCAGACTTTCAAGGCAAGATCGTTGTGATCAACATCTGGGCTTCGTGGTGCAAGCCCTGCGAACAGGAAGCGCCCGAATTGGAACAAGCCTGGCAATTCTATAAGGACGGCGGCGATGTGGTATTGATCGGCGTGGATTATGTGGATACACCCGCCGGTGCAAATGAATACCTTACAAAATTCAACATTAGCTTCCCAAATGCTCCCGACTTGAAATCCAACATCTCGAGTATTTTAAACCGCCAAATGGGCGTACCCGAAACTTATTTCATCGATCGCGAAGGAATTTTGCGCCATGTAAAAGTTGGTCCATTCGCTTCCTTGGATGAAATCAAATCTGTTATTCAAAACATGGAATAAGGGGCTATTAAAAATGGAACTTGGCTCAATCTTTCTCGTACTGGCTGTACTCGTCATCGTTGGTGTTTATTTATACGCGCCATTTACCGCAGGCGCGCACCGTGGCCGTAAAACTGAATCAAATGAAGTCTCCGCCCTCAAAGCGGAACGCGACCGCGTGATCAACTCGTTACAGGAATTGGATTTTGATCATAACCTCGGGAAAATACCCGCGGAAGATTATCCCGCTCAACGCGCCTCGCTCCTGCAAAAGGGAGCTGATATTCTTCGCAAGCTCGATGAACTTGCGCCCATATCTTCATCGGCCATCGATGCTGAAGCCCGCATTGAAAAAGCCACGGTCGCAGGCCGCGCAGATACCGGCTCGAACTCCCCCGTCTTTGCAGACAGCGATGATGATATCGAATCCATGATCGCCGCGCGCCGCCGGCAGCACAAAAGCAAATCTGCGGGCTTCTGCCCAAAATGCGGCAAGCCTGTTTTGGTGTCAGATAAGTTCTGTCCTTCGTGCGGGAAATCATTAAACTAATACATAATAAGTGATGTGCCATTTTACGAATTATGTATTACGAAGCCAATTGAGGAAATTGAATTAATGAAACTACGTCACGCAATACTCTTAGCAGTAATCACAATTTTACTCACTGCATGTAACTTCACCCTCGCGGCAGATGTTACTCCACCGCCTGGTTATGTGGCTCCAACCCCAGCGCCCACCCTGGGCCCGCTCTATCCTGCCCGTGCGCCCGATGTTTCAAACGGCGCTGCGATTTATGTTGAAAAATGCGCAGCCTGCCACGGCGAAACCGGACTTGGTGACGGTGAACAGGGAAAACAATTGCCCGTCTCTGTTGCCCCGATCGGGCTGCCTGCATTTGCGCAAAACGCACTACCTTCTGCCTGGTTCAGCATGGTTACGCAAGGCAACCTCGAACGCTTCATGCCTCCATTTTCAAGTTTGAACGATCAGGAGCGTTGGGATGTGGTTGCTTACGCACTGACGCTTCACACCATGCCCGAACAAATTGAACTCGGTAAAAATCTTTTCGATGCAAACTGTACAGCCGATTGCGCGGATAAATTCAACAATCTTGAAATGATGTCTGCTCTCTCTGAAAATGATATTGTTGAAATGGTCAAAAGCGGCGAGGGGAATTTTGGAACTGATATTAAAGATGACGAAGCCATAGCAGTTGCAATGTATATTCGGACTCTGACCTTCGCCGCGGTTCTTCCCACACCGACTGCTGCTCCTGCTTCGGAGACTCCCGTCAGCGCTGAGGCAGGCACCCCATCCGCTGAGACAACGCCTGTTGATGGCACCCAGATTGCGGCTACGCCTGAAGCGGTCCCTGTTGCAGGAGTGGGCAACGTCAGCGGCACAATCGACAATCAGACAGGCACAGACCTGCCGTCTGATATCAAAGTGAAATTGACCGCCTTTGAGCATGGGGTCGACCCCAGTGCCGGCCCGCAGGAAACAGCCTCCTATGAAACCGCCGCCAACGCAGATGGAACTTATAAATTCGAGAATATCGAAATTCCAGAAAATAGAATTTACATCGCCGAAGTGGAAGTAAATGGACTGGCTTATCAATCAGAATTTGCAGTTGTCGAAGCAGGTATGACCGAATTGTTCATTGAGCCTATTGTTGTGTACGCGGCCACAGAGGATCTTTCCGCTCTGAAAATCGAATCACTCCAGATGTTCTTCGACTTTGCGGGTGAAGGCACTGTGCAGATCTTTGCAGTGTATTCGATCACCAACACAGGCACTGAAACCGTGCTCATCAACATGGGCACTGAACAAATTGTGCCTTTCATTGCCTTCCCCGCAGGCGCAGAAAAACTTGGCTATGAAGCCGCACAGGACAGCGCGCCCTTCGTCCCAACAGATAACGGCTTTGCCATGCCGCCCAGTGAAACACCTTATGGATTGATCGCATTTGCATCCATCCCGAAAGCAAAAGAGATCGTCATCTCACAACCCGCAATCCTGCCTATTAATTCATTAACCCTGCTCCTGCCTGAAGGCGTGGAAGCAAACGGTGACATATTAACCGATGGCGGCATTCAAGCGATACAAACTACGAACTTCCATGTGTACACTGCCAACGGACTCGGCAAAGATGAGAGCTATGAATTTACACTGAAGGGCGAACCAGAAACAACCGCGGTTAACCCTGACATAACCCAAAACAAAACACTCCTGATCGGCATAGGCGCTTTCGGCATGGTACTTATCCTTGCAGGCGCATGGATGTTCCTGCGTGACCGTAAACGCCCCGAAGAAATGGATGAAGAAGAGAGTGATGAGGACGAATTCGATGATCCCGAATCCACCATGGACGCCATCATCGCGCTGGATGATCTGCACCGCTCAGGCAAGCTTTCTGATGAAGCTTATCAAGCCCGCCGCAGTGAATTGAAGAGCGCGTTGAAGAGGAAAGGGTAATTTGTAATTAGTAATATATCGATTACAAATTATTAACTTCACATGATCGAAGTCAAAAAACTCGTCAAGCGATTTGGACTCAAAACCATCCTGCGCGGACTGGATTTTTCAGTGGAGCCGGGAGAATTTGTGGCATTGCTTGGCCCTAACGGGGCAGGCAAGACCACCTTCCTGCGAATCCTTGCCACGCTTTCACGTCCATCTTTGGGCAGTGTACATGTAGCGGGTCATTCACTCCCCAACGAGGCGGCACAAGTCCGCGCGAAATTGGGCGTGGTCTCGCACATGCCATTGTTATATCCAGACCTGACCGCGGAGGAAAACCTGCGCTTTTATGGGCGCATGTATGGTATTGGGAATATGGAGACCCGCATCACGGATGTATTAGAAATGGTGGGGCTTGAACCAAGACGCAAGGATCTGGTCCGCACTTTCTCACGCGGCATGCAGCAACGACTCGCCATTGGACGCGCCGTGATCCACGACCCCGAGGTGATGTTGTTCGATGAACCTTATACAGGGCTCGATCAGGATGCCTCAGAAATGCTGGATGATGTGCTTCGCTCCGTGGCAGCAGACGGGCGCACGGTGGTCATGACCTCGCACGATCTGGCGCGCGCGGAGGATATCGCCACACGCTTTGATATTCTTTCACGCGGTGTGATCACTGCATCCACAACCCGCAAGCAATTGAAAAAAACCAACCTGCTGGGTTTCTACAAACAAGCGCTGGCAGATTAATTATGGCTGTGAAATCAACAAGCAAAAAACGAAAAACAGAAAGTATGAAGCAGAAGGAAGCGTCCCATCTTGTTTCACCTGCTGCTCAACCTTCCCTGCTAAAAGCAACTCTTGCTATCGTGCAGAAGGACCTTCTTGCAGAATTCCGCTCGTTTGAACTAATTTCAGCAATGCTGGTCTTTTCCCTGCTGGTTATTATCATCTTCAACTTTGCCCTGGAGTTGGATATCAAGACACGTCAATCGGTTACTGCGGGCGTCTTGTGGACAACCTTTGCCTTTGCGGGCACACTCGGCCTCAACCGCTCCATGTCTGTTGAAAAAGATCGCGGCTGTATGGATGGACTCCTGCTTGCACCTGTGGACCGCTCTTCCATTTATTTTGGAAAAGCCATCAGCAACCTGGCCTTTATGTTGATTGTCGAAGCGGTTGTCCTGCCTGTTTACAGCTTGCTATACAATGTAAATCTGTTTCGCTTTGATCTGATCGGCGTGATCCTGCTTGGCTCCATTGGGTATACCGCCGTCGGAACATTACTCTCTACCATGTCGGCGCAGACGCGCACACGAGAGATATTACTGCCGATCCTGCTGTTCCCAGTTGCGATCCCCGTTTTGCTGGCTTCGGTCAAGGCAAGCGGCGGTCTCTTGGTCGGCGCAGAATTTGCGGAGATCCTTGCGCCGCTTAACATTCTCATTGTTTATGATGTCATTTTTATCGCCGTGGCATTCATGGTGTTTGATTACGTTGTCGAAGAATAAGAGACATGTACGGATAGGGCAAGCGCATAAGAAAAACCTGATTTCCAAACCCAGGCTTTCTGGTTGAGAATCCGCTAATCTCCACGAGTTTACGCTAATCTGAAGGTCAATTCGCGCAGATTGGGGAAGATTAGCGGATAAAGGAAAAACCTACATATTCTACGTAGCCAACAAACTGCTTCTCAGTTATCTTTATCAGATAAAATTTAATATTTGTAATAAAAAATCTTAACAAGGAGTTCTTATGCAACCAAAACCAGTAGCGCTAAAAATTCTTGATGTTGTCTCCATTATCGTATTGGCAGTATCCACATATCTCGCGCTCGTGTTTGCCCCCACCGAGCTTGTGATGGGAAATGTCCAGCGTGTCTTCTACTTTCATATCGGAACCGCATGGGTCGGCTTGCTGGGCTTTATTGTTGCCGCACTTGCAGGCATCATTTACCTCATTAAAAAAGATATGAAATGGGACCGCTTTGAAGTCGCCGCGGTGGAAGTGAGCACCATGTTCTTCTTCATCACCATTGTGCTTGGTTCCATTTGGGCCCGCCCCGCCTGGAACACTTGGTGGACATGGGATGTACGCCTTACCACCGCAGCCATCACTGAGCTAATTTACATTGCCTACTTCATGTTAAGGCAGGGAATTGAAGACCCTGAAAAACGCGCGCGCTTTGGCGCAGTTTACACACTCTTGGGCGGCATCAGTGCTCCGATTACCTTTATGGTTATCCGCCTGTTCCAATCCATTCACCCGGTTGTCATCGGCGCGGCAAACGAAAATCAGGATAAGTTGGCCATGACCCCCGATATGCGCATTGCCTTCTTCTTCGCCCTTTTCGCCTTCACCATCATCTTCATTGACCTGATGTGGCATCGCATCCGCCTTAGCGTCCTGCAGGAAAAGGTCGAACAACTCAAACTTAACGTCTCAATGTAACAGGAGAAAACCATGTTTCAAGAAGCCATCCCCGATACCTCAGGCTATATGATCGCAGGATATGCGGTTGCCTTTATTGTCATGGGCATTTATGTCCTAAGTTTATATTTGCGAAAAAGCAACCTTAATCGCGATGCCGAAACCCTGGAATCATTACAAACTGAAAGCAAGCCAAAATCAGCAAAAAAGAAATAGCCACTGGCGCAAAGTCCGCTTATAATGTAGGCGGGCTTTGTTTGTTCCATGTCACGCCGCTGGATGCTCGGACTCCTGTCAATGATGATCGCCCTATCGGGCACCGCATTCACGCGTAAACCCCAGCCTGCTTCTGCTCCCAATCCCCCACCCGGCCCGGACCGTGTCACAGCCATCACGGTTGAATATACGGCCTTCGAATGGTATATGGCTAGATGGGCAGATCAAAAAAAGGCTTGTTCGGTCATTATAGATCATGAAGGGCCGCCGCTCCCCGGGGAAGTATATAGAGATTGCGGCGAAACAATATATGAAAAATGGACGACTCAGCCTCCGTGCATAACCAACGAAAAGGCAACCTGCAAAGGGTATTACACTGTTTTTGTGGATAGCTGGCCCGCGGAAAAAGAAATAGCCATGCAGCTCGCGCCTGCCAGCGCATGGATCTCCCTGGAAGATTGCGAAGCAGTCCTAAGCACGTCCACGAATATATGTGAGACCACCCCAACGCTCGTCATCGCCGGGCAGGAACCCTTGCCCAATGAATCGATCAACCGTGTTGAAGGCACATATGACGGTCAACCCTTCGATTGCGACGGGGTCGATACTTGTAAATTCCATATCCCCGAAACAAACAAGGACGGCGTGAAGGTTGAATTTTGGGCTTATTCAACTTATGGCGATAGCAGTCTCATATACAGCGCACAAGTACGTGTGCAAAAAGTAGATGAAGGCGATCCCGATCAACTGTACTGGTATGTGGATGTACTCTCCCCGCAATGGCAGGGCCAGGCCGTTGCCACCTGCGCAGACTCATGGAATGTGTTTCCTCCCGTTGGCGGACCGCCCAAATGGCTGACCACACCCAATCAAAGCGAGGAATTATCCAGCGATATTCCTTATACATATTTAGCCGCGAACTTGATCCTGCAAGGTGCAGTGGATGCAAGCAGCTGTTCTGATGGCGGATTGGATGCAAACGGTGGCGTAAATCAATGCGGACTTGAAAAATCACGTTCAGCAGTGAATGAATGGCAAAATCAGTTCGATGAATTGATCCTGAGTACGGCCCTGGAAACAGGTGTACCCGCGCGATTATTGAAAAATCTCTTCGCGCGTGAAAGCCAGTTTTGGCCGGGCATTTATCGGGTCGAAGGTGATGTGGGCCTGGGTCAACTGACAGAGAACGGGGCAGACACTACTTTATTCTGGAATCGTTCGTTCTATAATCAATTCTGCCCGCTCATATTGGAAGACGGTTTGTGCGGCGCTGGATATATGCATCTGGACGATGAACAACAAGCCTTATTGCGCAGCGCCTTGGTCGGAAGTGTCAATGCGATCTGCGACGATTGTCCGCTTGGGCTTGATCTTACACAAGCGGATTTTTCAGTAGGTGTCTTTGCGCATACCATGATCGCTAATTGTGAACAGACGGGTCAGGTGATGCGGAATTATACAGATCAATCACCCGGTGATGTCGCTTCGTATGAAGATCTATGGAAATTCACATTGGTCAACTACAATGCCGGCGGCGGATGCCTGGCAGAGGGGATCACCCATGCGCAAGGTTTGGGGTTGGAACTGAATTGGGAGAACGTCTCACCACTTCTTACTGGAGCCTGCTCAGGCGCAATCGATTACGTTAATGATATAAGCAAGTAAAGCTATTTCGCTTAGATTTGAAAGGTTATTTCAACCGCATGGATTCATGCGGTTTTTGTTTTAATTCTGCGAGGCTGCTAAACAGCGGCAGTTTAGAGGTCAGGCGTGATGCGCGGGGATACGGAAAATTTCTCATTCCTACAGGTAATACTTCCTGATAAGTAAGTCTAATAAGCAAAGGTTATATAAATCACTTATTTGTATAAGATACTAGAATATAATTTGTGAAACATTACACAATTAAGAGGTAATCGTGTCAAAACTAAAAAACATCGCTTTCCTAATATTTGTCCTGGTTGTGATTTCCTCATGCACAACAAAATCCCCCACACCGACAGTTGCTGTAACTGAAAGCCCAACAACAGCCGAAGCCACAGCTACCGCCGCGCCAGTCGTTAACGAGTGCCTGAACTGCCATACCGAGAAACAACGTCTGATAGACACAGCCAAGCTTGTTGTGGTTGCAGAAGCAGAATCCAAAGGGGTTGGCTGAGGGGGCGATGTGGCTCCGTTGGAGCCATGGGAGAAAGTGCTCGTTGATAGTGAAAAGTTCATGCCCACCGACCACGGGCAGATCGCCTGTGTGGATTGCCATAACGGCGTCCAATCACCAGATAAAGAAATTGCTCACGAAGGACTGATCGCCAGCCCAAGTTCTGAACCTGAAAAATACTGCGGCGATTGCCATTCAGACCAGACCGCAACATACCCGTTCGCGCTTCACTCCACCCAGCAGGGCTATTGGACAGCGATTGAATCACGCGCCGGTAATGTACCTGAAAATCACCCGGCTCTTGAAGAAATGTTTGGCAACCACTGCGCTACCTGCCACACCACCTGTGGTGAATGTCATGTCAGCCAGCCAAAGAACGTCGGCGGCGGATTGTTCACCGGTCATGTGTTTGAAAAGACCCCGCCCATGACCCGTTCGTGCACCGCCTGTCATGGCAGCCGTGTGGGAAATGAGTTCCTCGGGAAAAATGAAGGAATTGCCGGGGATGTGCACTTCCGCGAAGCGCGTATGAACTGTGTTAAATGTCATGAAGGCGCAGACTTGCATGGTACAGCCACTGATGCCGAAACCGCTGAAGTGAATCGCCTGGCCGGCATGGAATCACCGAAATGCACGGACTGCCATGCAGAAGCCATTCCCGGCGGAGATGAAAATCCGATGCATCAGGTTCATGGCGACACACTCTCGTGTCAGGTATGTCACTC
>JBBSCM010000053.1:0-17268 GCA_038250295.1 Anaerolineales bacterium | reverse complement strand
TACTCACTAATTTTAGTCACGACACCGGCGCCGACGGTCAGACCGCCTTCACGAATGGCGAACTTGGAACCCTGCTCAAGTGCCACAGGAACGATCAACTCAACCGTCAGGTTCACGTTGTCTCCGGGCATGACCATTTCCACACCTTCAGGAAGGGTGATGTCTCCCGTCACATCCATCGTGCGGATGTAGAACTGCGGTCGATAGCCACTGAAGAACGCCTTGTGGCGTCCGCCTTCTTCCTTCTTCAATACGTACACTTCCGCCAAAAACTTCTTGTGCGGGGTGATCGACTTCGGCTTGGCCAACACCTGTCCACGCTCCACATCCTCACGCTCAATTCCGCGCAGGAGCAAGCCGACGTTATCACCGGCTCTGCCTTCATCCAATAACTTGTGGAACATTTCCACACCCGTCACTACCGAGTTCTTGGTCTCGCGCAAGCCGATGATCTCGATCGGTTCGCCGATCTTGATGATGCCGCGGTCGATACGACCCGTCACCACCGTGCCGCGTCCTTTGATCGAGAATACGTCTTCCACCGACATCATGAACGGCTTTTCTGTATCACGCTTCGGTTCGGGAATGTATTCGTCCACCACGCGCAGCAACTCTTTGATGCAGGCGTACTCAGGTGCATTCGGATCGGTGCTCGCGCTTTCCAATGCCAGTTTGGCGGATCCGCGCACGATCGGGGTGGTGTCGCCCGGGAAGCCCTGACTGGTCAATAGTTCGCGCAGTTCGAGTTCCACTAACTCCAGCAGTTCAGGATCATCCATCATATCCACTTTGTTCAGGAAGACAACTATGGAAGGGACTTCCACCTGACGAGCGAGCAGGACGTGTTCGCGGGTCTGCGGCATCGGACCGTCGGGAGCCGCCACGACCAGAATGGCGCCGTCCACTTGAGCCGCACCGGTGATCATGTTCTTGATGTAGTCACGGTGACCGGGCATATCCACATGCGCATAATGGCGTTTGTCGGTTTGATATTCCACATGCGCGATGTTAATCGTGATGCCGCGGGCTTTTTCTTCCGGCGCGTTGTCAATCGAGTCATACGCCCGAAAGTCTGCCTGACCCGAAAAACCAGCATATTTGGTGATTGCCGCTGTCAGCGTCGTTTTCCCGTGATCGATGTGCCCCATCGTCCCCACATTCAGATGCGGTTTGTTGCGGTCAAATTTTACCTTCGCCATTTTGAAAAACTCCTTAAATTATGAAAACATTTACGCTTTTAAGATTTCTTCCGCCACCGACTGCGATACTGGCGCATAGTGGTCAAATTCCATGTTAAACACACCGCGTCCTTGTGTTGCAGAACGAAGCTGTGTTGCATATCCAAACATTTCCGCCAAAGGAACCATTGACTTGATGGCCTGAGCATTTCCCAAGCGAACTTCCATACCCTGGATCAAACCACGGCGGCTGTTGATCTGCCCCATGACATCACCAAGATACTCTTCTGGAACGACAACCTCGACCTTCATCATCGGCTCAAGCAAAATAGGATGCCCCTTGTTTACGCCTTCCTTGAAGCCCAAAATAGCGGCCATCTTGAACGCCATTTCGCTTGAGTCAACTTCATGGAAAGAACCATCAAAGAGCGTGACTTTTATGTCAACAACAGGATACCCAGCAAGCACACCGCCTTCAGCAGCCTCTTTTACGCCTTTTTCAATTGGGTTAATATATTCTTTGGGAATGGAACCGCCCACAATTTTATTTTCAAATACAATACCGCTTCCACGTTCACCTGGCTCCAGGGAAAATACGACATGACCATATTGGCCTTTACCACCAGATTGTTTGGCATACTTGTAATTAACTTCTTTAACTGTTCTGGTAATTGACTCACGAAATGCAACGCGAGGAGCGCCAACATTTGCCTGCACTCTAAATTCGCGTAACAAACGATCTACGATAATATCAAGATGTAACTCACCCATACCAGCCAGAATAGTTTGGCCAGAATCCTCGTCTGAGTGTACGTGAAGTGTAGGATCCTCTTCAGCCAATTTGCGAAGGGCTTCGCCCATCTTTTCCTGATCAGCAGAACTCTTGGGTTCAATAGCAATAGAGATCACTGGGTCAGGGAAGGAAATATTCTCAAGAACGAGAGCCTTGGTATCACAAAGTGTATCGCCTGTAAAACTCTCTTTGAAACCCAATACAGCGCCGATGTCACCGGAACGTATCTCGGTTACATCTTCGCGATGATCAGCATGCATCCGAATCAAACGTCCAATTCGCTCTTTTTTACCTTTTTTAGTTGTATTCTGTACTGTTTGGCCTTGACTCAATACCCCGGAGTAAACACGAACATAAGCCAGGCGACCTACATAAGGATCGGTCACGATCTTAAAAACCAATGCGCCCAAAGGAGCATCGTCCTGTGCTGGAATATCAAAGGTGCTTTCCGGGTTGCCCGGTTCAGATACGGTAATAATTGGCTTATCCGCCGGGGAAGGGAGATAATCAACAACCGAATCAAGCAGTACTTGAACACCTTTATTCTTTAAAGAGGAACCACAAAACACGGGAGCGGTCTTATTTGCAAGCACACCCTTACGCAAAGCAAGTTTGAGTTCTTCTATGCTGATTTCCTGCGCTTCAAGGAATTTCATTGTCAATGCATCATCAAGTTCAGCGATCTTTTCCACCATCTTTGCGCGATATTCCCGGGCTTTTTCTTTCAGGTCTTCTGGAATTTCAACAATATGCGGATCTTTACCCAGATCATCTTCCCATATAACAGCCTTCATTGTAAGAAGGTCGACGACACCCTTAAAAGTTGCTTCAAAGCCAATGGGGATTTGCATCGGAATTGGATTAGCGCCTAAACGATCAATAATTGTTTCGATAGTACGTTCAAAGGAGGCACCAACACGATCCATCTTATTAACAAAACAAATACGCGGCACACCGTAACGATCCGCCTGACGCCATACAGTCTCCGACTGAGGTTCTACACCTTGCACGGCATCAAACACTACAACTCCGCCATCCAATACACGCAAAGAACGTTGAACTTCAGCGGTGAAGTCGATATGGCCGGGAGTATCAATAATATTAATTTGATATCCCTTCCACTCCGCTGAAACAGCTGCTGAGACAATGGTAATGCCGCGTTCACGCTCTTGGACCATCCAGTCAGTCACTGTTGTACCGTCATCCACTGAGCCGATACGGTGAGTCATGCCGGTATAGAACATGATACGCTCGGTGGTTGTCGTTTTCCCGGCGTCAATGTGGGCAATAATGCCTATATTTCGGTATTTTTCTAACGGATGCGCGCGTGCCATACTAACTACTTTTCCTTATAAAGATATTATTAAAACTAAATACGGTAATGGGAGAAAGCGCGGTTAGCTTCTGCCATTTTATGTGTTTCATCGCGTTTACGAATGGCTGAACCAGTTTCGTTAAAAGCGTCAATCAGTTCCGAAGCAAGCTTATCGGAAAAAGACTTGCCAGAACGATCATTTGCCGCAGAAAGAATCCAGCGAAGCGCCAAGGTAGTGCGGCGATCCTGTGAAACTTCCATTGGCACTTGATAGGTTGCACCGCCTACGCGACGAGGGCGAACTTCCATCGCTGGGCCTACATTTTTAAGCGCACCATCAAAGACATCCAAAGGATTCTTCTCAGTGCGCTCTTTGATCAAATCCATTGCGCCATAGATCAGACGAAGGGCTGTGCTCTTCTTGCCGCTCTTTAGCACATGCTGGACCATGGTCTGCACGTTGGTGCTATTAAATCGGATGTCGGGAAGGATTTCCCGTTTCTCAGGTTTTGCTCTACGCATGCTTTATTACTCCATCTAATGATTACTTCGGGCGCTTCGCGCCGTATTTTGAACGGCCCTGTTTTCTATTGGCCACGCCGGTTGTGTCGAGAGAACCACGGACAATGTGATATCGTACACCTGGCAGGTCCTTCACACGACCACCACGTACCAACACAACAGAGTGCTCCTGCAATTGGTGACCTTCACCGGGAATATAAGCCGTGACTTCAATACCGTTGGTCAGACGAACACGAGCGATTTTCCGCAAGGCTGAATTTGGCTTCTTGGGCGTCATGGTGCGGACAACAGTACAAACACCACGTTTTTGTGGCGCGCCTTTATCCTGACGTACGCGACGCTGCTTAAAACTGTTCAATGTGAACTGCAAAGCAGGTGCCTTACTTTTTGTCTTATTATTTTTGCGGCCTTTGCGGACCATTTGGTTTACTGTCGGCACATTTGCCTCCGATTACAAATTCTTTCAAGATTACGTTTCAATATTCGCAAGAAATGAGACCATCAACAACAATTCCTGATGGCCTCATTTGTAGTTACCGATTGAGTCGAGTGGGGGTAAAGAAGCCACTCTTGCTTTCACAGGCAACGGCTGAATAGTTTATCACGCCATATCAGCCAAGTCAATAGGAAATCCTACTTCTTTCTACTTTGATTCTCTCCGAGACTCAGCAAACCTGTGTCATGCTTGGGCGGATGCATCTTCTCTTCGTCCTTGCCAAATTTAACCACATCGCCGCCTTCGTTGATCGCTTCAACGGCAAGGCCAAGAGATTGCAACTCTTTGACAAGCACTCGGAAGGATGCAGGGATGCTCGGCTCTTCAATTGGCTCGCCCTTGACAATCGCTTCATATGTATTTACGCGGCCCTGAACGTCATCTGACTTGACGGTAAGCATCTCTTGAAGGGTATGCGCTGCGCCATAGGCTTCGAGCGCCCACACTTCCATTTCACCAAAGCGTTGACCACCAAACTGCGCTTTACCGCCAAGTGGCTGCTGTGTAACCAAACTGTATGGGCCGGTGGAACGCGCATGGACCTTATCTTCAACAAGGTGATGCAATTTTAATATCGTCATTACACCAACTGTTACAGGTTGATCGTACGGAATGCCTGTCTTGCCATCACGCAACATTTGTTTTCCAAGGGTTGGCAGCGGAATCCCCTTCTCCTTTGCCAATTCCTGAGCAGTATCATAAACTTTGTCCTCAGCAACGCGACGCGTGATTCCGTTGACTTCCATCCATAAACGCAGGCAGGCATGGACTGTCATCTCATCTACTTCTGGATCAGGATTCGCCACATCGCGGTCGTCGAGCAGGATTTCCTCAGGGTTGGAATAGCCCTTTTCGCGCAACCATTCTTTGGCCGTGGCATGACGCGCGTAGTCCGCATCGACCAAACTGTAAACATCATATTTACGCTTGCCCAACCAATGTTCAAGATATAAACGTCGGACTTCATCGTCATCTTGAATGGAATTTGGATCATACTCCTGCTCTTTAATCCACTCCCAGGCACGTTCAGCCGATTCCTTCCAGGCTTGATCCATAATCCACGCACGAGCAAGTTCGGCTTCAATCTGCTCTTCGCTTGCGCCATCAAAGACAGGTGTAATTGCGCGGAAGCCCATTCGCTTTGCCGCCCAACCAAGATGAACTTCCAAAACCTGACCAATATTCATACGACCAGGCACGCCCAACGGATTCAAGATAAGGTCAACCGGTGTACCGTCTTCAAGGAATGGCATATCTTCAATTGGAACGACTTTGGAAACCACGCCCTTATTACCGTGTCGACCGGCCATCTTGTCACCCGCCGTGATCTTACGGCGTTGAGCAACAGAGACACGAACCATCATATCCACGCCAGCTGAAAGATCGGAATTTTCTTCGCGGGTAAATACTTTGACATCAACAACTTTACCGCGCTCGCCATGAGGCATACGCAATGAAGTATCTTTTACGTCTCTGGACTTCTCGCCAAAAATGGCTCGCAACAAACGCTCTTCAGGTGTAAGTTCTTTTTCGCCTTTAGGAGTGATCTTGCCGACAAGAATATCATTCGGACCAACTTCTGCACCAATGCGAATGATTCCGTTTTCATCGAGGTCTTTGATCGCGTCATCGCCCACATTGGGGATGTCGCGCGTGATCTCTTCAGGGCCAAGTTTCGTATCGCGGGCTTCAACTTCATGTTTTTCAATATGAACAGAAGTAAAACGATCCTCTTGAACAAGGCGCTCCGAAAGCAGAATCGCATCTTCAAAGTTACCACCTTCCCATGACAGGAAGGCAACAACCACATTTTGTCCAAGTGCAAGCTGGCCGCTATCTGTAGATGAAGAGTCGGCAATAATATCACCAGCCTTGACCAGCTGCCCTTTGACAACTGATGGGCGTTGATCAATACAAGTGCTTTGGTTGGATCGCTGATATTTGCGGAGTTGATAAACGCGGTTTCCGCTTCTCTTTTCTTTGACCGTGATGGTTGAACCGGTTACCGAAACAACTTCCCCGTCAGCTTCAGCCACCACAACCTGACCAGAGTCAAGGGCAGCATGCCCCTCCATACCAGTAGATACGAGCGGGATTTCAGGGCGCACCAATGGAACAGCTTGCGCCATCATGTTTGAGCCCATCAAAGCACGGTTCGCATCATCATGCTCCAGGAATGGAATCAATGCGGCGCTAATACCAACTACCTGGTGTGGAGCAACATCCATATAATCACTCGACTCTGAGTTGGAGAACAAAAAGCCGGAATGGTATCGGCAGGAAATACGCTCACGAGAGAATTCTTTATTCTCCGTCAGTTGAGCATTCGCTTGAGCGATAGTATATTTATCTTCCGCATCTGCGGAGAGGTAAACAATTTCTTCAGAAACAAACGGGACGATACTTACGTCATTCCCGATTTTAGCGATCTTCTTCAAAGCCTTGGAATCTAGCGTAGAACCAGACTTAAAGAGCAATTCTTCAGACTTGGGATCATAAATATCCTCGCGCAGAGTCAATCCTTCCAAACGCTCATCATCGGCGGGAAGTGATTTATACACTCTACGATATGGGGTTTCGATAAATCCATATTCATTCACGCGGGCAAATGAAGCCAAACGGCCAATGAGGCCAATGTTTGGACCTTCAGGGGTTTCAATAGGGCAGATACGTCCGTAATGGGAATGGTGAACATCGCGCACATCAAAGCCGGCTCGTTCACGGCGGAGACCACCTGGTCCTAACGCCGAAAGTGTGCGCTTATGGCGTAATTCTGCCAGCGGATTGGTTTGATCCATAAACTGTGAAAGCTGTGAGGAGCCAAAGAATTCGCGCAAAGCAGCAACTACTGGGCGGATGTTAACCAATGTCACCGGCGATAATTGTTCCTGATCACGAATGGACATGCGCTCTTTAATCACACGTTCCATACGACGCAGGCCGATACGCAATTTATTCTGAATCAACTCACCCACTGTCTTAACGCGCCGATTACCGAGGTGGTCAATATCATCAGGCCGTTCAGCGCCATTGTTAATCTGAATCATTCGACGAATCAAACGAATCACATCGTTCTTTGAAACGGTGCGATGTGGAATTGGAATATTCAGATCAAGTTTCTGATTTAACTTGTAACGGCCAACACGCTCGAGATCGTAATGTCTCTGATCAAACAACTGCTCTTCAAGGAATTGGCGGGCATTATCAAGCGTGGCAGGATCGCCCGGGCGCATCTTTTTAAAGAACTCGATCAAAGCTGCTTCAGCAATTGAGTGATGGGACAGATCCCAATCAGGTTCCTGTTTGATGGTAGACGCAATAAACAGACGTTCAGGATTGTTATCAACTTCCTTTAAAATTGACAAAATCTCTTCATCTGAACCAGTTTTTATAGGGGAATCTTTGATACCATCGCTAACAGCGGCAAGAGCACGCAAGAAAACGGTAATTGGAACCGTGCGTTTGCGGTTGAACTTCAAAATAATATAATCGGATTTGCGCGTCTCGAATTCCATCCAAGCGCCGCGATCCGGGATTAACTTTGCCATTGCCAGCGGACGGCCGGTTGCTCGGTCGGCTGGCGCTTCAAAATAAACACCAGGGGAGCGAATCAATTGAGAGACGACAACGCGCTCAGTGCCATTGACAATAAATGTACCCTTGTCTGTCATCTCCGGAAAATCACCCAGGAAGATGTCCTGCTTAATTGGCTCTGGAACATCCGGGCCGGCAAGCAGAACAGAAACATATAATGGGCTGGCATACGTGAGATCGCGTTCTACGCACTCTTCAATACTGTGCTTGGGTTCTCCAAACCAGTATTTAAGCCCCCATTGCTGCGATTCGGGGCCACGACTTGGGAAAAATAATTTCATCCCTTTGTTATAAGACTCAATGGGCGAAATCTCATGGAAGAGATCGCCTAAACCCTCTTTCTTGAGCCTCTCAAACGAGTCAAGCTGTACTTCTATTAAATTGGGAAGGTCTAACTTTACCGGGATACGTGCGTATGTTTTTTGGGGCAAAGAAGATGCCATTCTTCTCTCCTGACTTTTTGATTTTGGATGACTGCCGAATGAAACAAATTCAACCGCCCTTTTGGACAGCGACCTAACATTATATCGAAACGAATACAAAAAGTCAAGAAGCAGAATAATTAAAAGTAATTCTCGAGTGATTGTTCAAGACTTTTCTTGACAATCCATATAAGTGCGTGTAAAATCACGGACGCTTAACAAAAGAAGACATTTGCCGAGATAGCTCAGTTGGTAGAGCACGCGACTGAAAATCGCGGTGTCCCCAGTTCGATCCTGGGTCTCGGCACTCTCGGCTGATCATATTGCCAAGAAAACGCGGGCGTAGTACAGTGGTAGTACGTCTCCTTGCCAAGGAGAAGGTCGTGGGTTCGAATCCCATCGCCCGCTCAAACATAGAGGGTTGCGGATCGGAATACATTCAGTCAGCAATCCTCATTGTATATATGGCGTCGTGGCCAAGTGGTAAGGCAAGGGTCTGCAAAACCCTCATCAGGGGTTCAAATCCCCTCGACGCCTCAAAAAGCGAGACCGTTTGTGGTCTCGCTTTTTTCATTAAATATGTTGCAAGCCCGCAATAAAGCCCATATTTTATTCTTATGAGAATTGACCTATAATAAAGATCAACTTTTGTTCGTTTTATTGCTTTGTTCAACACTAGGAAATTTAACGATGAGAATCCTGTACATTGAAGATGATTCTACACATATTGAATTGACACGACGTTCACTTGAGACCGACAACGGGGATTTCGAGCTCAGTACTGCCCTAACCATTGAGGATGCCTTTGCACTGCTGGAAAAAGATGAGTACGATGTAATTTTGAGTGATCATCGCCTGCCAGATGGTTCCGGGTTGGATGTAATCAAACTGGCGCAAGAACGAAAAATAACAACTGCAATTGTTCTAATTACAAACCAGGAAGATATCAACACTGCAATTGCTGCTTTAAAAGCCGGGGCAGTGGATTATGTAGTCAAACAAAGTGATTATCTACTAAAGTTACCGATCATTTTAAGTAATGCCTATTACCAATCCCAACTCAAAAACCAAAAGACGGCACTGCATGAAAGCGAAAACAAATATCGCAATATTTTCGAGAATGCTGTAGAAGGGATTTTTCAGTCTTTGCTTGACGGGCGCTACTTGACGGTAAACCCGGCCATGGCAAGGATATATGGGTATGGGTCACCAGAAGAGATGATTCACTCTGTAAATGATGGTAGTAAACAGATACATGTCAATACCTTATCCCGCAAGAAGTTTGTAGAAGAGCTAACGTCCAATGGAGAAGTTGTTGAGTTTGAAGCCCAAAACTTCCGTAAAGATGGATCAGCAATATGGACATCTACAAACGCACGATTGGTAAAAAATGATAACGGCGACATTTTATTTTTTGAAGGGTTTCTCACTGATATTACTGAGCGTAAAGAAGCAGAAAAAAAGCTTGAACGCCAAGTAAAAGCATTGACTGTTCTGCATGCGGCCTCCGTGGCAGGTACTCGAAGCGATTCTGAAGATGAGATCATAAGACAGGTGACTAAAATAACGGCAAGTATTTATACGGAAGTTTGCGGCGTTTTACTATTAAATGATCAGGGAAATATTCTTACGCCTCACCCTTCATGTTTAGGCCCAAACTTGAATAACTGGCAGGGTGGCTGCCCTATCACCGAAGGAATTACGGGTAGAGCAGTGATGTCGGATAAATTAATACGTGTTGATGATATTTCAAAAGAACCGGACTACATTGAAATAGCATCTGGAATCAAGTCAGAACTTTGTGTCCCGTTTTCGGTGCAAAACCGAATTATTGGCGTATTCGATATTGAAAGCGCACAAACCAATGCCTTCGATGAAGAAGACGAGCGTTTATTGAATACGATTGCCGGCGGATTAGGAACCGCGATTGAGAAACTACGCCTCTTCGAAGCGGAACAAGCTCAACGTCAGCGCGAAACCGCAATGCTTGACCTGATTCGCGCCGCCGCGTCTTCCCTGGACCTGAATCAGGTTCTGCAAGCCATTCTTGACCAGCTCGTCAAAATAATTCCATCAGATTCAGGATCAATCCAGCTTCTGGATGGAGATCATTTAGATATCCTAGCGGCCATTGGAAAAGAGGCGTCGGACCATGCGGGGCATGGACCCATCATGCTTAACAAGTTCCCCCTAAACAACCATGTTGTCACAAAAAAACAGACTGTGCGAGTTGATGTCGCATATCTTGATGATCGCTACCAATCCCTCGATGAAACAGAAAACGTAAAATCATTTCTGGGAATACCCTTGATTGCCAAAGCTAATACAATCGGAATGATCACACTTGACAGCTATCAAACATATCATTTCACTGAAGCAGATGAGGAGCTCGGTTTAACCGTTGCCAGCTATGTTTCCGTCGCCATCGAAAATGCACGCTTATTCGACACGGAACAACGCCGACGCAAGCAAGCCGAAGTATTGCATAAAGCGACCGAGGCATTAACCACATCCATCGAGCTTGACAGGCTTTTCGAAATTATTTTTGACTCGCTGGCAGAATTAGTGCCTTACGACAGCGCATCGATTGAGATGGGAGGCCTGGATGGACACTTTGAAATTCTAGCCGGACGCAATGTTGCAGATGAGTTGATAGGTAAAAAATACATAACCAATCTTGAAAAATGGGGCAGAATGGAAAAACTTCGCCAACCGGTAATCGTATCCAATGTTCAAGCCGATGGCCGCTTTGAAAAATTTGAGGGTTCGGAATATATCAAAAGTTGGATGGGGGTTCCATTATTCTCACAAGGAAAATTGATTGGCTACTTAAATCTTGACAGTAAAAAATTTGACTTTTTCAGCGAAGAACATTTTGACGTTATACAAACATTTGCGAATCAAGCCGGGATCGTCATAGAAAACGCCCGTTTATTCCAGGAAAAAAGCCATCGATCTGAAATCATTGAAGCGTTGGCTGAGATTGCAAATGAAATTGCCACCACTCAGGAAGTAATTCCCGCACTTAATAAGATCGCGAAACGCACGCTTTCCCTGCTTAATGCCTCCAGTGTGGCGGTCTATTTGCTTCAGGATGATAAACAAACCATAAAAATAGTCTCAGCGCAGGGAGCGTACAAAAAAGAATTGAAATCTCATACGATCAAGCTTGGCGAAGGCATTACCGGCAACGTTATTGCAAATGGCAAACCCGAAATCGTGGACGAGATCGCAACAGATCCACGTAAAGTAACGGTACCCGGCACGCCCGAAAAAGACTCGAAACTTGATACGATGATGTCCGCCCCATTGATTTTACATGGTGAAGCGATAGGCGCAATTAACGTTTGGAGATTAAAGTCAATTGGCCTGTTTGACAAGTCCGAGCTGAATTTTCTGGTCAGCATCGCCCATCAAGCCTCAATCTCCATCGAATCGGGAAATCTTTTCCAGGAATCCATTCGACGTGCGCAGGAGGCTGCCGCCATCGCAGAAGTTGGTCGCGATATTTCAGCCACACTCCAGTTGGACCTTGTGCTTGAACGCATTGTAATGTACGCGATAAAATTGTTGAAAGCGGAGACCAGCGCGGTATACCTGTCCAAGCCAGACAATCCCTTCCTACAAGCCATCGCGGCAATTGGCGTGGAAGCCGAAGAGATTAAGAATGACCCTATTGAAACAGGGATTGGCATCCTTGGAAACATTGCTTTGCGAAAATCCGGGGAGATCGTAAACAACACCATCAACGACCCTCGCGCTATCGCAGTAAAAGGAACCCAGGTTGAGATCAACGAACACATTATGGGCGCAGCGGTTCTATCGAAAGATAATTTAACCGGCTTGCTGGTTGTTTGGCGCAACGGCGTGGACCGGGAATTCAAAGTGACAGAATTGGATTTCCTAAGCAGTCTTGCCCAACAAGTTGCTGTTGCGATTGAAAATGCGCGCTTATTCGAAGCGGAGCGTAAACGCCGTCGAGAGGCGGAGAATCTTCGTTTGGCCGCAACAGCAATAACATCCTCGCTTGACCTGGAGACAGTGTTGAAAACCATATTGACGGCTTTGCAGCAAGTCGTCCCATTTGATTCTGGAACAATGATGCTTTTGGATGATGAACATGTAAGAATAGTAGCCGCACAGGGCTTTGGCAGCAATGAAGTGATTTTAGATCGAACCTTCCCAGCCGATAACAAGCTTTTGCTCATCGTAAATCAACTAAGAAAACCCTGTATCCTTGATGATGTGATGGCGGATGACCGCTTTGAAAAATGGGCCAGCGAAGAAACCATTCGAGCCTGGATGGGAATTCCCCTCATTGCACATGGCAGGATCATCGGTTATATAACCCTGGATAGCTTAAAAGTTGGGGCATTTGATCAGAACGCGGCTGCCCTTGCTCAAACATTTGCGCTTCATGCCGCCGCGGCCATTGACAATATTCAATTATTTGAGAACCTGCAACATTCCAACGAAGAACTTTTTCTGGCCTACGATACGACGCTGGCTGGATGGGCCAAAGCGCTCGAATTAAGGGATAAAGAAACACATGGACATACGAACCGCGTCACCAACCTGACCATGGAATTGGCGCGGTTTATTGGCATTTCCAAAGCTGACCTGGTCCACCTGCGCCGCGGCGTGCTTCTGCACGATATTGGCAAGATGGGCGTCCCGGATGAAATCCTACACAAAGAGGGTCCGCTCACCGATAAGGAATGGATCGAGATGCGTAAACACCCGCAGTATGCCTTTGACTTGCTTTATCCAATTTCATTCCTGCGTCCGTCGCTTGATGTTCCCTACTCACATCATGAATGGTGGGATGGCAGCGGCTACCCACAGAAACTAAAGGGGGAAGAAATCCCCCTGGCTGCCCGCATCTTCGCTGTTGTAGATGTGTGGGATGCTTTGTTATCAGACCGTCCTTATCGCAAGGCATGGAAAAAAGCGAAAGCCGCCAAATACCTGCGTGAACAAGCGGGGACTCATTTTGATCCAAATATTGTTGAAACCTTCCTGAAGATGATGGATGTCCAGGTTGAGAAAAGAGCCAATAAAGATAAGAAAAAAGCTCAGCCCAAAAAGTCAACCAAGGCTTCAAAACAAAAAATCAGGCGTAGTCCATAAATGGATTGCGCCTGATTCTTAGCGGGCTATTTCACACGTACAAACTTTCTCTTTCCAACCTGTAAAACTCCTTTATGAGGAAAAGGCGCATCGCCACGCTCAAGCGCTTCTCCGTCCAGACGGACACCCTTTTGGTCAATTAAAGAGCGAGCTTTGCTTTTGCTCTCCGCGAGATTCGCGCCAAGAATAACATCTAAAACTGTTTGTCCGGATTGCAGTTGATATTCCGGCATTTCATCTGGAATTTCTTTTTGCTGAAAGGTTTTTACAAAATTTTCCTGAGCAGATTTTGCATCCGCTTCTCCATAAAAAATGCTGGTGATCTCATTTGCCATATTCATCTTTGCGTCGCGTGGATGCAAAGCGCCTGAAGCCAGATCCTTCTCGATCTGATCGATTTCCTGCGGACTCCAACGTGTGACAAGGCGCATATACAAGCTCATCGCCGAATCCGGGACAGACATTAACTTACCTAACATGTCATTTGCACCCGTATTGATCGGCACAATGTTCCCAGTGGATTTGGACATTCTCTGCACGCCATCGGTACCAGGCACAATAGCAGTGATGATACCCACCAAGGGCTTCTGACCCAGCGCTTCCTGCAATTTTCGCCCGGCCACAATGATGTTGAACAACTGGTCTGTGCCGCCAATTTGCACATCGGTTTGCATGGCAACGGCGTCATAACCCTGCATCAATGCGTAGAAGGTTTCATGGATGTAAATAGGTTCGCCTTTTTCCAAACGATTGGAAAAGTTATCTCGCGCCAAAAATTGTTGAACCGTAAAGTTTTGACCCAGGCGAATTAAATCCACAAGTGTAAGTTTTGATAACCACTCGCCGTTATAATGAATCTTTGTCTTCTCGCGATCAAGCACGCGGTGAGCCTGTTCGGTATAAGTCTTTGCATTTTCGGCGACCTTCTCCTCGGTCAGGATCGGACGCGCTTTGTTCTTATCCGAAGGGTCGCCTACCAACGCGGTGTAACTTCCAATTAGAAATGTAACCTCGTGCCCCAGATCCTGAAACTGACGAAGTTTGCGCATCGTGATCGTATGGCCAAGATGCAAATCTGTGGAGGTGGGGTCATAACCGCAATATACACGCAGCGGCCTGCCCTCTTTTTCAGCCAGCAACAAGCGCGCACGTAATTCAGCGGTCATGGCTTTCTTAAGATCTTCATCGCCGTATTCGGTGCCTTGCATTAATAATTCAACTTGTTCATCGATGTTCATGATCTCTCCTAAGACCCTAAAGGTTTTTAAAACCTTTAGGGTCTGTATTACAAATTGACAAACAAAAACGCGCCCGCGATGATGAGGGCGCGTTCATAGCACACCATCGCAAAGGGTTTATGGGTTGGTGTAATAATAATATTTGTTGGAAAAACTTGTGTAAAACATACGGCTATTATACAACAAGAATTTCACTGCGCCAAATTGAAAGAAAACGTCCACGGGCCTTTTACTGAATAAAATTCAGGGCTGTAAACAATTTCTTCGGCTTGTTGTTGGGTCAATTCCGGCGGTATGCTTAAGATCTGCATGGCAAGCGAACCGTTGACATCGACACAATCCAACACAATGCCAATGCCGCGGTCAAGCATGGCTTGTTGTATCTTGGGCATATAAACGGAACAATATTCATCTTCACGCGGGGTTGTCGCAATGGAGTCAATTACGATGGTTGCATTCGTCAGATCGGCATCCGGCGGCACAATAAATGTCAACGTGTCACAGCGCAAGCCGGTTCCGCCATTCGCTGGTTCCTGCACGCTCACCAGGGTAGTGCCATATTCCTGCAAAACGATGCCGCCATAATTTAAACTTGCAGACGCAATGCCCCAATCCGATGTATCGGGCAACGTGAAACAAACATCGGCATTCACATTCTTTCCTTCCACTGACGCCCGCTCCATACGTACTTCAATTCCGCTTGCCACTTGATTCGGCGCGGCCAACTCCACCTGAGCGTTGGGATACGATGGGTCAATATAAGCCGTAGCGGTTGAAAGGATGGGCAAAACGACGGATGGTTGTTCAACCGACGGCCCACATGCGGTGATGAAAACCGCCAATATCAGAATGAATCGCTTCATGATTTTTTCTCCTTTGACTTAAGTAAACAAATCGGCCAGCGCTTCACGCGGACCTTCAAACTGGAACCGGTACCCAGACTCGATCAGCCGTTTGGGCTGGGCAAACCTGCCTTCCAAAACAAGGACGCTCATTTCACCTAAAAGGGTCCTCAATAAAAAGGCGGGTGTGGAGAACCAATATGGACGGTGTAATATTTTTGCGAGGGTACGATTAAAATCAGCATTTGATGTAGGTGTAGGCGCAATAAGATTATATACCCCACGCGCATTCTCGTTTGCGATCAAATACTGCACTGCGCCAACCCAATCATTAATATGTATCCATGGCATGGCGTGTTTGCCATCACCGAGCGGACCACCAACAAACAATTTGGTTGGCAAGGCTAATAACGAAAGTAGTCCACCCTCTTTTGCAAGCACCGGGGCCGAGCGGATCACCACACGGCGCACACCCAGCTCTTCCACCGATTTAGTCGCACCTTCCCATTGCACGGTGAGCTGGGCGAGGAAGTCATCCGCGGGCGGCGTGGATTCGTCAGCCAGGTCACCGTGTAAGCCATAGTGGTTAATGCCTGATTGCTGAATAAAAATGCCTGGGCGCTGGGCAGCTTCCAGAATCGCCTGAGCAAGTGCCAGTCCGGGAAAGACTCGAGAATCATGAAAGGCGCGTTTCGTTGAGGGAGTCCACGGCCAGGAAGCGAGGGTCTTGCCCGTGAGATGAATGACCACATCCATTTCGTTGATGAGATGTCCCCATCCGCTGGTTGTTTTTGCATCCCATTTCACAGCCTGCGCGCCCGCGGGTACAGACCCGCCGCGTGTGAGAATAAAAACCTTGTGTCCATCTGCGAGAAAAGATTTTGTAAGCGCCCTGCCAAGAAAACCCGAACCGCCTGCGATCATCACGTTCATTTCAAATGCTCCTGTTACAATTCGTGGTTTTGTGAAATCACGAATTCAATTAACTGGCAGTATAATCATGCAGATTACAAAGCCATTATGTACGAACCGGTACTGGTACTCAACGCTAATTTTGAGCCGATCCATGTATGCTCAACACGACGGGCGATTGGCCTTCTTCTTGCGGGCAAAGCCGATATGATCGTGAATGGACGCGGACACATCCGCACGATTTCGCAGCTGCTCCCGCGCCCTTCCGTCATTCGACTGGAGTCTCAAATTCACAGGCCACGACCTCATGTGAAGTTAACGCGCCGCGAAATATTCAGGCGTGATAATTATACCTGTCAGTATTGCGGCAGGCGCGAAGTCAATTTGACGGTGGATCATGTCATTCCGCGTCACATGGGCGGGCCGCATAATTGGACAAATCTCGTTGCGGCTTGTTCTTCCTGTAATCACCACAAAGGCGGCCGAAAAGTGGCCGAGGCTCACATGCGTCTGATGCACATTCCAAAAGAGCCGCCTGCGAATGCAGCCTATATCTTTGGGCGTCACTTGACCGACAATGGCGATTGGGAGCCTTATATTTCCGGTTGGTAATTTCCAGGACTTTCGCTTGCGGTTTGCCAATCTTCTTGAATACATGTGAATTCAAAAAATCCCTCCAAGTTGGAGGGATTTTTTTGAATTAGTTACTCACCTTACGCAGTTTTACCTGCTTATATACTGTACCGCGACAATTATTTGGCCGTTCACACAAGAGCGGACAAAAATTCGCGGGACGATGTAGGCTTTAAACCACACGCGTAAGGTG
>JBBSCM010000052.1:0-17298 GCA_038250295.1 Anaerolineales bacterium | reverse complement strand
TGACGGACTTTCCAATCTCGCAGACGACCTTTTATCGGCTGGCTGCATCAAATTTGGTGACTTCACTTTGAAATCCGGACTCAAATCCCCCATCTATATTGACCTGCGCCGCATCATCTCATATCCAAAATTGCTCGAACAAATCGGCGCGGCTTATTTGCCAATTCTTCAAAACCTGAAATTCGACCGCCTTGCAGGTTTACCGTATGCTGCGATTCCAATCGCAACCGCAGTGTCCTTGCAAGGCAATTACCCAATGATCTATCCGCGCAAGGAAGTCAAAACTTATGGAACGAAAGCCGAGATCGAAGGTGAATTCCATGCGGGCGAAACCGCCCTCGTCATTGATGACCTCGCTACCACGGGCGGAAGCAAGTTCGAAGCCATCGAAAAATTAACCGCTGTTGGTCTGGTTGTAAAAGATATCGTTGTGCTGGTGGACCGTCAATCTGGCGCAAAAGAATCTTTAGAGCAGGCAGGCTATTCCATGCACGCCGTGTTGACCATCACACAACTGCTCGACTATTGGGAGTCCACGGGAAAGGTGGAGAAGGATAAAATTAAAGAGACAAGAAATTTCCTAAAGGGATAACAAAATGAAACGGACATTCATCTTTTTTGGAGTTTTATTGGCTGCCATGTTAGCTTGCGGTCCAGGAATCACAGCTGTTGAGGTAACTGTAACAACGTTTGTCGATGAGAGTGGAAAGGGGGTATTGCCTGAGTCTTACCTGCCTTTGCCAAACACCTTGGTCATAGCAAAATGGAATGTACATGGAGGCATGTTTCGGGAAGTTAAACTTACAGACCAAAATGGGCAGGCGGATTTTTCAGTCGGGTACACACATTTTTTCGATGTCAGTGTAGTTCCTCCCTGCGGATATTATTCCACCACACCGATTTTTCAGGATATGACCAGCACGGAAAAGACTCAATTCGGTTTTTGGTCAGCCAACCCGGGGGATGAGTTATCCAGGGTAAAAGTTTTGGTATGGAAGGATCTGAATTCGAACGGAACGCGCGATCCGCAGGAAGAGGTTTCAAACGGAAAGGCGGGCATTCTGTTTAAAATCCCCGGCGGGATGGATGCCAATGTCTTTTATAATGATAATTCCATTCAGGAAGCCGATAAAGGTTGGTTTGATATAAATCTGGGGAATTCATGCGGAAACATTTACGTAGTTTGGTTAAATGACGCTCTTGCAACCAATTCTGTCAGTGAACCGGGAAAAATTAGCGATATTGGACATGGGAATCCCGCGATTGAAATCCCTTATCCCCCGGGCGAAACCACAATCTATTGGGAAATAAAATAAAAGAGAAAATTGAAGTGAGTCGTGTGGATGAAATCCTTTGATATATTGGAGGAGAAATATGACAGGGTTGGCGGTTAATGTCGCAGTGATGCATGGATGTAAAATACTTTTAACGAAGCGCGAAGATTTTGAAACATGGATTCTTCCAAGCGGCGGCGTTGAAGACGGTGAAAGCATTGCCCAGGCTGCCATCCGGGAGACAAAAGAAGAAACAGGATTGGATGTTGAATTGACAAGGTTGGTTGGTATCTATTCCCGCCTGGGCAATATGTCTCCTGTTCATGCGATATTGTTTACTGCAAGGCCAATTGGGGGTGAAATCAAATGGGTGTGTTTCAAATGAGTTGACAAAAAGAACGTCCCGAAGGTTTTGTCGAGAAAATTTGGTCGTTTGTGCCAACCTTCGGGACGGTTTCAACTGAAATGAAACACACCCTTAGGATTTATCCTGCGGAACGACCCAATAATAAATGACCCTTACTCCGCCGCGCTTTTCATTTCTATTCCGCCAGGAATGCATCAAAATTAGTTTGGTTCACCACTTGAAACTGGCTGTTTGGATACGCCTCGGTAAACTCTTTTTTCGCTTTCGCGCTTGCTTCCCCTTCCTTCCATTTGAACTCATAGGCGCGCAGTTCGCCCTGTCGTTCTTCGATCAGGTCAATTTCCTTTTGATCGTACGTGCGCCAGAAATAGAAATTGGCGTAGCGGCGCTGGTGATGGAAGGTCTTCATGCGTTCGATGATGGCAAAGTTTTCAAACAGCGCGCCCACATCGGTGCGGATGTTAAGCGGATTAAAGTTGCGGATCAACGCGTTGCGGAATCCCAAATCCACAAAATAATATTTGGACGACTTGGATATCTCCTTGCGTAAATTGCGGCTGAATCCGCGCAGGTTGACGATCACAAACATTTTTTCCAGTAAGTCGAGATATTTTTCAACCAACAACTTGGAAACGGAAAGATGCGAAGCAAGTTCCGCTGTGGAAACCTCAGACCCGATTTGCAACGCCAACAGGGAGAGCAGGTCTATCACCTTTTTTGGTTTCTGCACCTGCTCAAACGTGAGAATATCATGATAAAGATAATTGTTGATCAGGTCGTACAGATAGTTTTCCTTGTCTTCGTAAGAGTCATAACTTATGACTTTAGGATACATCCCAAAGCGCAAAAATTCCTCCATGCGTTCGCTATTTGATGTTGCGGGCGGATGGATGGGCAGTTCATTGTAAGAAAACGGGTATAAAGTAAATGTGGATGAACGTCCTGTCAGCGGCTCGTTGACCTTGTTTGCAAGGTCGAAAGAAGCCGAACCGGAAGCGAGGATATGTATCTTATAATGGTCGAAAATCAACTTGAGCGTCAGCCCGATGTTTTCGATGCGCTGGGCTTCGTCAATTACCAGTAATTTATTTTCGCCCACGATGGATTTCAACCTGTCCAAGTCCGCGCGGCTGAGAAGCTCCTGTGTGCGCAGGTCGTCGCCGTTCAGTTGGATGTAGGGTATATCGGTTTTTGCCAGCAATTGCCCAATCAGTGTGGTTTTCCCTGCCTGGCGCGGACCATACAAAATGATCGCTTTTGGCTCGGATTGTAGTTCTTTTTGAATATGGTAAAATAGACTTCTCTCAATTTCCATAAATTGAGTATAGTACACATTGCTCAATTTGTCAAAATATAGCGCAAGCAGTCATCTTTTGCCACAAATGGAGATTCGTATGACCAAAAAACACACATTCACAGCCACCATCCAAAACGCGGGCGGAGGCGGCGCGTTCAGGGGAAACTTATTTTGTGGTTCAGGATAAAAACTGTATCACAGATGTTGCGCGGATATCTTCGGGGATTTCAATCGCGGCGGGTATTTCCATGTATATAAGATGCAAATCTCGGCAGTTGAGTTCCGCGCCTGCTTTTATTAGTGAGCGGATTTCCCTGCTGCGTGTTTCTTCGTCTGTCAGGTCAAAGCAAACCTGATATAAAGCAACCGCTTTTCCGTCTTCGAAAACGGCAAAATCAACTTCATTCCCTTTCTTATCCTTGTAATAGTATAGGGTCTTATGTTTTTGCGATAATTTTTGGAACACGAAATTTTCCAGCAGCCTGCCCATGTTTTTGGAATATTTAGAGGATAACGCCGTCATAAAACCGCTATCTATAAAATAGACCTTTCGCGGATATTGTAACTGGTTGATCATGGCGGGATTATGAATGTACAATTCCTTCATGAAATACGAAGATTCGATGTGTGAAATGTAGTTGTCCACCGAAGCTTTGCCGACGGCAAAACCCAGGCTTTTTAATGTGTTATGGAGTTTGGAAATGGTGATGTATGTGGAATTCAACAGAAGTTTCAAGAGTGTTCTTAAGAGCGCGATGTTCTCTATTTTATGCCTTTCCGCGATGTCCATTTGTACAACGGTCTGAAAATATGACTGCAGGAGTTCGGTCTTTTTCTCCGGCGGTGCAAGGACAACAGCGGGCAGTCCGCCGAATAGTAAATATTCCTCAAAGAGAAATCTAAAACGCGAATCCTCATCCTTTACATGGGCTGCCTTTTCAAAGTCAATGAATTCCTGTTTGAAGCGCAGGAACTCCGTGAAGGTGAGCGGCTCGACATGCGTTTCCCAAGCCCTGCCGCGCAATTCGGTTGGCAATTCCGCGCTGCTGAGTTTGGACGATGAGCCGGTGATAAAAATCTGTATTTCTTCCGTATCAAGAATGCGGCGCGTCCACTTTGACCAATTTGGGATCAATTGTATTTCATCCAAAAAAAGATATTTCGGCTTTTTGCCGTAAAGCGCCTGAATTTCCGGAAGCAGGTCGGTCAACAAGCTTGTATCTGGCGTGAGCAAACGTTCATCTTCAAAGTTGATGTAGATGACATCCTCGTGTGAGTAAGCCTCCAGAAGTTTTTTGATCGTATCGTAAACCAGATAAGTCTTTCCCGAGCGCCTGAACCCAGTGATCACGGTTGCATTTGGGATTCCCTGCGGGGGATTGGTATCAAGGAGAATATCCCTGCTGATGGTGGTCGGCAGTTTTCGGTCTTTCCATTCGTATAAAAGCGTTCTTAAAATTGAATTCATAGGACAATATTAATACTTTATTGTCTTCCCGGCAAGACAATAATTAGTATAATTGACGCACTGATGTTTTTCGTGTCGTTTTTATGAAATTGAGCAAAGTCTACTATACTCAGTTTTAACTCTGGAGATTCGTATGACCAAAAAACACACTTTTACAGCCACCATCCAAAACGCGGGCGGAGGCGGCGCTTTCGTTGATATTCCCTTTGACGTGGAAAAAGCTTTCGGTTCGAAGAAGCCCAAGGTCAAAGCCATGATCGAGGGAGTCCCGTATCGCGGCATGTTGGTGAGGACACCTGCACTTGCGCCAGGTGCAAGTGTGGGAAGTGAATGTCACATGCTGATCATCCTCAAGGGCATCCGCGAGCAGATCGGGAAAACTTTTGGTGACGAGATCAAAGTCACCGTGGAAGCAGATACCGAGCCTCGCATTATCGATGTGCCAAAAGATTTATTGAAAGAGTTGAAGAAAGATAAAGATGCAAAAACTTTCTTTGACAAACTTGCCTATACTCATCAAAAAGAATATGTGATGTGGATCGAGGAAGCCAGGAGAGATGAAACCCGCCAGACGCGTATTGTGAAAACGATGGAAATGTTGAAACAAGGGAAACGTGGAAAATAAATGTCACAAAACAATGTACAGTGGCTGGATCTGGCGCGGGAGTTATATTCCATCTCTCAATCTGGATTAACCTATTGCAAGAACGAATATGACCTGCATAGTTACAGGCGTCTGCAGGAAATGTCTGCCGAGATCATTGCCGCTCATTCGGAGTTATCCAAGGAATCTGTGTTGCAAACTTTTAAAGCGCAAGCGGGATACGCCACCCCCAAGACCGACGTGCGCGGCGCCGTGATCCGCGATGGAAAAGTATTGCTTGTGCAGGAAAGCGCCGATGATAAATGGGCATTGCCCGGAGGATGGGCGGATATCGGCGACAGGCCTTCTGCAATGGTGGAACGCGAGGTTTGGGAGGAAAGCGGTCTCAAGGTTCGGGCTGTCAAGGTGGTTGCGATTTACGATGCCAACCGTATTGAGTCGATGGAATTCTTTCACGCCTATAAAATTATTTTTCTATGTGAATTTCTTGGCGGCGAGCTGCGTACCAGCCACGAAACCCTCGCTGTAAATTTTTTCGAATTTGATGATCTTCCGGAACTATCCACTGCGCGCACCGACGAACGCGTGCTGCGGGAAGTATTTGCACATATTCAGAATCCAGCCCGTGTCACTTCATTTGACTAATGTATAACTTTTTTCGCTCCATTCTCTTTCGCCTCGAACCCGAGCACGCCCATGCGCTCACGCTTTACGCATTACGAATTACGGGAAACATCGCGCCTTTGCGCTGGCTCCTCGCGCAGCAATTCAAAGCCCCGCCCAAACCTGTCCAGGCTTTTGGATTAACTTTTAAGAATCCCGTCGGTCTCGCCGCAGGATACGACAAGAATGGCGACGCCATTTTGGGACTCTCCACTTTGGGGTTTGGTCATATCGAAATTGGAACGGTCACCCCCAAGCCTCAAGCTGGGAATCCGTCCCCGCGCGTTTTTCGCCTTTTGGAAGACGAAGCTGTGATCAACCGTCTGGGCTTTCCAAGCCAGGGTTCTGAGTATGTACAGCTCAAGTTGAATCCTTCTTTGCGCTCAGGCTGGTTTGAACGTATCTATGGGATTCAGCCGCGTAAAAAAACGGGCGTGACCACATCCATTCATAAAGGCGGAGCGATGCTGGGGATCAACCTTGGAAAGAATAAAGATACGCCCAATGAAGAAGCCGTTTTTGATTATGTGGCGTTGGTGGATAACTTTGCCCCATATGCCGATTACCTGACCGTCAATATCAGTTCACCCAATACTGTTGGCTTGCGTGAACTGCAAAGCCGCGCGGCATTGGAAAGCCTGCTTTCTCATGTACATCAGCAAAGACTTGTATCCCAGGCAGCGCATAAAAAACGAATCCCTATTCTTGTTAAACTTGCGCCAGATCTAACAGTTGCAGAATTGGACGATGCCATTGATGCCATCCTGCGCTCAAAAATGGACGGCATTATTGTGACGAATACAACGCTTTCGCGTGAGGGATTAAAGTCAAACCTAAAGGGAGAATCAGGCGGGTTAAGTGGGAGTCCGCTAACAGTTAAGAGTGAAGCGGTTCTTCATCAAACGGTAAATAGCGTGAATGGCGCGCTCCCGATCGTGAGCGTTGGAGGCATTATGAATCCCGATGATGCAAAACGCCGCCTCGAGATGGGGGCGGCGCTGGTGCAGATGTATACGGGTTTGGTCTATCGTGGACCTGGTTTGGTCAAAGAGATCGTAAAAGCGCTTTGATCATTGCGCTGGCCGGAAGGCCGGCATGGGAGCATCGTCGCGCCTGGTAAAGAAATCAAGGGGCAATGGCAAGGGGTCGAGCGTGCGAGATTGGGAAAGCGAGTCGGCGGGAATATAGTAAAGATAGGTGGGGCTGTCGCCGCCGAGGCGGATATCCTGAAAGGCGAAAATAACGTAGGTGCCATCGGGACTGAATTTCGCGTCACGGTAACAGCAGTTACCTTCGAAGGGAGCCGCTTTTTCAAATTTGTGCGTGTCGCTGTTATAGAACACGAGGTCGCCATAGCCGCCGTTGCGGCGGCCGCTGTTGATGAAGAAAAGCAGGTCGCCGTCGTAGTCGAAGCTGACGATTTCGTTGGCAAATTCGAAACGCCCGTTCGGGAAATCATCGATACGGCTCGGCGGCAGATCGTTACATTTTTGAATATCCATGATGCGGATGGCGTCGGCATATTTTTCGTTGACATTGGCAATGTATTTAATGGCAAGTCTTGTGCCGTCGTCTGACCACAGGGCGCCTTTGACAGCCAGATCATTGTAGAAAAGACAGCCCTTCAAATCGAGCAGCGCGCTTTTTCTGCTGACATTGCCCAGCTTTTCCAGATCAAAGGGAACCACAAATAGTTCGCGGTTGATGGCCATCGCAACCTGTTTGCCATCGGGGGAAACGCTGAACGACTCAAAGTATTCAGCGGAAATGTAATTGAAGATGATCTCTTCGCGCAGGCTTTCGATATCCACCGTCTTCACGGTTTTGCCGGTCATGTAGAGGACGGTTTGGCCGTCAGGCAGCCATTGCAGGTTGAATTTTTTAATGGTGTCATTGGTGAGACGTTTCGCTTCGCTTCCATCCACATTCATCATCCAAACATCGTTGTTACGCAGGAAGGCGATCTTGTCCGCTCCACCGATCACGGGCAGGGAAGGGACAGGCGGTTGCGTTGCAACGATGGGCGCGGCGGTTGCCGTATCGGTGGGAATGGAAGGCAGGTCTGTTGCTTCAATGATTACAGGTTCAGGTGTTGCCGTGTCGGGCGCAGATACTGCGGCAGTTTCAGATGGCGTCGTATTTGCAGAGGATGAATTATTCCTGCTCAATAGATAGATGCCGCCCCCAACTCCCAGCGCTGCTACGCCAATGATAAGAAAAATCGCGACCATCGGAAGTGGATTTTTTTGTTGTATTCTCCTTTCAGTGATGGTTTTGTTATAGGCGGATGCTTTAAGGGTCGTTTTGCCTTTTTGCGTAGGCGGGCCTTCACCGCGTAAAAACGCTTTGATGGTCTCTATCATTTCAACCGCAGTCGCAAAGCGGTCGGTCTTATCCTTTGCCATGGCTGTGGAAATGACCATTTCGATCCACTGCGGCAGGTTGGGATTGAAATTGAGAATATGAGGGACAGGCTCCGTGATGTGTTTGACGGCAACCCCCATGGGCGTATCTGCTGAATAGGGTTGTTTGCCCGTCAACATTTCGAAAAGAATGATGCCCAGCGCGTAAATGTCAGCGCGGCCATCAATGGATAACTCTCCTGTCGCCTGTTCTGGCGCCATATAGGCGGGCGTTCCGATGATGGCGCTCCCGGTCATGGCTCCCCCAGCCTGGGCCTCTATTATCTTGGCAATGCCAAAATCAGAAATATAGGGAACCCCTTTTGCGTCGAACAAAATGTTGCTTGGCTTGAGATCGCGGTGGACAATGCCTTTGGCGTGGGCTTCATCCATGCCCGGCGCAAGCTGCTCGAGAATGCGTACTGCTTCTTCGATCGTATGCAGGCCAGCCTTGATCCGTTCGGAGAGTGAACCCCCGCTCATATAGCGCATGACGAAATAAGGCTGATCGTTTTCCTCACCCACATCGTAGACAGGCACAATGGATGGATGTTCGAGTTGGGCAATGATCCTGGCCTCGCGCTCGAAGCGCAATCGGAATTGAGGATCTGAATGAAGCAGTTCGGGAGGCAATACCTTGACAGCGACCTCGCGCTCGAAGCGTGGATCGTAGCCGCGATAGACGGTTGCCATCCCACCGCGCCCCAATTCAGATTTTATTACGTAGCGTCCGATCTTCTCAGGCTGCATATAACCAAGTATACCTATCCAAAAGGGTGAACGCAAGCATCAAAGGATGGCAAAATAGTGGCGAGTTTACTTTTAGGCAGGGTCATTCATATACAACCCGCCCCTGGATTCCATCCAATCCGCGATGTGCTCGGCAGCAGTTTCAACGGTATTATTGGACATATCCAATTCCAAAACGGGGAGGATCGATTCGCGCACCAGGCGGCGCATTAATTCCTGCTCATCAATGAAGGTATCAAGATCATCGTATTGCGAGGGGTTACCTGAAACCTTGAGCCTTTCGGTACGTGCGGCTTCAAAAGATTCGGGTGTGCGTGTGAGCAAAACCATGTCAAACCCAAGCGGGGCAATCCGTTCCTCAAGCCATCGAAAATCATAATCTTTTTTATAAGCCGTCAATTGATATGCGCGTGTGGATAAATGAAAGCGGTCCACGATCCATGAGTAATAGCGCTGCAGCTCGAACATGCGTGCCCAGGTTGCATAGCTTTCCATGGCCGCGGTTCTTCCTGCGGCTCAAAGTTGATCGGTCCGCGCCCCCAGGGGAAATTGGTGAAAGTACACCATTCCGCAGAGATGAGCGGCGAGTGATATTTGTATTTACGCGGCCCCACAATGCGCGCATGTTCGTTGAGTGCAAAAGCAATATCGGTTTTGAACGTCAGGCGTGTGCCTTCAAGGATGATCTTGGGGGTAAGTTTTGGCATAGACAAATTATATCCTCCTAAAAATTCTAATAAGATTCTGAAAGGATTCCAACCCATAGTTGTGGTATATTCCCGCCCAGATAAATCTGCAGGTAAACCTTATGGAAGATAAAATTACTATTATTGAAGGTCCGCCCCCCGTTTTTGAGCACGTCAACGACGGCTGGGCAATGGGCTTGAACGAAGGCCCGAATCTCTCGATCCCCGCGCTGACACGTTTGCGCACGTTTAATGGGCCGGCGCTTGTGGAACGCTGCTACGCCGCCTGGCATAGCAAATCGTCCATCCATCTGCACTATCGCACCGAGTCTGGTTTGGAGGAAACTGCGCCCATCCTTGCCGCCCGTAATGTTGATACCCCCGATGGAAACGTGCTGCTCCTGTGGGTGTATCTTGATGGCGACGGCGTGGAGTACGAAGTCGATTCGGGGGACGACGATCAAGCTGACGATTACCCCGACGAATAGGATTTTCAAGAGACAGTCAATTTGAAGTGACTGTCTCTTTTTGATTAAGGGCAACGCTTCTTTCCTCCCTCAAATCTGGTTCGCTTATCCTGACGATTATCCGCCCCGAACGCGCCAACCCGTTCAACTTTGAGATGGTCAGCTAATTGCAGCGTGCCCTTATGGGGTTTCTGGGGAAAGGATGTAAAATAGTCAAAAGTCATCATTTATAATCACAAATATGCGGATTTTTGTCATATTGACTTCATTCCGGTTATCGTGTAAAGTTTAGACCTACTTATAATTTACTGGATCAATTAATCTTATGGCTCAGTGTATCCACATAACTTGTGCTTAAAGCGGGCGTCCCTTTTGGGGGGTGCCCGCTTATATTTTCTCAAGACTCTTCATCAAGGAGAACAAAATGGCAGGACAAATAAATGCATTTGAAATGGCACAGAAACAATTCGACGCTGTTGCCAAGCAATTGAAACTTGACCCCGGTGTGGCGGAAGTTTTACGCTGGCCGATGCGCGAATTTTCTTTCCGCATCCCAGTCCGCCTGGAAGATGGTTCGCTTAAGGTCTTTCAGGGCTTCCGCGTTCAACATAACGATGCCCGCGGCCCCAATAAGGGAGGCATTCGCTTCCACCCTGCCGAGACGATGGACACCGTACGGGCTTTGGCAACATGGATGACCTGGAAATGCGCTGTTGCAGATATTCCACTTGGCGGCGGCAAGGGCGGTATCATTGTCGACCCGTCCACACTAACCGTGAATGAAAAAGAAGAACTGTGCCGCGGTTGGGTACGCGTCATGTGGAAGAATATCGGTCCGCGCAATGATGTGCCCGCTCCGGACGTGGGCACCACCCCCCAAATGATGGGCTGGATGATGGATGAATACTCCCGCCTCGTTGGTCAATACACCCCCGGCGTGTTTACCGGCAAGCCTATTGGCGGCGGTGGTTCATTGGGCCGCACCGAAGCCACAGGTTACGGCGTGATCTATACCGTTCGCGAAGCCATGAAACACCTCGGCATGGATCCAAAGAAAGGCGTTGCCGCTCTTCAAGGCTTTGGTAACGTTTCACAATATGCTGCCATCGGCTTCGTTGAAATGCTCGGCGGAACCGTTGCCTGCGTCTCCTGCTATGACCGCCATGAAAAGAAGGCATTTACATACAGCAAGAAAGGCGGCATCGACCCGCGCTTCCTGCTCTCCATCGTGGATGAATACGGCACTCTCGACAAGAAGAAAGCCATGGACTCAGGCTATCAAGTTGATGACGGCGACAAGTGGATCGAATTCGAAGCCGATGTATTGATCCCGGCTGCGCTCGAAGGCCAGGTTAACGGCGATACAGTTGGCAAAGTTTCCAAGGCTGTCCGCATCGTTGCGGAAGGCGCCAACGGCCCCACCACCCCTGAGGCCGATGAAATATTTAAGAAGAACAAGGTTTTCAACATCCCTGATTTTCTTTGCAACGCCGGCGGCGTGACCACATCCTATTTTGAACAGGTTCAAAATGACATGAATTTCTACTGGTCACGGGAAGAAGTGCTTGAACGCCTTGACCAGAAAATGACATCCGCTTTCCACGGTGTGCTCGAACGCAGCGAGAAGGAAAATGTTTACATGCGCGACGCGGCCTACATGGTTGCCATTGATCGTGTGGTGAAGGCCATGGAACTGCGCGGCTGGTTAACGGGTTCCGCGTAATTCTTATTTGTAATAGAAAAGAGGATGCGCCATAATGACCGCATCCTCTTTTTTGATTCATTTATGCTTTACATTAAAATCACTATTTCTGTCCCTCCAAACAGACCACTCCATCCGCGCCGACCTGCGCATCGTGGACTGTGCCCGCGGGAATTTCCAGGCAGTCACCAGGATATAGCGTCACCTGGCCTTGTATGGCTGGCAGACCAAAGATAATACTTCCGCGCACTACATAGATGACTTTGTTGAAATTATGCTTGTGCGCGGAATATGTGTCATGAGGTTCGTTGGACCATTTATATGGATGTAGTCCCTGCCCTTCCATAATGCGTAAAAGCAGCTCTTCTGTTGGCGGGTTAGCGGCTTCCCAATAGGTCACACTGAAAGCATCCGTTGTCATTCAGTTTTTTCCATTAGTTCAATTCGGTTTCCAAAAGGGTCAAAGATGTGGACGCGCTTGTATCCATCCAGAGGCGGCTGCGTATGATCGATTTCAAATCCCGCGGATTCTATCCTTGCAATCAATCCACTGAGATCATCCACAACGAAAGCTGGATGTGCTTTTCGCGCCGCGCGAAAAGCTGTTTCCACACCGAGATGCAACTGGACAGTCCCTGCTTCAAACCACGCGCCGCCGCGTTTGGCTAATTTAGGTGGTTTGGGTATCTCTTGAAAGCCCAACAGGTTGATAAAAAATGCGCGGGCCTTTTCCTCTCCGCCTGCGGGTATGGCAAGTTGAACGTGGTCAATCCCTGTAATGCTCATGTTATTATTTTTCTGTTGAGTAACCGGCATCGATCCATGCGGCCAAACCGCCGAGAAGAGGTGTAACGCGTACAAAACCGTTATGCAGCATCAGGAACGCCGCACGGGCGCTCGTGTGTTCATTTTGTCAGGTACAGTAGGTGATGATCCACTGATCTTTATCCAAATCCAAACCTGATGCATTGCTTTCGATCAAGCCGAGTGGAATGGATATTGCGCCTGCGGCGTGACCATCCGCAAAGAAATCCGGTCCACGCACATCCACGATGACCGCTTCGCCGCTGTCAAGGGCGGCCTTGGCATCCTCCACTGTGACGCGCGGAACGCCTGCTTCAGATTGCGGGAGGTTATTATCCTGTCCTTGTGGAAGTTCCAAAGTTGAAATGACAGGTTGAGTCGGTTCTGTTTGGGGCAAGGTGGTGTTACAGGCGATGGCCGTCAATAACAGCGTCGAAAAAACGATAAAAGCAAATTTTTGTTTTGCCATAATTTATTCTCCAAGACCTCCGAGTTCTTTCTCACAGAGCGCTGCGCGAAGAACTCGGAGGTCTGACTGAATATTACAACTCGCAATAACGATCCACGCGTTTGCCAATGATGGCGAGGCTGTCTGCCCAGAACTTTTTAGTGCGGATATCGATGCCAAAACGGTCAGCAAGATCGGCGGCAGTGGCTTCGCCTGTGGATGCAAGCAGGTTCTTGTAATCACTTACAAATTCCGCGCCGCGTTGTTGGAAGATGGCGTATAGACCCGTCCCAAACAACAGACCAAACGCGTACGGGAAATTATAGAAGGACAAGCCTGTTGAGTAATAGTGAGGTTTCCAGGTCCACATATATTTTTGCAAAAAGCGCTCATCCAGGCCTTCGCCATAAGTGGCTGTTTGAGCGCGTTCCATAATGTCGCAAAAATCATCGGCGGAGAGTTCAGATTTCTCGCGTCGTTCAAAGACTTCCTTTTCAAAGAGATAACGCGAGTAAATATCCACGATCACCGCGGCGGCGCCATTGAGCTGTCCCTCGAGAATGGCGAGTTCATCCTGCGGGTCGCTGGTTTGGGCGAGCATGGCCTCGGTGACAATGGTCTCGCAGAAAGTGCTGGCTGTTTCAGCGAGAGTCATGGGGGTGTCCTGCTGCATGTAGGTCTTATCTGCCTGATAAGCACATTCGTTATGAAAGGCGTGACCCAATTCGTGCGCGAGTGTGGAGATTTGATCCTGCGAGCCGTCAAAGTTGATAAGAATACGGCTTTCCTTTTTCCCCTGTATTTCTGTGCAGTATCCACCTCCACGTTTGCCGTCGCGCTGTTCGGCATCGATCCAGTTATTTTCGAATGCGTGTTTTGCAAATTGGGTTAATTCAGGTGAAAAGTTATCAAAGTTCTTCAAGACGAAATCACGCGCTTCTTCAAAAGCGAATGTTTTATTTGCAGAACCAACGGGAGCGTAAATATCCCACCAGGCGAGTTTTTCTTTTCCAAGCAGTTTGGCTTTGTGCTTGAAATATTTTTCAAACATTGGGAATGAATCTTTCATGGCGGCCATCATCGCCTCGAGTGTGGGACGGTCAATACGCGCGGCATCCAAAGCGGAATGAAGCGCATCTTTACGGCCCCGACGCTTGTTCAGCGTGACGACCTCGCCTTTTACGCCGTTCAAACATGCCGCCAAAGCCTCGCGGACAGAATCCCATGCAATGTTCTCCGCATCATACGCGCGGTGACGTGTGGCTTCGTCGGCATGAGTCCGCAGGTTGATCAGCGCGGGCATGGGGTATTTCTCAGTTTTTCCATCCAGTTCAAAGTCGACGGAAAGCTGCGAGGTGATCGTCCCCTGCAATTTTCCCCAGGCGCGTCCAGCGCTTAAGGTTAACTCAGCCGCCAGCCCTTCTTCATCCTGACTCATCAGATATTTGCTTTGCTCGGCGGCCTCCTTCAAATTGAAGGCATGTGCCTGAGCTGTATTGCTATGTGTGATGGCTTTATCCAAAACAGGTTCCAACTTGCCAAGCCAATCTGTAAAGCGGATGCCAAGTTTTTGCAATGGGACGGTTGCCTGCTGAAACTCTGATTGAATGCGCGCGGCGGTTTTATTGCGCGAGTCGGTATTTACATGACAGGAAATATAGGGAGATAGGGTTGCGGTCAGCGTGTATACGGAGTTGAGCTTCTCAACGGTTTCACCGATGATCGCGCCAAGTGCCTTGACAGGTTTCTTTGCATCGGCCTTGTCCACTACTTCAACAAAGTAATCTTCAAGATCAGAAAGTTGAGTTTTGAGATCATCAAATGCACTTTGGAATTCTTTTGATTCAAGGGATGGGTAGACGTTGGTCATATCCCAACGAGGTGCGGAAAGGGTCATTTTGTTCTCCTGAGCAGTGAGATGGGGGTAGTATACCAAAGGGTTTGGGAACTTCCTGGCTTGCTATTTCATCTTTAATCTTATACAATCGTTTTATACTCGGAGGCGAATTATGAAACAAGATAAATTTCTCACAGGTATTCTGATCGGTATTGGTGTGCTTATTGTGCTTGCGCTTGGGCTGTTCTTCATGCGAAAAGATACGAAAGAGTATGTGGCTGCCGATTCACCGGACGCGGTGGTCTACAACTATGTGCTTGCAATCACGAACAGAGATTACGAGATGGCGTACGAATACCTTGCAGACAAGGAAAATAAGCCCACCTACGATCAGTTTCGACAGGCTTTCTTTAATGGGAATGTCAACGCGGATAATGTTGGCGTGGATGTTGGTGAAGCTGAAATAGATGGTGATGATGCCATCGTAGACCTGACCCTGGTTTATTCTTCCACAGACCCGTTTTCAGGCGGCTACAGCAATACAGACCGCGCCCAACTTGTAAAACAAAATGGCGAATGGAAAATATTTTATATGCCCTATAACTTCTGGGCATATGATTGGTATCAGGAACCGATTAAGTAGAAATCATATGTCATTGCGATGAGCGCCTTTTGCGACGAAGCAATCCCATTAATCATGGAGATTGCTTCGTCGGGGAGAGCGCCCTCCTCGCAATGACGATATGGAGAGAATATGAAAACAGTCCGAAGACTTTACTTTTATGCCATCGCCTTCATCAGTTTTGAAGTGGTGCTGTGGGGCCTGGTCGGTTTAATCCGTTCGATTGTCAACCCGGATCTGATCACCGATAACGCGCAAGCTCTTGCAACCGCACTCTCGCTTATTTTGGTGGGCGTGCCAATTTTCCTGATCCACTGGTTGTGGGCGCAGCGGGTCTCGGCGCGTGAAGAGGATGAGAAGACCGCCACACTGCGCGCAGTTTTTTTATATGGCGCGCTCTTTGCCACGCTCCTCCCTGCCGTACAAAATCTGCTGGCGTTGATCAATCGTACCTTCATCGGGGTTGCAAAAATTTCATATGAACGCGCCTTGATCGGCGGCACCCAAACCTGGCCTGACAACTTGATCGCGATCGTGCTCAATCTATTGATCGCAGCTTATTTTTGGAGCATCCTGCGCGCCGAATGGCCCACCCTGCCGGATACCGAAAACTTCAAAGACATTCGCCGCGTGTATCGCTATCTGTGGATGCTTTACGGCCTGTTGATGATCGTCTTTGGGACCCAGCAAATTTTGCGCTTCATCTTATACATTCCCACGGATCTGATCGGCTCAATCGGACGTGAGACCTTTGTCAACGCGACCGCTCTGCTTGTTGTAGGCGCGCCGATTTGGTTCTTCGCCTGGCGCTTCATTCAGGACGCTTTGCCTGATCCTGCTGAAAATGACTCGGTCCTACGCCTTATCATTCTCTACCTGCTTGCTCTCGGCGGGACAGTCACCGTGCTGACAGCGGGCGGAAATATTCTCTACAGCCTGCTCAGCCGCCTGTTCGGTGAGGACATTTCAATAACAGATTTGATCCAAAAAATCAGCGGACCTTTCTCCGTATTAATCCCCTTTAGCGCTTTATGGGGCTACTATGGCGGCTGGCTCAACAGACAATTTGCATCTGAGGCGAACCTGCTGCGCCGCTCTGCGATGAAGCGCATTTATTTTTACATTCTCTCTGTCATAGGTCTTGCTACAACGATCATCGGGATGTTGTTGTTGTTCACACTCATTATTGATCAACTCACCAGCAGTTCTGGCCTGATCGCGGCAGACTTTCGATTGAAACAATTGGCAGGCGCAATTTCTGTCATCATTGTTGGTTTGCCGCTCTGGCTGCGAACCTGGCGTCCGATGCAGGCCGAAGCTCTCGCCGATGTCGACCCTTCGACAAGCTTCGCGTCAGGGCAGGTTATGGGAGGGCATGCGCGCCGCTCAATTGTTAGGAAGGCCTACTTATATCTGGCACTTTTCGCATCTGTATTAGGGACAATGGCGCCTGCGGCCATCATTGTGTTTTTGCTCATTCAGGCTGCTTTGAAGGGTCAGGTTGAAACTAATTTCCTGCAGGATATTTTGAATGCCGTGACGATATTGATCGTATTTGCAGTGGTACTGGTTTATCATCTTTCCGCATTGCGCAAAGATGGCGAAGTACAGATGGAAGTGCTGGAGGAAAAACAGTCTGAGTTCAGTGTGGTCGTGCTCGACCATAACGGGAAATTTGGAGAATCAGTTAAGGCGGCTTTTGCGAAACATGCGCCTAAAGTGCCGGTAACTATACTTAATGCAAATGAAAAAATTGCAAGCGATGTGAAGGCCAATGCCGTGGTGCTGCCGGGATCATTGGCTTTGAATACGCTGGCTTCGCCAAATGTTGAAGCTTGGATCCGCTCATTTAACGGGAGCAAGCTCATCGTCAGTGATGATGCGGCGGGCATTTACTGGATGAATGA
>JBBSCM010000051.1:0-17451 GCA_038250295.1 Anaerolineales bacterium | reverse complement strand
TCGGTCATGGAGTCCCTCTTTCAATAACGTACAAAGGCATTTCCTGGAAGTTCTTTAATGAGGATTTCTCTACGGCACAAATGTCGTTGCGAGGGCGCTCTTGCTCTTGCCCGAAGCAATCTTCGTCTATACGGAGTGATCTGCTCGATCAGAGTTGCCTATTTAACTGGGGATTGCTTCGCACACCTGCCCTCCCGCTCGCAACGACATCGTATGTATGGTAGAAAAATGCGGACTATTCTTTATTGATCAGTCAAGCACTTTCTGCCCAGGTTCCATCATCGGAATGCTTCCTTCAAGTCACTGCGTGTGTACTCGAGCGTAGGTTCATCTTCCATGCCGCGCATCATCATTTGCAGGGAAAGATTCGTCCATTCCGCATCTTCGTCTTTTTCCTGTTTCCACTTGTTCAAGAGATATTCAATAAAATCCAGCGCCTCAATTTGCAGGCGTTCAGGAAGTTTTTCCGCGTATTTTTGGATTTTTTCACTGACTAACATAATAGACTCCTTCGATAGTCTAATCTTCAACAGGTTCCATACACAATGCGTTTAATTGTCCCACGCAGGATCTTTGCCACAGGCGGAAACCCCGTTGGGCAGACTTTTGTTTTGACAAGAGCAGAAGTTCTCATTACGCTGATTTTACCATTTATCAAAATGCGCCATTTCATCCGGTATGCGAAGACCTCCGAGTCGCTTCGCGAGAACTCGGAGGTCTGGTCTCAAACTACTTCTCCCAATCGCTCAACCATCTCACCTGGTCTTCCATCTCTTCGGCGGAAGATTCATTGAAGAAGCGATTCAAGGCTTTTAGTATGATTGAGAAAGGTTTTCGCTTTGAAACAATAATTCCTTTATGTTTAGTTATCTGTTTAGCAATTCGAAGAAAATCCTTCGCGTTGAAGGAAAATATTGAACGACTTTGCTCACTGGCTTTCTGTAATTGCTCTTCATCTTTAGATTTTTTATTAATCCATTCATTCGGTGTTCGGGTCACATCATGTCCGTTTGACTCCAGGGATTCATAAAGAGCGCCCCAAGACGCATCTTCATCAAGATGTAGTTTGGGCTTTGACATTTTTTTTGCCATTTGATTTTTCTCGTTCCCGTATATATTCTTTTTCCAAATTTTCTTCCTCCTTAATAAAATCATCAATTTCTTTTTTATGAACTTTGTAAAAAGCCTGCGCTTCTTGAACTTGCCTTATATCCAAATCATAGTTTTTGGCAACCGATTTAGGAGTTTCACCAAGTTTTACCCATTGCACAATAGCCTGCACATGAATTGCCGTACCTCGAATCACAGGTCTATGAATGCCTGAGCCACCCTGTCGGTAGGTGATAAGCGGAAACTTTGGGTCATCCAGTTGATTTCGCAACGATGCGACTTTCTCGGAAACAGACCACATGATGAATTGGTTGAGCGAAACTCCCTGCTTTTTGGCAAGTTGTTCGGCTTCCTGCTTTAAGTCAACGGGTAGATTAAGAGCATAGCGTGTCATTTTTTATCCTTTCTGATTGCCAATAGAGGCATCATATACGATGCCGTATATGATGCCTCATTTTAGCCCAAAAAATATGAATTTTGCTACCACTTATCCCAATGGACTATTTCTTCCAATGATATCCGCCCGCCCTTCTTCGGAGGCGCGGATAATTTTTCCTCTTCCAATGCATATCCAAATGACAGCGCGACTCGCAGATGCCATTCGGCAGGAAATTTCAATATCTCACGCGTTTTATCAAATTCATAAAGGGATGCGGGTACGGAGCCTATTCCCAACTCCCATGCGGCGAGCTGCATAAATGCCGCGGCCTGACCTGCGTCGAACATGATCTGGAATTTCTCGTTTGGGTCAGGTGTGAGGATGGCAACGCACAACGCCGCGCCCGCGATATGTCCCGCCCACTCGCCGCATTGAGATAAGGCTTTCAATATTTCCTTATCTCGAATCGCAATGAACTGCCAGGTCTGAGTATTTTTCGAAGATTGTGACCTGCGGCCTGCATTGAGGATGGTGTGGATTACGTCATCGGGCAGGGGTTTGTCTTGAAACTTTCTAACCGCGCGCTTTAATCGAATGGCATCAGATACGTTCATGGTGAACCTCACTTTTTTCTGGATTCCATCAGCTCACTTGCCCTGCGGGTGCTGATGGAATTTTTTTGATAATCTCATTATAGTTCACCCTGCTTCTTGACACTGCCAAAACGGGAAGATAGTCAATAGGCATTCCATCTCCTTTCCGTGATAATAAAAACGGCATTAAACGCAGCTACAAAGCACACAGAGACTGTTGAGAAGAAGCTTTTCTCTGTGGCAAAGAATTATCAAGGAGACTTACAAATGACGATATCTGCCGATGTAAAAGAATCGACTCTTTTAGGAGAATACACCTACGAACTGCGTCCCGTGGAACGCGGGTATGCGGGGCGAACGCTCTATATCAATTTGGAAAATAACACCTTCCTCGAAAAACCCGTCACACAGCAAATGAAGGATCTATTCACGGGCGGGCGCGGATTTGCACTCAAGCTGTTGTGGGATGCGGTCAGGCCTGAAACGAAATGGAATGACCCGCAGAATGAACTGGTCATCGCCAATGGCCCTATTTGCGGGATCACGGCCTATCCCGGCAGCGGCAAGTCCACGGTGGTCACGTTGAGTCCGCTGACGGAGAATGTGATTGACAGCAATGTCGGCGGATACTTCGCGCCGTTCCTGAAATTCTCTGGCTTCGATGCGCTGGAGATTCAGGGCAAAGCGGCTGAAGATGTGATCATCTTTATTGACGGCGATACGGGTCGCGTAACGATCGAAGCCGACTCTCTTGAAGCGATGGATTCGCATGAGATTGGCAACCAGCTCACAGCGCGGTACGGAGGCGATGAAAAAGGCAGGCGCGGCATCTCGGTCTTGTCCGCTGGGCAGGCGGCGGAGCATATCCGCTACGCGTTGATCAATTCCACCTGGTACGACCTGCGCCGCAAGGAAGTCCGCTTCAAGCAGGCTGGGCGCGGCGGGCCTGGGCGTGTGTTCCGTGACAAGAAGATCAAGGCCATTGTTGTGCGTTATACCGATATGGGCGGCGATAAAAACGGCGTGGCGGATATGGCTCTCATCCGCAAAGCGGGTCAGCGCATCAATAAGGAAATTGCGGACTTGGATGATAAGCAGAATCAAATGCGCAAAGTTGGGACGGCCAATATCGTTGAAGTGATGGATCATTTCGACCTGCTGCCGACTCACAACTATCGCTATGGCTCGCATCCCGATACGCATTTGATTGATTCGAAAGTCTGGAAGGAATCTTTTACCCAGGGATTGCCCGATGGCTGCTGGCTGGGATGTACCATGAGCTGTTCGCATGGCGTCGATCATTTTCCGCTCAAAACTGGACCGTATGCCGGGCAATGCGTTCTGGTGGATGGTCCTGAGTATGAAGGCGCCGCCGGGCTGGGCTCGAATATCGGAAACTTCGATCCACAAAAGGTTTTGGAACTTAACTTCTACTGCGATACCTATGGTGTGGATAGTATTTCATTTGCCAACTGTGTGGCATTTGTGATGGAATGTTATGAAGAAGGTATTCTTAAAAAAGTACACACGGGCGGCATGGAATTGAATTTTGGCAATGGTTCAGCCGCGCTGGAACTTCTCCATCAAATGGGACGCGGCGAAGGCTTTGGCGTGATCGTCGGTCAGGGCGTACGTTACATGAAAGAATTGTTTGCGCGTGAAATACATGCTGACCCGAAATTCATCCATGATATTGGCATGGAAATAAAAGGCATGGAAATTTCGGAATATCTCACCAAGGAATCGCTTGCCCAGCAGGGCGGGTATGGCATGGCGACCAAGGGTCCACAGCATGATGAAGCCTGGTTGATCTTCATGGATCAGGTACAGAATCTTTTGCCGACATTCAAAGATAAAGCTGAGGCTTTGCATTACTTCCCGATGTGGCGCACGTGGTTCAGTCTGCATGGGTTGTGCAAACTTCCATGGAACGATATCTCCCCTGAAAATAACAAGCAGACTCCCGAGCCTGCCAAAGTGCAGGAACATGTTGAAAACTATACCTGGATCCATGAAGGTGTGACTGGCAAGCCGACGAAGGTCGAAGACTTGCTGGCGCAATCTGAACGAGTGTACAACTTCCAAAAAGTGTTCGCCTTGCGCATGGGCCGTGTCGGCCGCCAACATGATGTTCCGCCGTATCGCGCGATGGGCCCTGTCACCGTAGCGGAATACGAATCGCGTCAGGATCGTTATGATGAACAGCTCAAACGTCTCATTGAGATTGACCCTGGGGAATTGTCCACCAAAGTGAAGATGGCTCACTTACGCCGATATCGTGAAAATCAATACGAACAGTTAATGGACGCAGTCTATCAACGCCGCGGCTGGGATGCGAACAGTATTCCCACTCCTGAAAAATTGCACGAACTGGGGATTGATCTGCCCGAGGTGCTTGAGGTAGTTGAGCAGGCGAAGAAAAAGGTTTAATTCACAAACCATAAACATAATTAACCCCAAATTTAATTGTGGACGCAGATGAACGCTGATTTTCGCTGATAAAAAGCATAATCAGCGTTTTCCCCTGGCACCGCCCGCCACTATAGTCCCCGAAGTGGAGCGAGCGGGAGGGCAGGTGTGCGTTTTTCAGCGTCCCATTTTGGCCTTAAAAACAAATCCACCCGCGAAAGATTAATGTCGGGGTGAGTCATGTTTATGTCATTGCGAGGAGCTTATTTTCTTTTTACGACGAGGCAATTTCCTGTCCGAGGTGAGCAATGACACAAATTACAGGGGAAATGGTGTTTTCTGTTAATTTGTAAGAACTGGATGGACATTCTCATCTTTATCTTAAATAACGGCCTTATATTTATTTCAGGAATACTCCGTGTTGTCGTGAACGCCCCTTCTCTCTTTTGCCAAAGGAACGGTGCATGAACGAATCGTCTGAATCGAAGATTGAAGTTTGGAGGGCGCGCATCAAGGGATTGATCACACGTCTGCGGCGCGGGCTGCCTTTTGCCTGGGGTATTTTTGCCGCGCTGTTTGTGTTATTTTTCTACAATCTCCTCATTGTTACCCCAAATCAATTAACTGTGGAACAGGTTAACACGTCTGTGGCGCAGGCCATGGCCTCTGCCACATCTGCGCCTGCGTACTCTTCGCTTGTTTATCAAACCATACAGCCATCGCTGGTTTTGATTCAGGTGGAGGAAAAGCATAAGAACGCTGAATCAGATTATGGTTTGGGAAGCGGCGTTATTGTCGATAGCTTTGGAAACATCCTTACCAGTTTACATATCGTGAAGGGCGCCAGCACGATCAAGGTCACATTTGCAGATGGGACTCAATCTGAAGCGATCATTGTCCAGGAACTGCCCGAGATCGATATTGCTGTGATACAGGCATACGATACCCCGCTTTCTGTTGTCCCTGCTGTATTGGGAAATCCCAACGCCATGCAGGTCGGTGATGAGGCTTTTGTGGTGGGGAACCCATTTGGTTTATATGGTTCGATGAGTGCGGGAGTGATCTCTGGTTTTGACCGCGTTTTCAAGGTTACAGGCAGCAATGTTGAAATTCCAGGAATGATCCAGGTGGATGCGGCCATCAACCCGGGTAATTCGGGCGGGCCATTATTGAATCGGGATGGTCAAGTCGTCGGGATTGTCACTGGCATCCTCAATCCAACCGATGATAGTTTTTTTGTCGGTATCGGTTTTGCCGTACCGATCATGACCGCCGTCGGCGGGATGGGCGGCTCCCCGCCATACTAATGTGAATCGGACTGCGGACTTAAGTCCGCTTAAAAACGCAGACTCAAGTCTGCGCTCCGAATGACCCATAAAAAGGAGAGAATCAATGGATCAAAATTCAGAAAATAAACTGCCAATGGAACGGATGTTGTATGAAGTGAAGAAAGTCATCGTTGGCCAGGATCATTTGTTGGAACGACTCATTGTGGCTCTGCTGGCGCGTGGACATATTCTTGTGGAGGGTGTGCCCGGTCTTGCAAAGACGATGGCGATCAAAACAGTGGCAGACGCGATCGGCGGCGAATTCAAACGCATCCAATTTACGCCCGATCTTGTCCCTGCCGATCTGATAGGGACTCGCATCTATAACCAAAAGACAGGCGAGTTCAACACTTCGCTTGGCCCGGTCTTCACCAATTTGTTGCTTGCCGACGAGATCAACCGCGCGCCTGCCAAAGTGCAAAGCGCGCTGCTTGAGGTGATGCAGGAAAAACAGGTGACCATTGGCCGCGAGACTCACAAAGTGCCGAATCCGTTTCTAGTATTGGCGACTCAGAATCCCATCGAGACAGAAGGAACGTATGCCCTGCCCGAAGCTCAGGTAGACCGCTTCATGCTTAAGGTGTTGGTTGGTTACCCAACCCCGACAGAGGAGTTTGTCATCGTTGAGCGTATGACGAGTGCTCTGGTCCAGGCTCAAAAAGTATTGACCACTGATGAACTGGTTGAGTTACAGAAAAAGGTTGACCAGGTTTATGTTGACCCGTCATTGATGGAATATGCCGTGAAGATCGTGACCGCCACGCGCAAACCAAAAGAAGTTGGGGAGGCTGATCTTGGACGTTACATCATGTTTGGCGCAAGTCCGCGTGCCTCGATCAATTTGATTCTCACCGCGCGTGCGCTGGCCTTTGTCCGCGGGCGGGGATATGTGCTCCCGCAGGATGTGCTTGATATGGTGTTGGATGTTATCCGTCACAGGCTTGTGCTTTCATACGAGGCCCTCTCGGATAATATTTCCAGCGATGAATTGTTGACGAAAATACTTGACCGTATCCCGATCCCGGTGGTGCCATTGAATGAACACTTCAACGTCCGCGCCAACTCCTGAGCGCATTCTGCATCGGCTTGACTGGCAGGTCATCCGCAGGCTGGATGGCTATCTTCAAGGCGACTATCGCAGTCTCTTTTACGGCTCCGGTGTAGACTTTGCCGATCTGCGCGAATATCAACCTGAAGACGATATTCGTTACATTGATTGGAACGTCAGCGCGCGCATGAATACTCCGTACGTCCGCAAGTATGTGGAGGATCGCGAAGTCATTGCGTGGTTCCTGCTTGACTTGAGTCCCTCCGTGGATTTTGGCCGGGTGGATAACCAGAAGCGCACGGTATTAATTGACTTCGTCGCCACGCTTGCGAGGTTATTGACCCGTCACGGGAATCGCGTCGGGGCGATGATGTATGGGAGCACGCGAAGCGTCCAGCACACGGTCCCAGCCAGAGGCGGGCGGATTCAAGTCCTGCGTTTGATCAATGATCTGCTGAAACAGCCGCATCATTTAGCGAAAGCATCAATGACCGACCTTGCTCCATTATTCAACAGTGGATTGAATGCCATCAAAAAACGCTCGCTTGTTTTTGTGATTTCTGATTTTATCAGCGCACCCGGTTGGGAGAAGCCGCTGAATTTGTTGAGCCAGCGCCATGAAGTCATCGCGATCCGCTTGTGGGATCCGCGCGAAATGGAGTTGCCCGACATTGGCACTATTGTTATGGAAGATGCCGAAACGGGCGAACAGTTGTATGTGGATACGCACGATAAAAAGTTTCGCAAGCGTTTTCGAGAGGCTGCGCTTCAACGTGAAACCATGTTGGCCGAGACTTTTAAACGTTCGGGCGTGGATGTATTGTCGCTCTCGACTGAGGAAGACTTGATCCGCGCGATCATACGCTTTGCGACGATTCGGCGTCAGCATAGAAAGTAATTTGCCCATGTCATTTATCTGGCCCGCATTGCTTTGGTCGTTATTAACAATTCCACTTTTTGTTTTGTTGTATCAACTCATGCAGCAAAGGCGAAAGCAATATGCCGCGCTTTATGGAAGCCTCGGATTGGTGCAGCAGGCGGCAGGGCGGGGAGTCAACTCGCGCCGCCATCTTCCTGCGCTGCTCTTTCTCGCCGGATTAACGATTTTGTTTCTTGCCTTGGGCCGTCCGCAAATGGTGATCGGTTTGCCAAAAGTGGAGGGGATCGTCATTCTCGCGTTTGACGTGTCGGGAAGTATGTTGGCTGAGGATTTTGCGCCGACGCGTTTGGAGGCCGCCAAAGCTGTTGCAAAGGATTTTGTGGCGCGCCAGCCGACGACAGTTCGAGTCGGTATTGTTGCCTTCAGTGACAGTGGTTTCTCAACCCAATTACCGACCAACGATCAGGCTGCGATTCTTGCTGCCATTGATCGGCTTCAACCGCAGCGGGGGACCTCGGTTGCAAACGGCATCATTGTTTCATTGAATACGATTGCCAATGTCACAGGCCAGGATCCGATCGTTGGTTTTGCTGGCTCTGAATCTTCTGAACCACCACCAGCGCCTGTTCCCGTCGGTGCTGATAATTCGGCCGTGATCGTTTTGCTGACCGACGGCGAAAATAATATGGATCCCGATCCGCTGGCTGCGGCGCAGTTTGCCGCGGACCGAGGCGTTCCCATTCATACCATCGCGATTGGGAGTGTGGAAGGCGTGGACTTGACTGTCAACGGGTTCACAGTCCATACAAAAGTGGATGAAGCGGCTTTGCAGCAAATTGCCGAGATCACCGACGGACTCTATTTCAATGCTGAAACCGAAGAAGACTTGCGCACGATCTATGAAAATATTGAGCCAGGCTTTAGGATTAATAAGGAAGAAACAGAGGTCACGGCCGTTTTTGCAGGCCTTAGTATCCTTATCCTTCTGGTCGGCGGCATGTTATCGCTTCTTTGGTTTGGCCATATACCGTAATAGTGTGATGATGTAGGAAAGGTTGCCATGGAAATGCTCTGGCCTAATTTACTTTATTTACTGGGATTGATCCCCTTATTGATCCTCATCTATATTTGGATATTACGCCGCCGCAAGCCTTTTTCTGTGAGATATTCCAGCTTGTCTCTTGTGCGGGCGGCGCTTCCTCAACAATCATTGTGGCGCCGGCATATCCCCTTTGCCTTGTTCCTTCTTGCGGTGTGCAGTTTGATCGTGGCAGTCAGCCGCCCGGTCTCCACTGTGACTGTCCCAGCTTCAAACGCAACCATCATCCTTGCCATCGATGTATCGAGAAGCATGTGTTCAACCGATATTCTTCCCAGCCGCTTGGAAGCCGCCAAGGCCGCCGCATTGCAATTTGTTGAAGATCAGGATGGCAATACGCAGATCGGTGTGGTTGCCTTTGCAGGCTTTGCGGTCCTTGTCCAGCCGCCTACAACGGACCAGGATTTATTGAGGGCCGCGATACGGAATCTGACCACTGCACGTAGAACAGCCATCGGGGAAGGCATTCTGATGTCATTGGATGCGATCTCTGAAATAGACGACAGTATCACAAGCCCATACTCCGGGATTGAGGCAACGCCTTTGCCGGAGGGTCAATACACACCGGCGATCATTGTGGTGCTTACAGACGGGGTCAGCACCACAGGAACACATCCTCTGCTTGCGGCACAACTGTCAGTGGATCGGGGGGTAAGGGTTTATACCATCGGGTTTGGAACCGATCATAATACTTCGATCCCGAATTGTGGTTTTCAAAGCAATGACCAGTTTGGCGGCCAATTCCTTGGCGGAGGCAGCGGTCCTCGCAGGGAGATCGATGAGGAAACCCTCAAGCAAGTAGCAGATATGACCGGCGGCTCTTATCATCTGGCCGCAAGCTCAGGCGAATTACAGGATGTCTTTCAAAACCTGCCGACGCAGCTTATGACTGTCACGGAAACCACTGAGATCAGTGTAATGTTTGTAGTGATTGGAGCTGCTCTGGTCACACTTGCAATGGCTCTTTCGATCATCTGGAATCCTGCGCCTTAATCATCCATGGGGTTATTCCAGCAGTTCAACTGCTGGAATAACGCGGCTATATTCATTTATTGCATACCTGCGCCGGTTCGTACCATTCTGCCATGCCGGCTTGCAATTGGTCGGCGGCTTCTTGTGCGCTGAGTTGATCGGTGGCGATTCCATATAATCCCTTTTGGATCAATTCGGAGGCGCGAGGAACTTGATTGGTGGCGTATAGCTCAGAGTATGCCCAACGCAAATCAGTGGGGTAGTCTTCTGCCAGCCTTTGAAATTCAGCGCTCTGGATGTTGGCGCCGGCTTGTGTTGGAATATTACCAAGTGGGTAAAAGCCGGGTAATATTTCGTTTGTTAGATTCAGACTTTTTTCCGTCATCAACCATTCGAGGAAACGCAGCGCAGCTTTTTGATGTGCCTGTGAAATCTGGTTATTGATCCCAATGGCAATATCCGGCTGAAAGATGACTGAAGTCTGGGAGCCGGCCGGCGCCGGGGATGCAAACACGCCCCAATCGAAGCTGACTTGTTCCGAGAAGTAACGCAGATCCCATGAGCCGCCAAACAACATTGGGGACTGTTGATTAATGAATCGTTGTTTGCTCGTATAAGAACTGACGGTGGTGAAGTCTGAGCTCATGTAGGGCTTGATCTCCCCGAGGGAACGGAAGGCGCGAACCGCATGTGAGTCGTTGAAACAGCGCTCTCCATTCATATAGGCTTCGCGCCCCTGTGTGCCTTCAATGAAGTTTGGCGTTAAGGTCATGAACATGTCGCTCTCTTCATCTTCCTTAAGCCCGTTCGCGATGGGAGTGTAGCCGGCGTCCTTCAATATTCTGGCTGTGACCAAAAACTCATTCCATGTTTTGGGCAAGGGTAACTCGAGTTTGTCGAATACATCCTTGTTGTAATATACACCCTGGATCACACCCGCGTAAGGCAGGCCGTAGTATATGCCGTTTTCACCCTGCCATGGCACACGCATGTTTTCTGCAAATTGTTTTTCAATAGGCAGGGACGATAGATTCGTTACGTTTGCAGAATACCTTCTGTCAAAAGGTGGGATAAAGAACAGGTCCGGTCCTTGTTTGTTGTTGAATTGGATGGTGAGAACATCATCGTAATTTACGCCTGCTATGGGTTGGTGAACAACTTTAATGTCGGGGTTGTCCTTCTCAAAGGCTTCGAGCAATTTACGGATCTGGGCATCATCTTCGGGGCGCCAGGTGGTCAAGTTCAGGGTGATGCTACCGGCTTCCGCCTCGGCAGGCTCCACGGTCAGATTGGATGCGACTGCGCCCGACTGTGCGATGGACACTGCCGCGCGTCTGACCGTTTGGGTATTCGGGTTAAAGTCAATCCAGCCCATGTAGGCAAGCCCGCCTATACCTATGACAAAAAGCAGAATGGATGGATACATGATGCGCCCGATCAAATTAAGGTTTTGTCTTTTTTGTTCATATTGTGCTTTTATTTTTTTGCTTTTTATATCATCTGCCTGCTTCTCAATGCGGATGCTGATGGTTTCCAAAAGGACAATCAACGCGGTCGTAAGATAAGCTGCGTAAAAGAAATACTCTATGGCGACGGTATAGCCGATCTCTGGAAGCGCACTGGCAAGGCCGAGGTGAAAAAAGGCAGTCGTGAGCAGGGCAGTGGAACCAATGACGAGGCGTTCGGAATGCCCCAACGGTAAATAGAAAGTGATGTAAGCGAGTGCAAGTGTAATTACCAGAGGCAGAAGGCTTTTGATGATGAATCCCAGCGCATCACGCTCAATGCGAATGCGGATATCAAACAGGGAAAAATTAGTGACAACTGTGCTGTCAAAATTTTGCGGGTCGCCAAGCGTGGATGTAGTGCTGAACAGACTTTGATCGACGTTTACGAATGCGGGCAGCCAGCCAAGCAGCGAGTCGAATGCGCCGTTATCGATAAGATGGTTAAGCAGTTCCCTGTCGTTGGAGTATCGCATGCCAGGGCGATCCACCACGTATTGAATAAAAACCGCAGTCGCATTTTGGTTGCGGAATTGAATGATCAGGTCCTGCTTATCGAAAGGATAAGCCTGATAGTTGAATGGATTCTTGAATATGCCTGAAACACGCAGGGTCTTGTATACACTGCCGTCGGCAGTCACTTCCTCCCGCACGATATCCTTTTCGTTAATACTTTCACTGTTGGTAAAGGTAATATTCTCGGGCTGAAAATCGGTATCCTGTTCCTTTGGTTTGTAGCGGAACCACAAATAAAAATCGACATTATATGTGGATGCTTTTTGGTCGATCTCGCGAATTTCGATAATGTCCATGCCGGTATAGATAACGTTCGTGACGTAGACGTACTTGCCATCGAGGGTCATAATGTGACCCTTTTGTATTTGCTGCATGAGGTTCGGAACGCGCTCTGGCAGAAGGATGGGTTCATATTCAATGGGCGCAGAAATGAGATGCCCATATTGATAGATCCCAAACAGGGTTTGGCGGACTGCGTTTCGGCTGCTGTCAAAATAGATGGGACCGGTCACCCCGTAGGAGGTCGTCTCGGGATCGTTCATCTGCAGCAGAGCGGCATGGATATTGGCACGCTCCCGGGCCATGTCCGGACCTCTCTGCGAAGTTTGGATCGCCTTTAAGACAGCCAGCACGGCGTCATATCCGCGTGATGCAGAGTTACTGACTGTGATATCCGGATATGCCTCCTGGTAGTCGCGTACGAACTGGCTGGTAAATCCGCTGGCGCTGTCCGGCAAAAGCGCGCGCGTGCTGATCATGCCATCGGTGTAATAACCGGAATGCGCCTGCTCCGTGCTTTCCTTTTCGATCCTTTCTATAAAGCCAAACGTATTGAGGTTATCCCCGCCGATGATCGGGTTATTGAAGCCTCGATTTTTCAATTCGATCACCAAATTGGCGGAGATCGTTTCGTTCGCAGCGATCAGCAATACGCCGCTGTCTGCCGAGAAAATTTTGCCGACAATGTCGTAAATGTCGCTCTCCGACACGCCGGATTCCGTGTTTATATTTTCAGTGAATACGATCGTACCCCCCAAACCATGAAATGTATTTTCGAATTTCTTTGCCAATGCGCTTGCGGCGGCGTCATCTGTACAAATGATTGTGGCGTGATCCACGCCCATGCTTCTCCATGCGTAATTGGCAAGATAGGCGCCCTGTTGTTCCGATGTATATGAAATGTTAAAATAATTGGGGAATGGGCTGATGGTCTCACTTGAAATGGGGGAAGCGTTGATGGCAGGCAGCCCGGCGCTCAGGTAGATCGGGGCGACCGCGCCGGTGGTCTGGCTGGAGGAATGCCCAATCAGTGCAACTGCATTGCTCTCAACAATAACTTGCGCATTCTGTTTTGCCAGTGTTGGGTCATTTTTGTCCGCATAAGGCGCGATTTTTATTTGATACCCATTAATACCGCCAGCCTCATTTGCCTGTTCAGCCGCTAAAAGCGCGCCTGCATAAAGAGAATGGGCATTCGGTTCATTTTCAGAGCCTGGGTTTGATTCAGCCACAGCGATGGTGATCGTGCCGATGGCGGTTTTCCCCGCGCAGCTGCTTATGATTCCCGCCAGTAGAAAAAATAAAGTAAGAACATTGGCGGTCTTTAATTGTCTTCGCATGTGGTTTCTCCGTTCTTTCGAAACGATAAAGGGAGCCTGTCTCATTGAGGCACAAACGTCTCTCAGAGTATAATTCACAGATGCCTTCGCAACAACAGACTTTTCAAAATTATATATCATCCACACTTGCGCTGATCTTTATCGGTTGCGGCGGACTTGGTTTGCTATTCTATTTTTCGCTTCCCTTTGTATGGGCGCGTTGGGGTTTCTTTGTATTTGAAATCATGGCGCTCACAGGCATTGCATTGCCCATCGTGTATTTTTTACATAGACGCTTTCCAAGCGAACCTCCCGCAGCATCAAATGTGATCGTGCGACAGGCCTTGTGGGTGGGCGTGTATGGCTCTACGCTGGCCTGGCTTCAATTAGGCCGCCAGGTTTCCCTTTATGTGATCCTGGGTCTCGCCGGCGGTTTGATCGCCACCGAATATTTTATTCGCCTGCGTGAAAAAGCAAATCGACAGATTCCCATGGCCTTTGATGACGATGCTTCGTGATCTTCCCTCGGTTGAACAAATATTACAGACACAAATTGCCGCGGAATTGATTGCGCGATCCGGGCGGCCATTGACGTTGACTGCCATCCGCTTAACATTGGATGAAATCCGCGCCCGCTTCAAAACGGACCCCGAACCTGCTCTGCCCTCAATGGACCTGATCCTCGCCCAAACAGAATCCGTCCTATCCGCGTGGACGAAGCCGACTCTCATCCCGGTCATCAATGCTACGGGCGTGATTCTGCACACGAATTTGGGACGCGCCCCCTTAAGCGACGCAGCCATCCGCGCCATGGATGCCGTCTCGCGCGGATATTCCAACCTCGAATATGATCTCGAGAAAGGCGCACGCGGCTCCCGCTTGACCCATGCTGAATCTGTTTTACAAAAATTAACGGGCGCAGAGTCCGCGATCATTGTGAATAATAATGCCTCGGCGGTTTTATTGGTACTATCTGCTCTGGCAAATAAAAAACGCGTCATCATCTCCCGTTCGCAACTGGTGGAAATTGGAGGCGGCTTCCGCATACCCGATGTGATGAAACAATCAGGCGCAAAGTTAGTTGAGGTGGGTACCACAAACAAAGTCCACCTGCGTGATTATGAAGAAGAGTTGAAATTGGCAGACGCGCTTGTCATGCGGGTACACCCGTCAAATTTTAAAGTCATCGGCTTTACCGAAGAACCCGAACTTAATGATATTGTCGAACTCGCGCACAACGCAGGGACATTTGTCGTGGATGACCTCGGCTCAGGCGCATTAATTGATACCGCCAAATACGGACTCATTCATGAGCCGACAGTACAAGAGTCGCTCGCGGTGGGTGTAGATGTGGTTTGTTTTTCGGGAGATAAATTACTCGGCGGCCCGCAGGCGGGGATTATTCTTGGGAAGAAGGAATTAATTGACAGGATAAAGAAACATCCACTAGCAAGAGCAGTCCGCGCGGATAAAGCATGCCTGGCCGGGCTTACTGCCACGCTGCTGCACTACCTCAAAGACGAAGCGGAGCGTGAAATCCCCATCTTAAAGATGATGTCGCTTTCGCTGAAACAGGTCAAAGGTCGGGCTGAAGCGTGGGCGATGGAATTAGGTCAAGGTGAGGTCCTGGAGGGCGAGTCCACTGTAGGAGGAGGCAGTCTCCCGGGTGAGTCATTCAAAACATATTTATTATCTTTGATCGTTAAGTCGCCCGATAAATTCTTGAAAAAATTGCGAAGCCAAAACCCACCCATCATTGCGCGCACCGAAAATGACAGGATTTTATTTGACCCGCGGACTATCTTGCCCGAACAGGAAGGCGCGCTATTGGTAGGATTGAAGAACGTGCTGAGGTCTTGACCTAATGACGGCTGAAATTATTATCCAAATTAAAGACCAGAAGAATCCGCCTGTGCTGAAATTTCCGTCGCGTTGTGTGAATTGCGGAAAAAAGCAGGAAACAACATTGAAGGCCATCCTGAATATGGGCATACAAAAACGTTCAAGGACAGTAGTAATGGAAAATATTGTCCCGATGTGTAATGCCTGCGCTGAAAAGGAAAGGAGCGTGGCAAAGGTGACTTTGTTGCCATTCTTTATAGCTGGCCTGATCACATTTGTAATTGTGTTTATTCCTGTCTGGCTGATCACACCCGATGGAACAACAGTACAAACTCTTGGCTTTTCGGTTACAGTAGGCGCGTTGGCTGGGATTATCGGTGGAATATTTGTCGGGACATTGGTTGAGTTTGGATTAAAATTTGTTTTCGCACCTTTCTATGGCCGCCTTCTCATAGAACGTCCGCTGACAGTTTTTAGTTTGTTCAATGATTCAGAAGACATCGTCGGACTTTCATTCAGATTTGGCGAACACAAGAAATCCTTGAAATTGATTTTTGAGAATGAAGAAATTGCGCGTGAATTTGCCAGTCTAAATCCTCAATAAAGATTGTATTTTGTTCGCGGGCAGTTAATCCGCAAGCAACTAGATTCAATTCGAGAAATTCGCGTTAATAAAACGGAGAAAATATGAAATCAGATTTTGATGCCCTCATGGAAGCCAGAAATTTGGATGCGATCATTGTGTTTGGGAATGCGGAGCATAACCCGCCGATGACTTATTTAACAGGCGGCGGACATGTAAGCCACGCCACGTTGATAAAGAAGCGCGGCCAGGCGGCCATGTTATTCCACAATGACATGGAGCGGGACGAGGCTGCGAAAAGCGGTTTGAAATTGATTTCATACAGTAACTATGATGCACTGGCTCTTCATAAACAGGCGAACGGCGATTCGCTATTGGCTGCCGCCATGCGCTTGGAGTTAATGCTCAAAGATGCGGACTTAACCTCAGGACGCGTAGGCGTATATGGCACATATGATTTAAGCGCCGTGTTTGGAATGCTCATGCACTTGCAAAAATTATTATCTGCTATTGAATTTGTTGGCGAGGCACGAGAAGATTCCATCTTTATGCGCGCCATGGAAACCAAAGATGAAGCTGAAATTGCCCGTATTCGCAAGATGGGAAAGATCACAACTTCCGTGGTTGGCAAAGTCAGGGATTTTCTGACCTCCTGTGCTGTGCGTGAGGATGAAGCCCTTTTGAATGAAGATGGGTCCCCACTCACAGTAGGTGATGTGCATTCAAAGATCCGCTTGTGGGTGGCGGAACAAGGCGCTGAACTGCCCTCTGGATTCATCTTTGCCATCGGACGCGATGCCGGTGTGCCCCACTCTGCGGGTACTCCAACTGATTTGATGAAATTGGGTCAGACCATCGTGTTCGATATTTATCCTGCCGAAGCGGGCGGCGGTTATTATTACGATTTCACGCGTACATGGAGTTTGGGCTATGCCACGCCCGAAGCGCAGGGACTATATGATCAGGTCAAGGAAATTTTTAATACCCTGAATGATAATTTTGACTTGAACACGCCTTTTGCCAATTACAACATCATGACCTGCGAATATTTTGAATCCAAAGGACATCAATCGCCGCTTCATACCAAAGCTCCTGTGGAGGGATATGTTCACAGCCTCGGTCATGGGGTGGGATTAAATATCCACGAGCGCCCGTTCAGCGGACTCACCTCAGGTGACGACCATCGCCTCGCGCCCGGTGTTGTCATCACCTCGGAACCTGGGTTATATTATCCAGAAAAAGGCATGGGCTTCCGCATTGAAGATACGCTCTGGGTCCGCCCTGATGGTAAGATGGAAACTCTGGCAGAATATCCATATGATTTTGTATTGCCAATGAAGAAGTGGAAAAAGAAATAATGGAATTGAAATCCGCTCGAATCCTCGCTGTTGAAACCTCCTGCGATGAAACCGCCTGTGCCATCATTGAAAATGGGCGCGCGCTGCTTTCTTCTGTTGTCGCCTCGCAGATGGAGATCCATGCTCGCTATGGCGGCGTATTCCCTGAGGTGGCGTCGCGCCAGCATGTGTTGAGTATCACCCCCGTTGTGGAGCAGGCGCTCGCGCAGGCGCATCTCACGCTCAAGGATA
>JBBSCM010000050.1:0-17570 GCA_038250295.1 Anaerolineales bacterium | reverse complement strand
AGCTGCCGCTGTTGGCGTAGTTGCTGTTCATACGACCCAGCATGTCCATACGCAAACTGCTGAGACTCATATCACCGCTAATTGGACCACGCGCATAGGTGGTCTTACCGCCTACAGTTGTCGGGACAGAGGCTAATTTACCCTTCAGGTGGGTTAAGGCTGTGTTGAAGCTATTCACCATGGCGCTCATCAGAGCGGTGGATTTATCAGATGAGGCGGCAATACTCAGCCGGGCGCTTTTACCTTCCGCATCCGAAGCCAGAGTCATGGTTGCGCCATCGATCACATCCGTGAGGTTGGTGTTGGTCGCCCGCGAAACAGCCATGCCATTAACTGTAAATTTAGCATTTTGGGCAGTCTGCAAATCGGCTCCAAAACCAAGTCCGGCGCCGTCTGTGTAGAGCATGGTGTGATTCTCGCCGGTTTGGGAGCCGGTCAATACTAACTGATTAGCCACGATTGAGGCTCTGAGATCGCGTCCCTCAGGCTGACTGGCTGCGTTGATGGCGGCGGTGATCGTGCGCAGGCTGGATGTGGCGCCGATGCTGATTGAAGTGCCGGCGGCAGTATAAGTCAGCGCTGTGCTGGGAGTGGAACCTAAAGTATTCAAGGTCAGGCTTAGTCCGCGCCCGGTGTTGTAACTACCGTTGGTCATGGTCTGCCAGGCGCTGGTGTAGTTGCTTCCATCCTGACTGCGGATCGAGACCGCGTTCCCATCGGCGTTGACCAATCGGAATTGTCGCGTCCCGCCCGAATCTCGTGTTTCAAGAGCATAATCGCCCGCGCCCAATTCACGTTGACCACTGAACAGCGTGGCTGTTGCACCCGCTGTTACCGAACTGCTGGGGACAAAATCGGTATAAACCCCGGGCGAGGTTTTTGTTTGCAATGCCGCCGTCCCCGTGCCGCCCAGCCAGAAGGTGCCGCTCTTACCCAGGGCTAAATCTGGGCTATCAACCATGCTGGTAGATTTGGATTGAGCTTTGGCTCGCTGGGTAACGGCGATATCGTAATCCGCTATGGCGGCGCTATCGCTGGTGGTGGCGGCGGACAGGATCGTCGCGCCGGCTGTACCGGGCGTGACACTGGCTTTGCTAACTAGGTTCATTCCAAAAGAATCTTGGGTGCTGATCAGCGCTTGAAGCGCGTTCTGCAGTCCGTCGAAGTTGGTTTTTATATCCGTGTAAACGCTGCGGCGCACATCGATTGAATCTTTCTGCGCCTGCGTCGCTTTGAGCGGGCTGCTTTCGGCATCGATAGTCGCCTTGAGCGCCGTTTGGAAAGTGGGTGTCAACTTCGAAATGGATGTATCAATGGAAGAGATTGTGCTAGCCATAATTCACCTTCTTATCCTGCTGCCATGATTCGGGAGAAGCAGGCATGGAGCAGGTCAAACCATGCCTTGAGAAAGCTATCTTGGGGAGGCGCATCAGCGCCTCCCCAATCACGTTTCAATCTGCGATGTATTACCTGTAAATCTTAGCGGAAGAGGGTCAACAGGCTTTGCGGGGCTGCATTCGCCTGAGCTAACATAGCCGTGGCTGTCTGTTGCAGGATGGTGTACTTGCTCGCATTCACCTGTTCTTCAGCCATGTTGGCATTCATGATGCGGCTGTAAGCGCCTTCAACGTTAACCTGGGCAGTGGCTGCCTGTTCTTCTTTGAAGGTCAAACGGGACATCAGAGCGCCGAGGTCAGACAAAGCGCTGGTAACACGATCCAAAGCTGTCGTGACGGTCGTCAGATACGAGCCAGCCTTGCTGGTGTTAGAGACGTTCACTGACCAGTTGCTCATTTTCTCGTAGGTGAAGCCTTGGGTATTTCCGATAGCTACATTGGCAAATATGTCCATCTGGAATTGCACGCCGCGCCCACTTTGGAACTGACTGGTTGCGCCTGCCGTGATGGTATTTGCGTAACTGTAGGTACCGTAACCAGAGACGGTTTTGTCAGCGGCATACTGTGACACGGTCATAGATGTGCCGATGCTGTCCTTCAGCTCAACTCGGGCATCGCCTTTGGCAATGTACTCAAACTTCATCACCTGGCCTACATTCAATTCCTTGGCGCCGCCGGAGCCAATTCCCAGGTTAACCCCGAGAGTCTTGGCGGTTGTAGCGACACTTGAGTCCAATAAATCGCCACTGGAACCAGAAGCTGAAAGGTTAGCAATAACCGTGAGTTTTCCAACGCCGCCGTTCCACTTTGTGTCGGTCAGGTTTTTGATCTCGTATTGAGTCGTTGTATCGCCAGTGGCAGCCAGGATCTTGACTTCGTACATTCCAGATGACATGGTAACTGTGGTTGTAGCAGAAGTAGCCGCAGCGCCCAAGTTGGTCATACCAGCGATCAAGGTGCTGTTCGCATCCAGATTCGTCGCTCCGATCACAGTGCTGGTCGCCGTATCTGTAACATTAAGACTGTAATCGCCTGTGCTGAGTTCCGAAAGTCCACTCGCAGCAGCAACAACTTCAACCGCTGCAGCGGGCGCAAGACCGGTCACATTCGAAAAACCATCCGCCAAAACTGAGGTAGCCGTTGCCTGAGATACTTTCTTGGAAAGGTTCAAACCGGTGGGTCCGGGAACCAAAGCGCCGGGGAGTGTCCAGGTGGTGGTTTCGCCTTCGTCCACGCCAGTCTGGAAGACTTTTGCGCCGGTGGTGTTGTCGAGCAGTTTGACGCCATTCCACTTGGTCTGATCGACCAGGTCTTGAATCTGTTGAGCATAGGATGAAAGCTGAGTCTGGATCGTGGCGCGTTCTGAAGTGCCAAGCGTATCTGACGCGGCTTTTTCAGCCTTGCTGCGCATCGCGATCATAATATCGGTCATGGTGCTCAAGCCGCCTTCGGCGACGGAGAGCATATTGCGTGCATCACTGATGTTATCGATGGATGCTTTCAAACCTTCGGAGCGAGCCATCATCTTGGTAGCGATGGTCAACCCGGCGGGATCATCGGCGGCGCTGTTGATGCGCTTGCCGGTTGAGAGACGTTGCTGATGCATTGCCAATTTGGCATTGATCAGTTGAAGTGAATTGAGGGCGTTAAGAGCGCCTACGTTACTTGCAATACGAGTTACATCTACCTGTGCCATGTCAAACCTCCATGTTTGATTGTTAGCTGAAGGGGATCCTTCCCCTTTTTTGAATTGAGAGAATGTGATCGAGTTCCTATGTTGCTATGAACTATTTTGCGGACATTTTTATTCGTAAGGTTTTTCAGTTTTCACTTTTCGATATTAAGCCTCCGTCAACCTTTGTTTTCAATAATCAGTTTTTTTTATTACTCTAATAGTTTCGGCAGTACGGTGTTTTACTTGAGGCAACCACAGGGATTTTGCGTAAATATTGTATTAATTAAAGAACTGCTGTTACGCAATTTGTAATCCCGAAGGGATGGCATTTTTATAGAAAATTGTGAGTAAAAGACCAAACCCCGAAGGGATGACATGATTCATCCAGGGAAAATATGACACCCCTTCGGGGTTATTTGCCCGTTTCCCACAAATCTATAATCGTCTCACTCCTTCGGAGTTGTTTTTGCGTAACATCAGTTAAAGAAGTCCAAATTAATCGGGATTTTCGCTCAACCATGCTTTTCCATATCTCCCTGAGCGGTTTCTGTCCGTGCAATGCCGAGGCGTGGATTCTTCCCCATCGGGCAGGATTCTGCGCAGGCGGAGCAGCGTGCGCATCCTCCAAAAAAGGGTAGTGGCGTCGAATAAATGACTGTCTGCGTAGTAACGACTTCAGTCGTGTTTTTACTGGGCAAAAGCGACTAAAGTCGCTACTACATAAAGAACATCAATTACATAGACCCACACCAAAAAAAGGTTAGCGGTGTTTTCGTCTCTGAGGCTGACGGGAAGGAATCGGAATGCCGATTTGTCTTAGCAGGGCAAGCACGGTTTCGTTTTGCGGCTCCATTTGCTGAACTTCAGCCAAGCGCTGGCGCGCTGCGGCTTTATTTCCGTTGCGGAGCAAAGCCTGGCTGAGTTCAAGGATCGCGTTTACATCCCCCGATTTACATTTAACACCGGCTTCCCACAAACGCACGGCTCCAGAATAATCTTTTTTTTCAAGCAGATAGTCAGCCATTTTCTTGACCAGGAAGACACCCATCCGCGCTGGCAGTTCACCCACTTGGGCAGAAAGCTCAACCACCGGTGTGCCCACTTTGAGAGCCTCGTCGTAACGCCCCTGCCCGAGCATGGTTTCAGTCAAAAGTCCCAGAACCGTCAGGTCGTGTGGCGACATCTCAAGCAACAGATGACAGGTTTTCTCTGCCATGCTGTAATTCCCAATCCTCAGAAAATAAAACACCATGCCCCCGAGGACAACATAGTTATTCGGTGATAGCTGCCAGGCTTGAGTCAGCGCCTGCCAAGCCGCGCCCGGGTCATTGATTTGCAGGTAATGAGCCGCCAGGTCCACATAAATGATGATGTACTGTGGCTGCATCTGACTCATGCGCACTAATAATTGACAGACTTGCTTTAGATCGCCGCGCCCCTTTGCCAACTCCCCTTGCGCTTTAATATTCTCCCAATCAATAAACTCAGAACGATAGACCAAGCCATCCCACGCGGGAGTTTTCTCCAAAGGCGCCGGTCGTCGGGTGCGCGCCAGAAGCGCCATCTTTTCAAGCAGTCCAACGGGTTGAGGCTCAGCCATGTGCGCCTCTTGAAAAAGAGTCTCCAAATTTTGCAGGATGCTCGTATCCTGATATGTTGCCTGCGAATTAAACGCGTCGAAACGTTCCCGCGGCCATGGGATCAAGCGAACCCCGCCCCCACGACTCAACTTAAGTGCAATCTCGGACTGGGAACGGCAGTAATAATGGTTGAGTTGAATCTGATCTATGTTATTGGGGAAGCGTTGTCCATCCACCCGCAGCAAGTTTTCGTTGATACACCAACTGTTCGCTTTAAAAGTGAAATCATGCGGAGAGTTTGGCATTAACGCCAGCCGCGGTTGGACGATGCTTTTTATCAACTCATTTTCCTTAAATGTCACATGGGTGCGCCGAGTGTAGGCAGCGATCTGCCCGACCGACGGGCGGGTTGTGTGACCGTTGGAGCCAAAAAACACCGAACTGACTGCCAGCCCGCCATAGGCTTCATAACCCTTCAACAGTTCCTGCAAGCTTTGACCAGTCTTTGGCACCAGGAATTCATCTGTATCGATAAACCCCAACCAGAAGGTATTTGCCCCAAAAGTTTGCAGGCAGTGGTCGTATGCATACAACTGAACCTTATGCCCGGGGATGTCAATTACCACCACCCAGCCGCGCTTGATGTAGTCTTTGAGAGTCTCGCGCAGACTGGCGCGGCTCTCATTGTCGTAAATATAAAAACGATCGACACCCATCAGGATGTGATAATCCAACCATTCGGGCAGGTAATCGTTTTCGTCTTTGCAGATCAGGCACAAACTTAGATAATCCATGGAAGCCTTAATGTATTCTCTTCGGGGTGGCAGGCAGCGATGGTCCAACTCGCTTGGTGGAAGATACATCCGTCCTTAGCAGGGCAAGTACGGTTTCGTTTTGCGGCTCCAGTCTCTGGGCTTCAGCCAAACGCTGGCGCGCTCCGGCTTTATTTCCGTTGCGGAGCAAAGCCTGACTGAGTTCAAGGATCGCGTTTACATCCCCCGGCTTACATCTGACCCCGGCTTCCCACAAACGCACAGCTCCAGGATAATCTTTCTTTTCAAGCAGATAGTCAGCCATTTTCTTGACCAGGAAGATGCTCATCCGCTCTGGCAGTTCACCCACCTGGGCAGAAAGCTCAACCACCGGTGTGCCCACCTTGAGAGCCTCGTCGTAACGCCCCTGCCCGAGCATGGTTTCAGTCAAAAGTCCCAGAACCGTCAAGTTGTGAGGCGCCATCTCAAGCAGCAGACGACAGGTATTCTCTGCCATCGCGAAATTTTTTATCCCCAGGAAATAATAAGCCATCCCAAATAGGATGGAGTAACTGTTGGGGGCGAACTGCCAGGCCTGGGTCAGCGCCTGCCAGGCATTCGATGACTCTTTTAGATTAAGACAGCAAATCGCCAGGTCAGTATAGAGCGTGGATCTTTGGGGAGATATTTGAATCTTTTTTAGGATCCAGCGTTTAATTTCTTCAAAATCACCTCGCGCTTTGACCGCTTTAAATTGAACTTCAATATCCAAGAAAGTAGTAACTTCAATCCGGAAAGTCATTTCACTGGGGAGGCTAAATTCCAAAAGAGTTGGACGCCGAATACGCGCCAGGGCAGCCATCTTTTCAAGCAAACCGGCTGATTCAGGCAGTTCCATCAGGCAGGTCCGGTCAATCTCAGACCCATTGAAAAGTGTCTCAAGGTTCTGAAAAATGCTTACATCTTTAATCGTTGCCAGGCGGTTAACCACATCAAATCGTTTGCGCGGCCAGGTAATATCCCCGCTATTGCCGCGACGCAATTTAAGTTCGATCTCGCGCTCAGAGCGGCAAAAATAATGGTTGAGTTGAATTTTCTCAACGTGGTTTGGAAAATCCTGCATATCCACCCGCAGCAAGTTTTCGTTCACACACCAGAAGTTTTCTTTAAAAATGAAATCGTGCGGAGAATACGGCATGAGCGCCAATCCCGGCTGGACGATGCTTTTTATCAGTTCATTATCTTTAAATGTTGCATGGGTGCGCCACGTATAGGCGGCAATCTGCCCGACCGACGGGCGGGTTGTGTGACGGTTGGAGCCAAAAAAAAGTGAACTGATTGCCAGTCCGCCATAGGCTTCATAATCCTTGAGCAGTTCCTTCAAGCCTTGACCAGTCTTTGGCACCAGGAATTCATCTGTATCGATAAATCCCAACCAGAAGGTGTTTGCCCCAAAGGTTTGCAGGCAGTGGTCATATGCATACAACTGCATAGCTTTGCCAGGAATATCAGATACCACCACCCAGCCGCGCTCGATGTAGTCTTTGAGAGTCTCGCGCAGACTGACGCGGCTCTCATTGTCGTAAATATAAAAACGGTCAACTCCCATCAGGATGTGGTAATCCAGCCACTCCGGCAGGTAATCGTTTTCGTCTTTGCAAATCAGGCACAAACTTAGATAATCCATGATGAACGCATCATATCAAAAGCGCCCGGGAAAATTCGTAAAACAAACATAAAAAAATCGTCAGCCGAACCTAATTTACAACCTTTTTACAGCCAAAAATAAGCGGGGTGATTATGATGAGGTAAATTTGTTCACCATTTTGGATGGATTGTCCCGACTTCAAAAAGGTGGGATACCCATTTTCCTTGAGGAAGTTATGAGCAAACACAATTCAAAACAATTAACACACGGAGTTAAGCCGCAAGCCCGCGATCTGAATTCCATAGTCAAACCTGCTGCACACCAGATCAACCCACGCTTGCTGGTAAATGGTTTTACGGCTGTGAAAGAATGCCGGCTGGGGCTGATGATGTATAACGTCAACGACCTGATCGGGGGCCGCGGGTTGGACCTTTACGGAGAGGCGAAATGGTCTGACTTGGAACTTCTTGGGCAGTTGCTGCAGGCCGGGGACGTGGTGGTTGATATCGGCGCTAATATCGGCAACCATACCATTTTTTATGCCAAAAAAGTTTTCCCGGGCGGAGTGGTGTATGCCCTCGAACCGCAGCGCATCACCTTTGAGTTCTTGTGCGCGAACCTCGTTCTAAATGGACTGACGAATGTGATCCCGATGCAGGCCGGGGCAGGTGAAGCGGGAGGGCAATTGACCGTCCCCATGGCCGACCCCAATATTATGCAAAATTTTGGCGCAGTTAATATTGAGGGCAATTCAAGCGGTGACCTTGTGAACGTAATACCGCTGGATGCCCTGGAACTAAAGCGCTGCAACCTGATCAAGATTGATGTAGAGGGGATGGAACTAAAAGTGTTGCTTGGCGCAGAAAAAACGATTCAAGCTTGCCGCCCATTTCTTTTTGTCGAAAACAACGACAGGGAAGGCGCACCCGAAACTGTGCAAAAGTTATTTGACCTGGGTTACAAATGTTGGTGGCAGATTGCCCCCCATTACAACCCGAATAATTACTTTCACAACCCTGAAAATGTGTGGGCTAATGTAGTGCCAGATTCAAACATGATCTGTGTGCCAAAAGAAAACAACATGAATGTGAATGGATTTGAGCCAGTGATCAACCCCAACGACAATTGGGTGGAAGCGCTCAGGCGTCAAAGTTTTATCGCCGATACAAAATGAAAACCTGATCCCTCCAAAAAAATACAAAGAAACGGATTAGTCTTTACCCGTCAGGCGTTGAATATATGTGGATTGTCTGTTTGACCCCGTTTGTCGGTCAATATGATTCAGCGCCAATTGTGCCAGGTCAACCGAGCCGTAGATGTCATGCATGATGCGGGCGAGTTTGAGCAATTCAGATGGTTGAAGTGTCTTAAAATCCATGAAGGAACGCACATAAACGGCATCTGTCCAATGAACCTGACTCAGGCCTGCATAAATATCGTTGCTCAGAAGCAGCGGTTTGAAGATACGGCTGACCAGCGGACCAAATTTGTGGAAAAGAAAACCGGCTTTACGCAGCGCCAGATCAATTTCTCCGAACAAGGGCTGATTCTTATAATGCGGGATAAAAAGCGTTTCAACATGCACAACCAGGATGTGCTTCAACTGTTCCGTCGCGTTTTCCAAAATAGCCAGTTCGCTGCCCTGCACATCCAATTTTATGAAGTCGATATTTTGCACTTCTTTCAGATCATCCAGTCGGTGGGTAACCAGCGGAAGCTGGCTGACGACTTTCCCCCATTCTCCAAATCCATGAAATAGTTCAAGCAGTTCCAGGTCTGGCTCGAACAGGGAGTTCATGCCAGGAGAAACGCAAATGTTCAGCGTTCCCTGTGTGCCATCTCCAATGGCGAATGGCAGACAGGTCATTTTGGGATCGATCTGCTTGGTCAGTTCTTCGAACATGGCGGGGTTCGGCTCAAAGCAGGTCAACCGATAGCCGCCCTGGGCAAGCACCGGTTTATAAATGGGATCACCATCAATGGGGCTGGCGCCGACATCGACAATGTGAATTTCGGGGACATCCTCGAATACATCAGTGAAATTAAACATTGACCACCTACCTTTCTATTGATTAACTCTCAAACGGGTTAATACCTGCACCCAGGTATCGGCGGGACCCGTGACTGGTTCAAAGCCGCTGATGTTCAAGTCAAATTCTTTAGGGACGCAGATCATATTGGCTTCGGGCACGATGTTCACCCAGACATTTTCCTTGTTGTGGAAGAAGTTATCCAAATTGTAATATGGGGCAATGTGCCACCAACAGTTGTAATTCAAATTAAGCAGCATCTGGACAGTTTCCGGCGAGCCTTCTTTGGAGTTATTTTCGACAAATAAAAATGGACGACAGTCTCGGATTGTCTTTTCTGCGCCTTTGAGTACTTTTAACTCCATCCCTTCCACATCGATCTTGATCAAGTTACAGCGCTTCAGTTCCAGGGCATCCAGCGGTATTACGTTCACAAGGTCGCCGCTTGATTTGCCCTCAATACTCACCGCGCCAAAATTTTGCATAATATTGGGGTCAGCCAGGGGGACGGTCAATTGCCCTCCCACTTCACCTGCCCCGGCCTGCATCGGGATCACATTCGTCAGTCCATTTAGAACGAGGTTCGCGCAGAGGAACTCAAAAGTGATGCGCTGCGGTTCAAAGGCAAATATCATCCCGCCCGGATTCACTTTTTTCGAAAAGAAAACGGTGTGGGTTCCAATATTGGCGCCTACGTCTATTATCACGTCGCCGCTTTTCAACATTTGCCCCAAACAAGCCAGCTCAGATTCGCACCACTCGCCATAGATATCCATCGCGCGGCCTATAAACAGATCATTTAAGTTGTACATGAACAGTCCATGGCGGCAGTGCTTGATGGAAACATAACCATTCACCAGCAGCCGCGGGTAGGGTGTGTTTCCCAATTGAACAGTTGGTTTGGAATTACGTTTACTCATAGGTTTCCCTTTTCGATCTCATTGATATTCTTTGAGGGTTCACTTTTGCAGTATAACAATGCCTGTCGTCTTTAACCATAAAAATACAATAAAAAAGTATTCGGACTTGCTCTCCCTGACAACCCAATACTGAGAATTCCTGGAAATTGGAAGAGTCTTTATTGATATAATTATTTTGAGAGAAGGAGAAACAACATGCTTGATAACCTGCCCAATGGCCAGAAGAATGCGCTGCAAATAATTTTTGTATTGGCCTTATGTGCCGCAGCCATTGTTCTCCTTGCTTATATGGGCGCAGCAAAACCCGTTACAAACATCCACAGTGTTCATTTTGAGGTGCAAGCTTCGGGTGGATTTGCGAACATTACACTGCGAGCAGGCAAGGAATCCATTACCAAGCCCGAGACTGTGACCATGCCCTGGTCCAAGACCTTGCGAATTAAAAGCGGGACCGAAGTTTATTTGACAGCGTCGAACCCATCCCAGACCGGCGAATTAAGCTGCCGTATCACTTTGGATAAAGTTGCCTGGAAATTGGAAAAGATCAACTCTCCTAAAAATGGAGTGGCTTGCGCAGGGATCGTCCCCTAGGCTTCATCAAGGTCATGTTTGTGGAGATTTAAAAACTTTCGGTATCGCAATTTGAGGTGTCTTTAAAGCAGCACTGGAATTTTCGCGAAGTGATAGATGAATCGTCAATGAGCCAATCCTCGTTGCAAGCGGCACGACCAGGCGTGGATATTCCAACGTGGAGATCGAAGCTCCCTTGCCGATGATAAGTGAAGGCGTAGAGATGTTCGACTCAAACCCCGCCTCTGCCAGCCTCATGCTTGCCTGCCCCGTAATGACATTTCCCAACTCTGCAATACCGCTCTGCGCAAGTTCATTCAACGTATCAAATTTTTCCCCCATTAAAGCGGAAGCAAACTGCACAGCTGATTCCTTCGACATGCTGTAAAACACAGTTCCATCCACGGCGCCAACCAGCGAGATGATCACGGTTACATCCTCGGTGCGATAGGAACCGTTTTCCAGGCGCAGTTCCCCGCGTTGGACAGAATCGCGCATCTCCATGCGAAGTGTGTCATGCGCCGATTCTACAAAAGGATTTAGAAACTTAACATTCATTTCCTGCTCCAATTCATCCTGTGGCTATGGGCGGCGATTGGGGATCGATCTGCGGGGATTGAGTCTTCATCGAAGAAATAAAATTATCCGCAAGATGAGCCTCCCCGATTTTCTTCTCCCGCAAGGCGAGGTGAACCGTTACCATACCAAATTGAGTTTCCAATGGAACCACGACCCTGGGAAAGTCGAGCGTAGAGATCTCGACTCCGTTGCCATTCAAGACAGTGGGCGTTGAAATGTTCGATTTATAGCCAGACTCAGAGAACCGAATGGTTGCCTGTCCGCTGATCACATTTCCCAGCTCTGCCACGCCGCTCTGTGCAAGCGCATTGAATTCGGTAAATTCCTGCCCCATGATCTTTGAAACCAGGTTCAGGCAGGTGACCGTAGACATACCATACATGACAACGCCGTACACATCTCCGATCAAATTAATCAAAACTGTAATGTCATCAGATGTCAGCGAGGATTTCTGCAGGGTCACTTCACCGCGGACGGTATTCGCTTCCAACTCCGCCTTTAATACTTCCACGGCGGCTTGAACAAACGGGTTTAGAAATTTCACATCCACCTTGCACCTCCATTAAGGTCGGGAGATTTCCCAACCGGGATATTGTTCCATTGAAATATCGGGGTTAAATAATTCATAGCTATCAAGCTTTCTTATAAAAAGAAATGCCGAAATTCTGAAGGCCAAATTTTGCAGGCACTGAGATGATCTCTGTGCCGCCTACAAACAGCACCCCGCCGGGGCACAATGCCCTGCTGAATTTCGTATAGAGCGCATCCTTCGATTCGGTTGTAAAGTAGATCACCACATTGCGGCAAACGATCAAATCAAAATCACCTTCGAAGCGGTCTTCCAATAAATTCTGTTCCTGAAAGCGGATATTTTTTTGCATCTTCTCAGTCATATGATACGGAGCAGACGGAGTGATATATTGCTGGCGCTGTGTAGGAGACAAATTGCGGATATCTTCGGCAGTGTACGGCCCGCGCGCTGTGGCTTTGAGCAAAGCGCCGCGATCGAGGTCTGTTGCCAGAATGGCGTAAGGCTGTTTCGGCGCGGATTCTTCCATGATCATTGCAAGGGTAAAGGCTTCCACTCCAATCGAGCATCCGGCAGACCAAAGTTTCAAGCCGCTGTAAGAATGATGTTGGGCCGAGTTTTGGATCAGGTAGGGCAATATATTGCTGCGGACGTGCTCCCAGCGGCTTGGGTCGCGGAAGAACTCAGTCACGTTGATGGTCAGGTAATTGCGAAAGCGCTCAAGCTCTTTTTCATTGTTGGGAAGCAAACTGAGATATTCCCTCCAACTGGAGATGTGTGAGCGAACCAGCCACGAATCCAGGCGGCGCTTCATCTGCTCTTCCTTATAATTTTCAAGATCGATCTTCAACGTATGTTTGATCGACGTCTTGACCAGCGAATAAACTTCAGTTTCCATAATTTCGTTTCCTTACTTTGTCATCTCATGAATCGCAGATTCAATGGCTTTTGCAATTTTAGGGCGAGGCAGAACGATGCTGGCCGCTCCGGCTTCTACAACGCTGCGGGGCATGCCCCAGACCACGCAGGTGCTTTCGTGCTCGGCGATCACATATCCACCGGCGCTGTGCAGAATAGACATGCCCAATGACCCGTCACTGCCCATGCCGGTCAGGATCACGCCAATCATATTTTTTCCAAAATGTCTGTTGAGCGAGTTGAGAGTGACATCTACTGCTGGGCGCACGCCATGCACGGCGGGTTTCTGGTTTAGTGTGACTCTTTCGTTTTCATCCAGTGTCATGTGGAATCCACCGGGCGCGACCAGTATTTGCCCCATCATGAGGGCGTCACCGGGTTCGGCTTCCTTCACTTTGAGCGGTGAAATGGAATTGAGCCGCTCCGAGAGGGAGCGTGTAAACCCGGCAGGCATGTGTTGAACAATAACAACAGGCGATGGCAGGCTGGCTGGCAGCGCGGGAATGATCTCGCTCAACGCACCCGGCCCACCCGTGGAAGAACCTATCAGAATAACAGGTGCCAGCTTTGAGTACGAACGAACCGTTTTATCAGTCTGGCTGAATGCCTGGGATGGGACAATCCTCAATAGATTGGATGTCGATCGCTTAACTTTTGCGCGGGCAGCCAGTTTTATTTTGGCGATGATCTCGTTCATGGCGGTGCGAATATCCAGGCTGTTATCGGGCTTGGGGATGAAATCTACTGCGCCGAGCATGAGGGCTTGAATGGTTTCGGATGCGCCTTCTTTGGTAAGGCTGCTGACCATGATGACCGGCCGCGGAAAGTTTTTCATGATTTCGCGCAGGGTGGAAAGTCCGTCGAGGTGCGGCATTTCAACATCCAGCGTGATGACATCTGGCTGTAATTGCGGGATCAGGCGCAGGGCTTCATTGCCATTGCTGGCAGAACCGACAACTTGTATTTCGGGGTCTTCATTGAGCTGTTGAATAATGGAAAAACGCATGAACGCAGAATCGTCCACAACCATTACCCGCAGTGACTTGGGAGACATTTCGTTATCGGCCATGATCTTTTTATGCTAAAAGTTTTGTGATCGCGTTCATCACACGGTCCTGATCGAAAGGCTTAACGACAAAATCCTTTGCGCCGGATTTGACTGCTTCGAGCACCACGGATTCCTGTCCGAGCGCAGTCAGCATGATGACCCGCGCCTTGGGGTCAAAGCCGACGATTTCCTTGAGCGCGGTCAAGCCGTCCATCTCTGGCATGGTCACATCCATCAAGACCACATCTGGATGGATCTCTTTGTAGGTGTTGACGGCTTTTAGACCGTTCTCTGCCTGAAAGACTTCGTAGCCGTCGGTACTGAGCATTTTGGTCAAACGCACGCGCAGGAATTCTGCATCATCTACTATCAATACTTTTGCCATACTGTTACTCCTTTAGGGTTTTTATATTTCATGTTCTTTCTCACCGATGACACGCACGGTCACGCGGCTGTCTGCAACATAAACACGGACGGTACGTCCGGTATGCCCGCCAACTTCTTCAGCAGCGATCTTTATATTCAGGCGCTGAAACGTCGCGTGCGCTTTTTCAATATTGCGGGTTCCGATATCAAACGTGCTTGTCAACCCGGTCGCGATCAACATGTTTGCGCCGCCAACCATTCTGACAACGAGTCTGTTTTTGTTCGCGCCTTCCTTCGTCATGGCCGCAAGCAGGTTTTCGATTCCCTGGTCAACATACTTATAGCATGCTGCGGAATCTGTTTCACCCAGGCCGTTCATCTTTTCAGGAAGGACCGCGTGAATTAATCCAGTGATACGGGTGACCGGATCAATGATGGAGATTCCCAGACAGGAACCTAATCCATAGGCCACAAGAACATCTTGCGGGTCGCGGCTAATGGCCTGCTCACCCAAACCCAAGCTGATCGGATTATTCATACGCCAGGCTTCTTGTTTAACAGGATATTAAGTGCTTTCAGATCAGGGATAACCCAGAAATCGGTTTCAACACAGCGGGGGCCATCCATGAAGTTGGCGTGAACCAGCAATACATGTTCGTTGACGCCGCCCGCCGTTGCAACAACAATATCCAGGATCGCGCCCACCATATCCACCATCACGGCTGGCGGGCTGGGGCGGAGGCTGGCTCCAACCGTTTTTGCAATGGAATTCAAGAAGAAGGAGCTGCAAAGATTTCCCAACTCGCCAAGGGCTGATCTTTCCAATGAACCCAAATGCTGCGTTGTGCCATTTTCAACATCCATCAACATGTCTGTTAATTCAAGGGCTTTATGATGCGGAATGATCATCATGATCTGTCCGTGCATGTCACCTTCGAAGCGCAGGTACACCCCCACGGCATCGTCTTCCAGACCGCCGACGATCTTCGGTATCATCAACAACGGGATCAACTCAAGCCGCGGGCTGCTCACTTCAATTTTGCGGCCAACCATTCCAGAAAAGCCGATTGCCGCATTTTTAATACCTTCACCGGCAATGGTGGCAAGTTTTTCCATCAGATCCTGATCAAACTGAGCTATATTCTCCATAACACATCACTTCCTTTTTTATTTATATTCCAGCCAATTTGAATAAACCAAATACATCAACGATCAATGCAATCTGACCTTCACCGAGAATGGCCGCGCTGGAAATACCTGGGATATCACCAATGAACGCCCCAAGGGGTTTCACAACCACATCCTCCTCCCCCACCAGAGTATCAACGATCAGCCCGATCCGTTGTTTGCCTGACTGAACCACCACGGCGAATGAACTTTTTCTCGGCTCGTCACCTTTCGGCAGATCAAATATCTCCGAGAGTTTTACAAGGGAAAGCACACTTTCCCTCAGCATGGTGACCGGCTTTTGATAAACGGATTTAATTTCACTTTCCTGCAACCGGAATGTCTCTGTGATCATCACCAACGGGATGGCAAACGTGGTCTGCTGAACGTTTACCAACAAGGCAGGCACAATCGCCAGAGTAAGCGGCAATGCAACCATGAAGCTTGTACCCTGGCCGGAACGAGTCTCCACATGAATGGATCCGTTAATCCGTTGAATATTGGTATTCACAATATCCAGCCCCACCCCGCGCCCCGAAATATCTGTCACTTTTTGGGCAGTGGAAAGCCCCGCCAAAAACATCAGATCGATCGACTGTTCCTCGGTCAGACCTGCCGCTTCTTCTGCTGAGATCAGCCCTTTTTGCACAGCGCTATTTCGAAGCCGTTCTGCGTGGATACCGGCTCCGTCATCTTCAACGGTCAGGAGGACGCGCCCCTGTTCGTGGCGGGCCGTCAACGTCAGAGTACCCCGCTCCGGTTTACCGGCTGCGCGGCGATCCTCCGGCGACTCGATTCCATGATCCACAGAGTTGCGAACCAAATGGATTAGAGGGTCGTTGATCTCTTCAAGCATCGAACGATCCATCTCTGTTTTTTCGCCCCGAACAATTACATCAATCTGCTTCCCGACCTTCAATGCCATGTCATGCACCATACGCGGAAATTTACCAAACACACTCGCAATCGGCAGCATACGGATATGCATCACCTCTTCCTGAAGTTCATCGGTGATGCGCCCCAAATGCATAATCGTTTCCGAGATCTTGTCGTAATTGCCGTTCATACGGGTCAGGCGGCTGTGAATTTGCTTCAAATGATTTCGATCTGTAATCAATTCCCCCACCAGGTTGACAAGGTTATCCAACCTTTCCACATTCATGCGGATGGTCTGATCTGCATTACGCCTGCCAAATGGATTGTTTGCGCGTCTTTCAGGCACAAAAGGATTGGAAACTTGAGGCGGTAATTTGGATGAGTCATCCTCCGCCTTCCCCTGCCTCGCGCCTCCTTCCAAAGCGGACGGTTGATCCTGTTTCGAAACAATTGACCCACCCGAAAGAATGACTTTGCCATCCACAGAAATTTCCTCAACGCCCGAAATCCTCACCAGCGCCGCGCTAATCTCCTCGAAAGAATGCGAAGTGAGTACGCAGGCTGAAAATTCACGGACAACTGCCGCACCCTCAATCTCTGTCTGTGTTGGCATCATCGTTTGGATGTCGCCAATATCCTGCAGCGCCATCATCAACTGAAATGCGCGCGCACCAGACGCCATGCTTTTTGTGTCAATTTTTGCTTGAACCTGAACCGTTCCACGAACAAAGGATGGAATTTTTACAATCCCGTCAGAGCCGTTACGGAATATGGCTTGTACCGCATCCCGCTTTTCCCCCACGATCAACCTCTTAAGCAAGGAGACAATTTCTTCAATATTCACATCAGAAGTCTGGGAACTGCTCACTTCATCGCGCAATAAACGCAAATGACTGACCGCCTCCAGACAAACATTCACCAATTGACTCGATATGCGGATCTCATTCTTACGAACCCCATCCAGCACAGTTTCCATCGCATGGGTCAAGTCTGTCATGCGTTGATGCCCGATCATGCCGCACATGCCTTTGATGGTATGCGCGGAACGAAATACAGTCTGTACCAATTCAGCGTCTGACTCTTCCCGTTCAAGGCGAATCAGGCCATCGTCCAGCAACTGCAAATGTTCATCTACTTCAGCCAGAAAGATCGGCAGTTCTTCTTCGTTGATGTCAAATATTATTTCCATGGACTGTTCCGGTGTTCTCCAATGTCTCACCGTCAAAGTTAACATACCCTCCTGTTTTTGGCAGTAAAGCAGCCGTAAAGAGAAACCAAAAAATGGATAAATTTATTGGGCACGCGCCTGGAACACAAAATCTCCCGATTTTACATAAAATAAAGCGCCTGCTTAATTGAAAGCGGCGCCTTGTCAAACAATTTTAATTCCGTCACACCGCACTCCCACTCGTTTCACTTCGGAGACTGCGTGGCGTACGGCGCAAGTGTTGCGAGGAGGGCGATCAGCAATCTCTTCACCAAGTTAAAGAGAATAAACCTCCCGGAAGAGTTTTT
>JBBSCM010000049.1:0-17660 GCA_038250295.1 Anaerolineales bacterium | reverse complement strand
GGACTTAACCGAACATCTCACGACACGAGCTGACGACAGCCATGCAACACCTGTGCAAGCTCCCTTGCGGGTCGTTCACCTTTCAGAACACTACCACTTGCATGTCAAACCCGGGTAAGGTTCTTCGTGTAGCATCGAATTAAACCACATGCTCCACCGCTGGTCCAAATTTCCGTCAATTCCTTTGAGTTTTAATCTTGCGATCGTAGTCCCCAGGCGGTAAACTTATCGCGTTAGCTGCGGCACCGATGGAGTTTAAGCCACCGACGCCAAGTTTACATCGTTTACGGCTAGGATTACCGGGGTCTCTAATCCCGTTTACTACCCTAGCTTTCGCGTCTGAGCGTCAGAAATGATCCAGAAGATCGCTTTCGCCACTGGTGTTCCTCCCGATATCTACGCATTTCACCACTACACCGGGAATTCCATCTTCCTCTATCACTCTCAAGTCCGGTAGTATTGAACGACCTCTCCTAGTTAAGCCAGGAGATTTCACGCCCAACTTACCGAACCGCCTGCACGCGCTTTACGCCCAGTGAATCCGGATAACGCTTGCCTCCTACGTTTTACCGCGGCTGCTGGCACGTAGTTAGCCGAGACTTATTCCTGAGGTACTGTCCTTGCTCATCCCTCAGAAAAGTGCTTTACGACCCGAAGGCCTTCATCGCACACGCGGCGTTGCTGCATCAGGCTTTCGCCCATTGTGCAATATTCCCTACTGCTGCCACCCGTAGGTGTATGGACCGTGTTTCAGTTCCATTGTGGGGGGTCACCCTCTCAGGTCCCCTACCCGTCGTAGCCTTGGTGAGCCATTACCTCACCAACTAGCTGATGGGACGCAGGTCCCTCCCAAAGCGAATTGCTCCTTTAGTTATCGGTTTCTAAATCCGATAACCACATGCGGTATTAGCAATCCTTTCGGACTGTTATCCCACACTTTGGGGTAGGTCACCAACGCGTTACTCACCCGTTCGCCACTAGGATACTCTCGTATTGCTACAAAAGCACCTCGTTCGACTTGCATGTATTAGGCACGCCGCCAGCGTTCATCCTGAGCCAGGATCAAACTCTCCGCATAAAATTTTGCACTCTTGCGAGTGTTAAAGTTACGGATTTACTGGTTCAACAAAAAATTTTGTTTCCTATCACTTTTCAGTTGTTAAGGTGCTTGCCATTTGAGCGGACGGTATTTTATCTGCTCTATAACCGCCTGTCAATGATTTACACAGACTAAAATACCGATGCTTTCTATTGCATCGGCTTGTCAGACTGCAAAACTTTTGTCTTGTGTCTCTGACTGGAGACGGTTACTCAGTTGTCATTGATTTGTCTTTTGGGGACGAAATCTTTGTTCGTTTTTACTGGCGAACGACAATTATATGTATTTCTCTTGCTTTGTCAATAGGTTATCAGACAATTGAACCTTAAAATATGTGCCAAACTAAACTCATTTTCGGATTGCAGAATCGGCATTCGCCTTGAACTCGAGAGCATACGCTTCGATCAATTTTATCGCATTCCCGACCCCATCTTCGCTTCTTATTTCTTGACCGACAGCCTGTGCATGCTCGCGAATAACATTTTTCTCAGCCTCAACAATTGCACGTATTAACTTATCAACCGAAAGATTATTTACCAAAATGGGTTTTGGTCCCACACCAACAGTATGGGCTCTATTTCCCCAAAATGGTTGATCAGCAGTGAAAGGAATAACAATGTTTGGAATCCCCGCGCGCAATCCAGCAGACGTAGTCCCTGCCCCACCGTGATGAATGACCATTTTACAGCGTGGCAACAGCCAATCATGTGGAATTGATTCAATATAAAGAAAGTCATTTGAAGATTGATGCTTGATATTGCTCCAACCGGAAAGAATAACAGCGCGATTATTGGTTTGCCTTAATGCCTCACGAACTATTTGATCAATCCTCTCAACATTACGGTTCACCATACTTCCAAATGTCACGCATATTGGAGGTTTACCATCTTTTAAAAACGAATCAAGTTCAATGGATGGCTCGTAAGCATCATCCATTGGAAAAAAATAGTATCCCGTCACATGGATGCGTGAAGACCAGTCTTCCGAAGGTGGGAGAATCCCTGGGCTCCAGGCACACAGGATCGGGGTCCGAAGGCGAAGCGGGCTGTCATCAAAAGGCCAGAATAATTTTCGTTTGGGAAGTCCTGCACGCCGGCGCACTTGTTCAAATCCCAGTCTTGAACTCCACCACGTAATCGCTGAAGAGGCTCGATGACTCAATCGGTTGAGAGAACGCATCTTAAAATCTGGCAAAGCGATGTTTGGATAATCGCCCGTGGGCGTGAACATGGGAAAAAGCTGGATGTGAATATCGGGAATGTTTTTCTCGCGGGCAAGCGTATGCGCGCCAACTGCATGTGTGAAGGTATGGATAATAAGATCCGCGTCTTTGCAGGCTTCTTCAGTTTGTTGTAACACCTGCGCGCCAATTTCAATTGCATGACTCATCAACTCGCGAATCATCTTGAAAAAGTTATAACCAGAATCATTTAAGCGGCGGCTCAAATCTTCGGGGTCGCCAGCGAGGAGGGCAAATTGAATTTCATGTTCGGTGATGAGGTTTTCGAAGCGTTGAGGCGCGGCAAGAATAACCTGGTGTCCTCTATTCATTAATCCGCGCGCCAATGGTAGAAACGGCTGGACATCACCGCGCGAACCATATGTCAAGATAGTTATTTTCATAAACTACGCAACCTATATCACTATGATAATAAATTATTTTGAATCCCGTGATCAATAAATATGCCTGCGATACGGCAAAACGAGGTTGTGTACAATACCAATCAACTCTACCTCATTGTCATAATGCCAGATTTGTTGATCGCGAAACATAAACGGAGGCTTGCGCCGTGCGCCACCAGCCAGCAGATGAAGAGGCACTTTTGCCCCCATAGCCATGCCAGCTTCTATGCAGGTATTCAGGTTTTCTTCAGAGACATCAGCGATCATTACGGAAGCGCCTACAACTCGCTTGGCAATTTCCTGTTGAATGTGCCCCTGGCGTATATCCTCCCCCATTAGACACGGCATGGCCGAGACTCTCTGAATAAGACGACGCACGAGTTTATTTCTTTCTTTATGCTCATCTTTAAGGTCTGTACCATAAAAAAAATATTGGGGATGTAGCGGCATTCTCCATTGCTTTTTCAAACTTGACAGTACTGGCCGAAAAAGCTTTATAAAATTATTTTTGTCTTGAATATTAACTTCATTCTGTGAATGGTCAATATACACATCGCGATCAAAGCCGGTTTCCAGGGCTGGGTCAACGGGATACAAACTTAACAAAAGTTCACTGGCCACATTTAGATCAAAACCATTTTTGGACAAATCGATAAGCTTGGTTGTTTCAAGAAAAGCAGGCACTTCGCACTCTTCAACTTTAATTGAAATAATACGAAAAGCATCTTCATATTTTGCCCTTTGAACCTGAGACGCATCAAATTCCTCCCTTACCCAGCCCGACTCGACTGACTGTTGTGAAAGAAGAATAAACACGGACCTGCATTGCTCAAGGATGGTTCCAAATTCGGATGCAAGCTTTGTTCCCGACTGGTGAAAATGCGAGTCATACCAAATTGGGATCCCCGCTTTGCCGGTAAGCCAAGATTCCAATTGATCCGCGACTTTTCTGTTAATATGAGCTTGGCTCATAAAGGAATGAAACTTGCGCTTGTGTATTGGAGTATCCATTTCCTATCTCTCTGGTTCTTATCAATATGAGCAAGGCCCAAAAAAATTATATCATTTAGGTTTTTGGGGAGTGAAGGACAGAACATATTTTTGGAAGAATTGGTTATACTCGAGAACATTCCTTTAAAAAGGCAGGCCGCCGTGAAAAAAGTACTTATTGAAGAAAAGAAATTGGTTTTGGATGATTTTTTCAAGGTGCAGGAAGCGCACCTTCGTTTTGAACAATTCAACGGAGAGATGAGTCCCCTGATACGTCGATTCTCTCTTGAAAGAGGGAATTCAGTGGCAATTTTGGTTTTCAATCTGGATACACAGAAAATAATTCTCGTTGACCAATTCCGATATCCAGCATACAGCAAAGGGCATGGATGGATAACTGAAATAATAGCAGGAATGATTGACCCGGGCGAATCGCCTGAAGAATCTGCGCGGCGGGAATTACATGAGGAATCAGGGATGATCATCTCCACCCTTGAGCACATCAATACTTTCTTTACTTCTCCGGGGGGAAGCTCGGAACAAATATTTTTGTACTATGCTGAGGTCTCCGGAGAATTCGCAAAATACAATAAAACGGGCGGACTTCTTGATCATGGTGAAGATATAACGTCCTTCGAAATTTCGTTGGAAGAAGCTCTTGGAAGAATAAAAGCAGGGGAGATCAGGGATGCGAAAACGATCATAGGAATTCTGTGGCTGGAAAATCGACAACTAAAGCTACAAAAATAAATTATTTATCAAACGAGGAGGAAGCATGGAAGGGAATATATTTGCAGGAAAACAATGTTTTGTGATCATGCCCTTTGGGCAAAAGAAAGAGAAAAGGCCGGATGGCACCGAAGTTGAAATCGATTTCGACTATGTGTATCATGAATTGATAAAGGCAGCAGTCGAGTCGCTTGGTGTTAAATGTGATCGATGCGATGAGATCATTGACACAGGCTCGATCCATGCAAAAATGTTCCGTGGCATTTTCGAAGCAGATGTGACAGTTGTGGACATCTCGTTTATGAATCCCAATGTCTATTATGAACTTGGCGTTCGCCATGCTTTAAACAAACATACAACCCTGATAATACGAAAGGACAGCAATCAACCTCCGCCGTTCAATATCAGCGGACTGAACGTACTGGGCTACGACATTGATGACAATGAAAAACTCACTGCCAGCAGGAAAATAATCAGCAATTTCGTCAGGAATGGGCTGGAAAAACAAGCTGTGGACAGTCTTGTACATGAGTATCTTGACAACTTGAATATTGAACGAAAATCAAAAAAACTGGGGAAAAAGGAGTTCCGTACATATCAGATCGTGAATATCCCTGACAAGCAAATCGGAATTGTGACCGGGGATATCCAGGAAATAACAGAGGTGGATGTTTGGGTAAACCCAGAGAACACCGATATGCAAATGGCGCGGCATTTCGACCGGGGCATTTCTGCTACAATTCGATACATGGGAGCAGTTAAAGACGAATCCGGTATCGTAACTGACGATGTGATCGCAAATGAGCTTAGCGGCAAACTTGCAAAAGGCGTAAGAGCTGCTGCGGGTCAGGTGATGGTCACAGGCTCGGGAGAACTAAAAGAATCGAACAATGTAAAAAAGATATTTCACGCCGCTTCTGTCGAAGGGGAGGTGGGGGTCGGGTACGCACCCATTAAAGAAGTTGAGAAATGCATTCGTAACGCATTAAAAAAGGCAGACTCAAAGGAGCTGGCAAGTGAGGAAATCCGATCCATACTTTTCCCCTTGATGGGCACCGGTACCGCCAAGTCAAAACCAGAAGAAGTTGCCAGAAAACTGATTGATACAGCAATTTCTCACATCGAAACCAATCCGCAAATGAAGATTGAAAAGGTTTTCTTTCTCGCTCGCAACGAAGAAGACCTGGAAATATGCATGCATGTATTCGAAAATCATGACAGCATAACTCACACAAAAGTGTAGATTAATAACTTACTGACAAATTACAAAAGCCGTTGATTTTCACGAATCAGCGGTTTTTGTAATGATTAGCATATCAATTGCTCATGGAGATTCGTTTACGAGTTTCTATTTAATTATTTTCCTGTTTTCCAGATAACACGCGCAAATATAGGAGTTGAGCATGAAGAAAATTGGTGTTCTACATCCCGGTGAAATGGGTATTTCGATGGCTGTTTCTGCTCAAAACAATGGGCATCAGGTTTATTGGGTTTCCGAAGGTCGAAGTCAGAAAACGAAGAATCGTACTGAGAAGCACGGCTTGACCGATTTGACTTCGCTGGGAAAGCTTTGCCAGACGTGTGACGCAATCTTGAGCATCTGCCCTCCAGACGCCGCAGAAAACGTGGCAAATCAAGTAATAGAACAGGGTTTCAAAGGACTATATTTGGATGCAAATGCCATTTCTCCACAACGGGCCCGAATGATCGGGAATAAGATGGAGTCCACGGGAATTCAATTTGTGGATGGCGGGATCATTGGCGGCCCAGCCTGGGAACCAAAATCCACCTGGCTTTATCTTTCGGGAAAAGATGCGAGTGGAATCGGAAACTATTTTTCCAAAGGACCATTGGAAACAAAGGTTATTGGCACGGAAATCGGCAAAGCATCGGCACTTAAGATGTGCTACGCCGCTTATTCCAAAGGGACCACTGCCCTGCTCTGTGCAATTCTCGGTGCTGCTGAATCTTTGGGCGTACGCGAAGAACTTTATGGACAATGGGACATGGACGAATCAGGGTTTTCAGAACAGGTCAATCAAAGAGTGGCGCGTGTGACTGCAAAGGCTTGGCGATTTGAGGGCGAAATGAAAGAGATCGCAGCAACCTTTCAAGAGGCTGGAATGCCAAGCGGATTTCACGAAGCGGCAGCCGATATTTATCATCGAATTTTAGGTTTCAAAGATGCAGAACAAACTCCTAAAATTAAAGATATTTTACAGACATTACTTACAAAATAAAAAAATCAGCCCCGTTTTTACGGGGCTGATTGCTAATTCATTTCCTGTCTTCCAGATAATGCACGCAACAATGTATTTTGATCTGCATATTCAAGGTCACCGCCCACAGGGAGACCCCGCGCAAGACGTGTAACTTTCACCCCCATCGGCTCCAACTGTTGACTTAGATACATGGCGGTCGTATCTCCTTCCATACTGGGGTTGGTGGCGAGGATCACTTCCTTGACCCCTCCGCGGGCAACACGGTCTATCAATTGCTTGATTTTGAGGTCATCAGGCCCAATGCCTTCGATGGGAGATATCACTCCCTGCAAGACGTGATACTTGCCGTGAAAGCCAGCAGTACGTTCCAAAGCCAGGACGTCTAATGCTTCTTCAACGACACAAATTAGTGAGCCATCACGTTTCGGTGACTCACAGACTTCACAAAGTTCTCGACCCGCTTCTGTGATGTTGAAACATTCCTGACAAAAAGCTGTATTGGCTTTAAAATTCGCCAGCGCAACAGATAAATCCTGTGCAATATCTTCAGACGCGCGCAATAAATAGAAAGCCAGCCGTGAAGCAGACTTTGGCCCAATGCCTGGCAGGCGTTCAAGGGCGTTGATAAGGGATTGGATGGATTCAGGAAGGAGCATATTTTTATTATGTCATTGCGAGGCGTTCTTGTTCTTTGCCCGAAGCAATCCCCTACGATGAGGAGATTGCTTCGTCGGGAAGAGCACCCTCCTCGCAACGACATGTTAGTTAAAAGGGCAGCCCACCCGAAAGCGGACCCAACCTTTGGTTGGCGAGTTCGCGTGATTGGTCAAGCGCCATGTTGACAGCGGACAAGACCAGGTCTTGCAACATCTCAGCATCTGCATCTTTCAACAGCTCAGGGTCAATGACGACTTCGCGGCATTTCTGGTCGCCAGTCATGGTAACTTTGATCGCGCCACCGCCTGCGGTTGCAGTAACCGTTTCAAGGGCGAGTTTCGCCTGCTCTTCTTCCATTTGCTGTTGCACACGCTGTAATTTCTGCAACATGCCTGATTGTGATTGTCCACCGCCCATTGCCGGGCCACGATTAAATCCTTTTGCCATTCGTTAGTCTCCTGGTTTGCTAGTCAAATAATCTTATAGTCGTTGAATTATACAATTTAATCCCACCATGCCGAAAGAATCACATAAGAACCATCTTTTACTTCACTTGTTCCAAGCATATCCATGGCGCTATTCCCGCCAAACCATTGAGTTGCATCTGCATGAAATCGATCTTTCATGATTTCTTCTAACTTAAATTGATATCCATCTTCGGGATAAATATAAAGAGTGTCGGCATGCCAGTGACCATTGTCCATATCACGAAGTGAAATAAAATCCAAAGGCAACAAAACTGCACGCCACATTCTGCAATTCTCTTTCAGCCACTCCGCAATTTTTCTGCCATTAAAGAAATTGAAGTTCGTTTTCGCAATAATATCGAGTTGTATCTGTTGTGCTTCACTGATCTTTTTCTCAGGCAGTTGAGGCGCAGAGCCAATAATAAATTCTGGTTTTATATCACTTCGCTTTTTATTTGTTGCCATAATTGAACCTCAATTACGAATTACCAATTACATATCACGTGGTCTCGATACGCCGCAAAGAGCAAAGGCGCGGCTACTCGACCACCAAAAATAACTAACCTACATATCCACGATTTCGCCGCCGTGTTGAATGGCAGCAGCGACCATGCCGTCTTGCGGCACGTTCGGTGGAATTTTGCCTTTGGCGTTGGTGACGATACAGCGAACAGATAATTCAACGTTGAAATTATCCTTGATCAATTTTTGAACAAGTTCAATTTGATCGGGCTTATCGATCTTTGAGACGAGCACATCACTGGCGAGGCCAAGCACAAGCGTTTTACCTTGCACATCGATCATCTTGACGGAGTTCAACAATGCTGCAAGATTCGCTTGTGATTTGGGAAGAGATGCAGCCAGATGTTTCCATGATTTGATGATGTCACCTGCATTGATGATGGGTTTTTCAAGCGCTTCGACTTCGCTCCCCTGTTGGGTCGCTCCGCTCAGCGCGGAGGCAGCAGCGGAGGTGTTGGACGCTTCGCGTGTTTTCGAAACAGGAGCAGGCTTCGGCGGAGTCTGACGCGGCGCGGCGATTTGGGGAGATTCTGTTGGGGCGTCCAACACTTCTGCTAAAGCAAGTTCAATACTCAGGGACGGCTGCCAGCCGCCGCGCAAATCCGTAGCGGCGTTGTTAAATATTTTCATCATATGCAAAACATCGGAGGTACTGAATGATTTCGCGTGCGCGTCCATTTGCGTTTTGACCTCGCGCGTAGCTTCGACCTGATCGATGTTGCCCATTTGAATGAGCATGAGGCCGCGCAGATATTCAACGATCTGACGGGCAAGCGAGCGCGGATCAGCGCCAGAGTCGAGGGCGCGGTGTATGGTTTCGAGGCCGTGCGCAGGCTGATGGTCAAGAACGGATGTGATGATATCCAAAACAGTTTTGCTGGTGGCCGTGCCGAGGACAGTTTGCGCGAGGGCAAGCGTGATCTTCGTTCCCGTGGATGCGAGTTGATCAAGCAAAGATTGCGCGTCGCGCATCCCGCCCGCGGACTGACGAGCGATGAGCGTGAGCGCTTCTTCATCGGCTGTGAGATTTTCAGCGGCGACAATATGTTTGAGGTTGGTAACGATCTCGTCCACTGGCACGCGGCGGAACTCGTGACGTTGACAGCGCGAAAGCACAGTGGCGGGAATTTTATGAATTTCAGTGGTGGCTAAGACAAAGATTGCGTGAGGCGGCGGCTCTTCCAGTGTTTTGAGCAGCGCGTTGAATGCGCCGCCCGACAACATATGAACCTCATCGATCACGTAAACCTTATATTTTCCCTGTGATGGAGAAAAATTTATTTTTTCACGCAAATCACGAACATCATCCACGCCGTTATTTGAAGCCGCGTCAATTTCTATCATATCCATAAAACGGTTTTCATTGACAGCTTTGCAGTGATCGCAGGTGTTACATGGTCTTTGGGAGGGGTCTTCGTTGAGACAGTTGACCGCCTTCGCCAGCAATCGCGCGACAGTTGTTTTGCCAGTTCCGCGCGGACCCGCAAAAAGATAGGCGTGACCGACACGGTCCGCTTTGATGGAGTTGGTGAGCGTCTGGACAACGTGATCTTGTCCGATGACGGTGTCCCATCCTTTGGGGCGATACTTACGATAGAGGGCTTGGGTCATAGTAGGTGTCAGGTGTCAAGTTTCAGGTAATAAGTATCAGTCTGGTGGTTGAGTAGCCGCGATAGCGGCATATCGAAACCACCGCGTTTCAAGTTATTCTTTCTTTACACTTAACTGCTGGTTTCGATATGGCGGAAGAACACCGCCTACTCAACCAGCGGAGTTTTTATGGAACACGATAAACTGCTCTCAAATTGCCTTGCGCGTCGTATAAGCTTGCATTCTCTCCAGAACTCCATACGGCGTCGCCTATGCCCCAATACAAGTCAATGACGGTGTCTGTGCCTGTGGCGGTGTGGATTTGGACTGCGCCGTTGGGATAAAGCGTCAGCTGCGGGAACTTGAATGTATTGCCGTCTTCGTCTTTCATTTGCCAGCTTGTTAGATCCAACTGGCCTTCGCCTTCAAATTTTACAACCACGATCTCCGAACTCAAGGTCCCTGCGCCAACGACACTGCTTATCTTGACTGCAATATCTGTCTGCGAGTTGAGAGTGGGAGCTGGATTCGCATCACTGTTTGCGGCTTGTTGAACAGACGGCTGATTCACGGCGCGGGAATTGCGGTCATACCAGAACAAGATCGTCCCTGTCACACAGGCTGAGACAAAGACGTTCAAGAGCAGGTAATACACCAGTTTGCGACGGTCCATGGTTGTTTGTATGATAGCACAAAATGTTTAATCGTTTGAACGTTTTAACGTTTCAATGAAATGGCAACCCAATCACCGATCTGACGTTGATCGCTTCTTTTCAAGCCTTTAGCCTGCCCAGCCTTAATGACAGATTCTGCCTGATGATCGAGAATCCCACTTAAGATGATCTCTCCATTGGGATCCACCAACTCTGCGAGTCCTGCGTCAAAAAGGCGGATCAGGATCGGGCCAAGAATATTTGCCACCACCAGCGGCGCAGACTTAAACTGGAAGCTGCCACTTAAAACCTCGGTCACTGAGCCTTGCCCGAGAATTAATTCCGCCCCTACTCCGTTTGTCTCAGCATTCTCGCGCGAGTTTTTGACAGACTCAATATCAATGTCAACGCCCAATACTTTTTCTGCGCCAAGTTTTAGCGCGGCGATGGAGAGAATCCCAGAACCACAGCCGACATCAATTACTTGTTGCGTGTTGCGTGCTGCGTGCTGCGTGTTGTCAAAGTGGACTTCCATTAATTCAAGACACAATTGCGTAGTGGGATGTGTGCCTGTCCCGAAAGCCATGCCAGGGTCAATTTTGATCGGGATTCGTTTTGGCTCAGGAGATTCCAACCATGCTGGCAATATGAGGAGTCTCCGTCCGATGAGGATCGGCTTGTAGTGCTGTTTCCAGGCTTCCATCCAGTTTTGATCCGCGATCTGCTTGTAAGAAGGAGTCGGCACGGGGGTGATCATCCCCAAATAGAAAAGTGACTCCTCGAGTTTTTGCCGCGTTTCTTCCAATTGATCGTTGACTTCCAAATAAGCGCGGACGGTGATTGGCCCAGTTGCCGTGCCTTCGTCCTCGTCATCTAAAAACTTTACGCCCTGCTCGGTCATCACACCATTGGGCGCGAAGCGGGCGAAAACATCCGCAACGGATTCGGCGAGCTCGCCATTTACAGTCAGTGAAACTTCAAGCCAATTCATTTTTTATCTGCCTTATAAAAACGGATTTGCGCCTTCTCGAGCGTGACCAAACCCGCTTGAATATGCTCATCAATTGCGTCGAGAAATTTCTCGAGTTTTTCTTTTGTATCGACGATCTCAACCACGATCGGCATATCTTCAGAGAGACGTTCAATTTTGAAAGTGTGAATCACGCGTGTGTTCGCACCAAAGCCCATGATACCGCGCAAGACCGTCGCGCCAGCCAGCTCATGTTCACGCGCCTTCAATACAAGCCATTCATATAATGGTTTGCCATCGTGGCGGTCTGACTCGCCGATGAAGATGCGCAGTAAATATCCTTCTTCTGGTAGGTGCATGGTGTCTCCAACTCCGATAGTCTCGATACGGACTTCGTCCTACTCGAACATCTGGATTATTTCATCATTTCCAGATCAAATACGAAACGGTGCGACCAAGCCAAACAGCTAATAATCCTAAAATCACATTCGCGCCGATATTCGCAAACGCATTCAGCATTTGACTATCACGCGCGAGATTAAGCGTTTCATTTCCAAATGATGAGAAAGTAGTGAAGCCACCCAAAATGCCGACAAAAACAAAAGTCCTGGATTCACTTGTGAATGCGCCGCGCGTTTCAGCCAGTTGGGCAAGGAAGCCAATGATAAAACATCCGATCACATTGACTGCCAATGTACCATATGGAAAGTCAATACTTTTCGTGGATTGCTGCACATATCCGCTGGCCAGATAGCGCAGGATTGAACCAATAAATCCGCCGAGCCCGACGAGGAGAATGTTTGTCACTTAATTTCCTTTGCCGCCCATTGTATCAATTCTTTTTCTGCAGACAACATCATGGCTGGCAGATTATTGAGATCAAAATATTTCATCTCTGAAATTTCAGAGCTTTCCGTGAAAGTTCCGCTTATGATTTTACACAAAAATATCAAACTGATATTGTGATCTCCCTTTGAGCTTTCGGCCAGCAGCAGCTTTTCAACTTTGATCTGCATGCCTGTTTCTTCAAAAAACTCGCGGACAATCGCCTGTTCAGGCTGTTCGCCGTATTCAAGTCCGCCCGCAGGAATGCCCCACTCAAACTTTCGATAAGTGTGATTGAACAAGAGGATTCGTCCCTGTTCATCAAAGATCATCGCCGCAACCGCAGCTCGAAACTTGGGACGGTACAACCGCATGGCAAGAACATGAATCCACATGGGAAGTGTGCGCCAGAGGCGCAAGAGGGTTTTCATCATGGAAAACTACAAAGTCTTCCACAATTTTGGGAAGTAATCTTTGGCCTTTGCTAAAATGCCATGTTTTTTCCCCCAACCCACAGGCAATGCCTCAAGGTTAAATATTTGAGATTTCCAAAGAGAATTTTCTACAAGGGGATAATACTTTAGCTGCCCGCCCGATTCTCCATACCATTCTAATAATGTGCCTAAATGATCTCGTCCACGCAAACGACGTCCAAATTTCGATTCGTCACTCTTGATAGTTGGAAAATCCCAAGTCAAAGAAGTTGGTGCTGGTAAAGAAAGAGGAAATTTAAACAATTGATATTCATTTTTTGCATTCCATGAAAGTGCAAGGTAAAAACTCTTTGACAGGTCAACCGCGCCATCCTGTCCTAAACCAACAGTATTATGCCATTCATTTGCTTGTTGTATCAACGAGTGAGCTACATCCAATGGTTTTTCCTTATAATTTTGTTGATGAATTCCAGATTGCCCCAAACGTTCCCAAAATTTTCCAGATGAATTGGAAAGCTCAAGCGTGACGCGACCTGTGCGTTTCGTATCATTCAACGTCCGTCGCATTTTACAAGAAACACCAAAATAAATTCCTGTTCGCTTTTTATCAGGTAACAAGACATCAAAGATGAATTTATTTTCCTGCGCTTCTCCATTGAAGGCAAGAGCAACCGAACGCTCAAAATCACGCCAACCTGGCAAGGTAGTTCCATCTTCCAAAGATTGTTGCCCACTTCCGTCCTGGTAGGTGCTTAAAATTAAACGAAAGAGTTCAAATTCTTTTTTTGTTGGGTTACGATCAACAAATGGAATGCTCATTTATCCTCCACGTTAAACTCATCTTTCAAGAGTTGATCTGTTGAGACTTTGAAATAACGTGCAACTTTTAAAACAAATTCAGCAGTTGGCTTCTTTTTTCCTGCTTCAATTTCACTAATATATCCATGCGCGGTTAAACCTAATGAGGAAGCAAGCTCCTTAAGGGTCATTTGCTTACCAATTCTCAAAACACGAAGTTTTTCGCCAAATCGTTGCATAGAATAATTGACAGATGCTAAGGGTTATGATAAAATGTCTCTAGTAGAGACATTAAGAATATATGACTATTTCAAACTCAAAACACGAAATGATAAACAGCCCGTTCAAATGGGTTGGCGGAAAGTCACGCCTGCGCAAACAAATTATTCCTCTTCTGCCTAAACATACCTGTTATGTCGAACTTTTTTCAGGAGCGGCGTGGGTGTTATTTGGAAAACCGCTTAGTGATGTGGAAGTTCTGAATGATATAGATCAGGAAGTTGTCACATTCTTCCGCGTAGTCAAGGAAAAGCCAGAAGAACTCATTGCATCTTTTGAATGGGAACTTGTCTCACGCGCAGAATTTAAGCGTTTGGCTTCCCTTGACTCAACTCAACTTACAGATATTCAACGCGCTCATCGCTTTTATTACTTGATTATGGCCGGCTGGGGCGGAGAATTAAAATATCCTCGCTTTCAAACCAGCATTTCCGATGGCGGGCATGGCAACCGTTTAATTGGCGCACTTGAAACATTGAAGGAAAGGCTTGCTCCTGTCCATAGCAGGCTAAAAACAGTAATTATTGAAAATCTTTCATGGCAGGACTGCCTTGACCGTTATGACCGTCCCAATGTTGTCATGTATATTGACCCGCCCTATCCTGATAACGGCGTCAATTATGCTCACAACATGCGGGGTTGGGATGAACATCGTGAACTGGCGAACCGCTTACAAAAAACTGAATGTAAGTGGATTATGTCCTCTTATGACATTCCACAAATTCGCGAACTCTACCCTGAAAACTATGTCGTTGCCATTCAATCCGTGTCTGGTATGAAAGCAAAGAAAAACGGCAGCGAACGTGTAATCAATAAAGAAGTATTGATTACAAATTACCAACCAGACAGCACAGCAGTTTCACATTTCAAAGATCAGGAAATTCGCCAAATCAGAATGGTTCTTGAAAAAGATGAACCATATCAAGCGTGATTATAGCATGGCAACAAAAACTCCCAAGCGTTCAAACTTGGGAGTTTTCTATTTTTATTATCAGACTCTCACCTGCTCGTTACTAATCCCTAATCACTAATTACTGCCCTACCCTCCAAACGCATCATTCAACCAATCCAGGAATCCCTTTTCCTGCGGCTTGACCGATGTTCCCAAACTCTCAGCTAGTTTCTCAAACAATTCTCGTTGTTCCTTCGTTAATTTATTTGGGATAGCCACATTGACCATCACCATTTGGTCGCCGCGTTGATGTTTACTGCGGACATGCGGCACGCCTTTGCCTTTGAGATGAAATATTTTGCCAGGCTGTGTTCCAGCAGGGATTTTCAATTTTTCATCACCATCAATGGTCGGCACATGGATATCCGCGCCGAGCACGGCTTGCGCCACATTGATATCAAGGTTCAACAAAATATCATTCTCGCGGCGTTTGAAGAATTGATGCGGCTTCACATCCAACACAACGAACAAATTCCCACTCGGACCGCCGAACACGCCTGGCCCGCCTTCATTATTCAAGCGGATCTGCGTACCCGTGTCAACACCAGCGGGGATCTGTACCTTCTTCTTAACATGCTTGCGTTCCAGGCCGTTCCCGTGACAGGTTTTACATGGCGAGGAAATGATTTCGCCGCGACCATTGCAAGTGGGGCAGGTCGCCGTCTGCACCATCTGACCTAAAAAGGTCTGACGCACCTGACGCACTTCGCCCTGTCCATTACAAGTTGTGCATTTCGTCGGCGTTGTGCCAGGCTCCGCGCCAGAGCCTTTACATGTTGCACAAGTCTCTTCACGTTGGAATTCAATTTCCTTATCAACGCCAAAGACAGATTCTTCAAAAGTCAGTGAGACCTGCATTTGCAAATCCCGCCCCCGGCGCGGAGATTTGCGAGACTGACGGCGTCCCGAAGAAAAACCAAAGCCTCCGAGGATCTCTTCGAACAAGTCGCCAAAGTCTGCGGAATAATCATGCTGAAAACCGCCCATGCCGCCAAGTCCCTCTTTGCCAAAGCGGTCATAGCGCGCGCGCTTATCGGAATCCGAAAGCACGCCGTAGGCTTCATTAATTTCTTTAAATTTCTCCTCGGCGTGTTCTTCCTTGCTCACATCAGGGTGATACTGACGCGCAAGTTTACGGAATGCACCTTTGATCTCATCATCAGACGCACCCTTGCCTACACCGAGAATTTCGTAATAATCGCGATTGCTCATAATCCACATTTCGTCACTGCGAGGAGGGCGCTCTCCCCGACGACACTTGCGCCGCACGCCAGTGTCGTCGCAAAGAGCAAAGCCGCTCCTCGCAATGACGGATAGTTTATTTACTCGTTCACTTCACCATCGACAACTTCAGGGCCTGCATCTTCCTTACTGGATGTAGAGCCGCTCGCTTCGCCCTCAGCCGCAGCCTGTCCCTGCTCATAGACAGAGGCACCTATCTTTTGAATAGACAGCCCCAATGCTTCCGTGGCGGCTTTGATCTTATCCACATCCTCACCCTGCGCCGCAGACTTTGCTTCGGCGATCTTGGCTTCAACATCGCTGCGAACTTCCGCAGGGACCTTATCACCAAACTCACGCAGGGCCTTCTCGCCCGCATAAGCGGTATTATCCGCATTATTACGGGCTTCGATCAAGTCTTTTCGTTTGCGGTCGTCCTCTGCATGAGCCTCAGCATCTTTGCGCATCTTCTCAACCTCGCTGTCGCTCAAACCAGAAGATGCAGTGATCGTAATATGCTGCGAACGCCCCGTCGCCTTATCCGCCGCGCTGACTTTCAAAATGCCATTTGCATCCACGTCAAAGGTCACTTCAATTTGAGGAACACCGCGAGGAGCAGGCGGAATGCCGTCCAAAGTGAATTTACCCAACGACTTGTTATCCGAGGCCATCGGGCGATCACCCTGCAAAACATGGATCTCCACTTGAGTCTGATTATCACCTGCCGTGGAAAACACTTGTGAACGGCGGGTTGGGATGGTTGTATTGCGGTCAATTTGAGCCGTAGCAACACCGCCTAATGTTTCAATGGAAAGAGTTAACGGTGTAACATCCAAAAGCAAAATATCTTTTACTTCTCCACCAAGTACGCCTGCCTGAATTGCCGCGCCAATTGCAACAACCTCATCAGGATTCACACCCTTATGCGGGTCTTTCCCAAAGAAAGCGCGCACACGATCCTGGATGGCAGGCATGCGGGTCATACCGCCCACGAGGACAATTTCGTTGATGTCACCCGCGTTTAATCCAGCGTCAGACAATGCCTGCTTGACAGGAGCAATCGTTCGGTCGACAAGATCCGCTGTAATCTGTTCCAGCTTGGCGCGGGTCATGGTCATCACCAAATGTTTGGGGCCGCTTGCATCCGCAGTCAAGTAAGGCAAATTGATTTCAGTCTGCATCACAGTGGAAAGTTCGATCTTCGCTTTTTCAGAGGCTTCCTTCAAACGCTGCAAAGCCTGGCGGTCACTGTGCAGGTCAATGCCGTTATCTTTCTTGAACGTTTCGATCAAATGATCCATAACGCGCAGGTCAAAATCGTCGCCGCCCAGGAAGGTATCTCCGCTCGTGGAACGCACTTGAAATACGCCATCACCGACTTCCAAAACCGAGACATCGAAGGTACCGCCGCCAAGGTCATACACAACAATGACTTCATTCTTCTTTTTGTCGAGACCATAAGCCAGAGAGGAAGCAGTTGGTTCATTGATGATACGCAAAACTTCAAGCCCTGCGATCTTACCAGCATCTTTTGTGGCATTGCGCTGCGCATCATTGAAATAAGCAGGCACCGTAATGACAGCCTGCGTTACCGGCTCACCGAGATACGCTTCCGCATCCGCCTTCATC
>JBBSCM010000048.1:0-17688 GCA_038250295.1 Anaerolineales bacterium | reverse complement strand
CGAAACCGCTGAAGTGAATCGCCTGGCCGGCATGGAATCACCGAAATGCACGGACTGCCATGCAGAAGCCATTCCCGGCGGAGATGAAAATCCGATGCATCAGGTTCATGGCGACACACTCTCGTGTCAGGTATGTCACTCTGTCACATACACAAGTTGTGACGGCTGCCATGTGGCGGTCAGCGAGACCAGTGGAAATCCGTTCTTTGAGACCGAAGCCACCTACCAGACATTCCTGATCGGACGGAATCCAATTCGATCTGAAGACCGTCCCTATGCCTATGTACCTGTACGCCATATTCCAGTTACAGAAAATGCTTATGAGTTTTACGGTGAAAATCTTCTTCCCAATTTCAATGCGCTACCCACCTGGAACTATGCCACGCCGCACAACATCCAAAAGAACACACCGCAAAACGCATCCTGCGAAGCCTGCCACAGCGGAGACGCAAGCATATTCCTGACAGCAGACAAAGTGAAACCAGAAGAATTGGAAGCCAATCTCTCTGTGATCATCGAAACACTGCCGCCCATGGTCAGCCTTGAACAAGTACTCAACGCCCCCGCCCTGCCCGCTGACCACGCGAAAACAGCCTGCACCTCCTGCCACACTACCGGGATGGCAAAAGCCCCCATCAGCCCTGAAAATCATCTGGATTACACGGAAGAGAATTGCATTGGTTGCCACAAGTTACAAAAATAACTTGGTAGAAACAAAAATAATTAAGGAGAAAAAACATGTCTAAGAAAGTGCAAGTATTGTTTGGATTGATCATCGTTTTCAGCATGATCCTTAGCGCGTGCGCGCCCGCCGCTGAACCCACCGTGGTTGTCACAGAAGCTCCAGTCGTTGTGACTGAAGCCCCCGTCGTGGAAATTGGACCAGATGCCCAGGCGCTCTTCACCGCGCTCGTAGCTGATCTGCCCGCCGACAAAAGTTTCGGTACCGTCAAACCCGCCGCACTGAACGAAGAGCTGGCTGACAAAGCCCCCTTCCTGCTCGATGTGCGTGAAGCCGCCGAAATCGAAAAGGACGGATATATCGAAGGCGCGGTCAATATTCCGGTGCGCGATGTCCTCAACAATCTCGACAAACTGCCCGGACTTGATGAGCCAATAGTGGTCTACTGCGGTTCCGGTCATCGCGGCGGCATGATGCTCTCCGCGCTTAAGATGCTCGGTTACACCAACGTTCGCAACCTGGGCGGCGGCCTCGGCGGTTGGAAGAAAGCCAACCTCCCCGTTGTGACTGGCTCAATGCCGGCCGCGCCTGCCGCCATCAGCACCCCAATCATAGCTGACCAGGCACTTTTTGAAATGCTCAATGGCTTCTTCACCGCCATGCCCGACGATTTCTACTCCGTCAAATCGGACAAGCTTGGCGAAGAACTAACCAGCGCCACACTGCCTGCAATCATCGATGTACGCACCGCGGACGAATTCGCCAAAGATGGCTACATCGAAGGTGCAATCAACGTTCCATTCAACGACTTCTTCGCCAGCCTCGACCAGGTCCCCGCTGACAAGGATGCGCGCATCGTTGTATTATGCGCCTCTGGTCACCGCGGCGCCATCATCATGATGGCGCTTCGTCTGATGGGCTACACTGATGTTATCAACCTCGCAGGCGGACTCGGCGCGTGGAAAACTGCCAACATGCCAGTCGTCGGCTGGGTCAACTGGACAGCTGTATGGAATGAATATCTCACCAACATTCCCGAAGGCTACTACACCATCAAAGCCGCAGACCTCAATACTGCCCTCACTGAAAAGGCTCCCTTCCTGTTGGATGTACGTGAAGTTTCCGAAATTGAGAAGGATGGATACATCGCCGGCGCAGTCAATATCCCGGTACGCGAAGTGCTTACCAACCTCGATAAACTACCCGCACAGGATCAGCCCATCGTGATCTACTGCGCATCAGGCGCCCGCGGCGCAATGGTTATGGCCGCTCTGCAATTCCTTGGCTATACCGATGTAAAGAATCTCGCCGGTGGACTTGGCGGATGGAAGAAAGCCGAACTCGCTGTTGAGACCGGCACGCTTCCCGCCGCCCCGCTAGCTGGTACCGCTCCCGAAGTGGACGCGACCCGTTTAGCGAATCTCACCACCTTCCTCGCTGAATTACCCGAAGGCTTCTACACAGTCAAAGCCGCCGACCTCAACGTTGAACTAACAGGTACCCCCGTCCCGTTCATCTTTGATGTGCGCACAGCAGATGAAGTCGCCGCTGGTTATATCGAAGGCGCGCTCCATATCGCCATCAACGATGTGCCCGCCAACCTCGCCCAATTGCCCGCTGACAAAGCTGCGCCAATCGTTGTGCTGTGTCAGTCTGGTCACCGCGGCGCTTTGGTTATGATGTACCTGCGCATGACAGGCGGATATACAAACGTCCGCAACCTTGCTGGCGGAATGAACGCCTGGGTAGCAGCGGAACTTCCAGTGGTCAAGTAAGCCATATCACAACCATAAAACTGCCCACGGGGTTTCTCGTGGGCAGTTTTTTTCTGGGGTATTTCCCCCATCCACTAACATGAAATTTTTGACAATTCTCACTGGCAACAACCATGACAAACGCTTATCCTTCTCATAAACAAGTATCAGAGTTTCTTATTACGGAGAGGAAAATGGTTGAGTTATCGGCATTGCGTGTGTTCCTTGTTGCTGCTGAAGAGAAAAATTTCAGTCAGGCCGCGCGGCTGTTGCACATGTCGCAGTCTGCCATCAGCCAAAATATTCAGGCGTTCGAACGCACTTACAATGTTGAGTTATTCACACGCCATGGGCGTACAGTGCAACTCAGTGAAGCCGGCCAAACCATCCTGCCAATGGTGCGGGAGGTCCTTTTGTCTGCACGGCTGCTCGAAGATAGTTTGCACGATGTCAACAACCAGATCGGCGGTGAACTTTTGATTGGCTGTTCAACGTCGGCAGGAAGATACTTGCTCCCCTCACTGCTCGCCACGTTTTGCCATGACTATCCCGCTGTGCATCCGCGCGTCAAAGTGATGAGCCGAGATTCCGTAGTGGACAGGCTCCTCTGCCGCGCAACCCCAATTGGCGTTTCCAGTCGTCGCATCGAGCATCGGGATGTTGAATCTGTCCCTCTTTTTGATGACAGGATCATCCTAATCGTCCCTGCCAAACACCCGTGGGCAGAGTATGGTCATGCCTTCCCCGCCGATCTACTAGACCAGCCCATGATCTCGCGCGAAGAAATGTCTGGTACATGCGAAACCGTTTTGGATGGACTAAAAAGCCACAACATCACAATGGATACGTTAAAGATAGTGATGGAACTTGGCAGCGCTGAAGCCATCGAAATGGCAGTAGAGCGCGGCGTGGGCATCGCCTTTGTCTCCGAAATGGTGGCAGCGCGCGGCCTTGCCTTGGGGCAAATTAAAAAAGTTGAAATAGATGGCCTTGATTTACGCCGCACCATTTACATTGCACGTCATATTGATTTTCCATTCACACGCGCACAGGGGCTGTTTTGGGAATTTGCGCAATCACAATTTGAAAAACTTAACAACGAAATTTGGGATAGTCTGGTGAATTTTGCAACAGCGGCTTGAAGTTGTGCTAAACTAAAAAGAAATCCCTTATCCCAATCATCTCTTCCAGGAGATAGATTATGGAGGCATCATGCTTTCAACCATTGAAAAGATCCTCTTTGTAATCGCAACACTCGTATCACTCTACTATACGTATCACGGTGTTGCGCGCATTATGAATCACATCAACAGCGGCCAGGGCAAAATAGATTGGTCACTGGCTTATAAACGGATTGGAGATCTCATCGTCAAGGTGGGATTTTTCCAACCCGTTTTTCGTTTAAGGCTCGGCCCCAGTATTTTGCATGGATTGATCGGCTGGGGCTTTCTTTCTTTTCTTTTGATCAACCTTGCAGATTTGATTTACGCGTACACTGGTTTTAGACTACTCGAACGCACTGGTTTATTTGGAGATGCATATAGGTTGCTGGCGGATATTGCAAACGTGGCGATCATCGTTGGAATTGTAGCAATGGTCATTCGCCGCTTCATCCTGCGACCTGCGACTCTGTCCACGCGCGAGACGACTCTTCTGCATCCCAAGGCACGCTTCGGCATCCTGCGTGATTCTGCTATCGTTGCAACCTTTATCTTTGTGCATAACTCGATGCGGTTCCTGGGAGAATCTTTCGGGTTGGCGTTGGCAGGTCACACTGACAGTTGGCAGCCAACTATTTCAACGGTGGCAGGCTTATGGTCAGGTGTGGATGCGAGTGTCTTGATTGTAGGTGAACATATCGCATTTTGGTTATCCATTGGAGCAGTTGTCGCGTTTCTTCCATACTTCCCATATTCAAAACACATTCACTTATTCTTTGCCCCGCTAAATTTTGCATTGAAGCCTGAACGAAAATCCATCGGGGAATTGAGTTATATCAATCTCGACGATCAAAGCATCGAACAATTTGGCGCGGCGAAAATGAAGGACCTTGGCTGGGAGCAGATCATGGACAGCTACGCTTGCATCATGTGCTTCCGCTGTCAGGAAGTTTGTCCGGCGTATAACACTGGGAAATTATTATCACCAGCGGCATTGGAAATTAACAAACGTTATCATTTGAATGATGGCGGCCTGACCGATGTGCCGATGCTGAATCTGATCTCTGAAGAAGCCGTCTGGGCTTGCACAAGTTGCGGCGCGTGTGTAGACATTTGCCCCGTTGGCAATGAACCGATGCGCGATATTCTCGACATTCGCAGAAATCTTTCGATGATGGAAAGCGCCTTCCCCAAACAATTGGAAACCGCATTCAAGGGCATGGAACGAAATCAAAACCCATGGAATGTTTCTCAATCGGACAGAATGAAATGGGCGGAGGGAATATCTGTGCCAACCATTGAGCAGAATGCCGAACCTGAAATTTTATGGTGGGTTGGCTGCGCGCCCGCAACAGACCCGCGCGCGCAAAAGACTGCGCAAGCCTTTGCGAAAATTTTGAACGCGGCGGGAGTCAATTATGCCGTGCTTGGCAAAAACGAAGCCTGCACAGGTGACTCGGCCCGCCGCGCTGGGCGTGAAGATATTTTCTTCGGCCTGGCCTCACAGAATGTGGAAATATTAAATGAGGTTGCGCCCAAACGAATCGTGACCACCTGCCCGCATTGTTTGCATACGATCAAAAATGAATACCCAGCCTTTGGTGGAAATTATCAAGTGATCCATCACACGCAGTTGATCAATGAGTTGGTCGGTGCAGGAAAGATTTCGATGAACCTTGAAGGCGACAATATGAAAGTCACTTTCCATGACCCGTGTTATCTCGGACGGCACAATAAGATCACAGATGCACCACGCAACACGCTCCACGCAGCAGGCGTGACAACGATTGAAATGCCGCGCAACGGAGCCAAGTCATTTTGTTGCGGCGCGGGCGGCGCACAAATGTGGAAGGAAGAAGAGAATGGCACAGCACGCGTGAATGAAGCGAGGTTTGCAGAAGCAAAATCTACGGGGGCAGACATGGTTGCAGTGGGATGTCCCTTCTGTTTGACGATGATGAGCGATGCATCGAAAGCAGATGGAGGAAATATTCAAGTTAAGGATGTTGCAGAAATCGTGGCGGAGAGAATGAAGATTCAGTGAGTAGTAATCAGTAATTAGTGGGCGGACAGAAATGTCCGCCTTTTTTCATCCTTGATATTTCACACCTGCACTTGCGTGCTGGTGCAAGTGTCTCTCATCCTTTGCTCTTTGTTATAATCCCCCCTTACCACATCCAATTCAGGAGAGAAATACATGCCCAAAAAGAAGGGCTCTATTGTGCTTCCCCTCGAGAAAGAAGAAATCATCAAGGATTATCGACTCGCCTATCAATCCAGACAGGCGAGTCTGATCGGCAGGCGCGAAGTCCTGAGCGGCAAAGCAAAGTTTGGCATATTTGGGGATGGCAAGGAGATCGCCCAACTTGCCATTGCGCGCGCCTTCCAAAAAGGCGATTGGCGTTCTGGTTATTACCGCGATCAAACCTGGATGTTCATGCTCGGCATGATGAGCATTCAGGAATTTTTTGCGCAGTTGTATGCTCACGCCGATATCACCTATGACCCAGCCAGTGCGGGAAGGCAGATGAACGCGCATTTTGCGTCTCGCAATTTATATCCCAACGGCACATGGCGCGCGCAAACAAAAATGTATAACACCGCGTCTGATATTTCCCCGACCGCTGCACAAATGCCGCGCGCGGTTGGGCTTGCTTATGCTTCAGTGGCGTATCGCAATCTCAAAGAGTTGCACGATCAAAAAGATTTTTCGAACAACGGAAACGAGGTCACCTTCGCTACGATTGGCAATGCGTCTTCGGCGGAAGGTCTGTTTTGGGAATCGGTCAATGCGATTGGCGTTCTCAAAGCGCCCGCCATTATCACGATCTACGATGATGGCTACGGCATTTCCGTCCCCAATCAATTTCAAATGGTAAAAGAAAATATCGGAACACTGCTCAAAGGTTTTGAACGCAATCCCACTTTGCCTCTCGAAAAAATACAAAACGGATTTGATCATTACACAGTTCACGCGTGGGATTATCCCGCGCTTATTGAAACCTATCTCAGCGCCGCCGAGATCGCGCGCGAATATCACATCCCCGCCCTCGTGCATGTCATTGACGTAACTCAGCCGCAAGGCCACAGCACCAGCGGGTCACATGAACGCTATAAGACTCCCGAGCGACTCAAATTCGAGGAAGAGTTTGATGGACTGAAAAAAATGCGCGCGTGGATTTTGGAACAGCGCATCATATCCGCGCCCGAGCTTGATTCTGCCGAAAAAGCAGACTACGAAACTGTGGAAGGATTCCGCAAAACAGCCTGGGACAATTACCTCGCCCCCATACTCGAAGAGCGCAATCAAGTAATGGATATGATCGAGGAGATCGCGGGCACTTCAAACCATGTCTCAGAGTTGAGAATCCTCAAAGATCGGCTGTCAGCTCTCCCGTCGATCACGAGGCGCGATATCCATGCCGCCGCACATGAAGTATTAAGAGTCCTGCGCGACGAAGCGCATCCCACAAAAAATGTTCTCATCCAATGGAAAAATGAAAACGATAAGATCAATATAGAACGATACGGCTCGCATTTATATTCAGGCACAGCGCTGAAAGTGGAAAAAATTGATCCTGTATATTCAGACTCTTCGCCTACGATGTTTGGCTTCGAAGTAGTCAATGCCGCGTTTGACTCTGCGCTGGCACGCGAGCCGAAGTTGATCGCATTTGGCGAGGATGTTGGGAAACTTGGTGATGTAAACCAGGGCTTCAAAGGCATGCAGGAAAAATACGGCGAATATCGTGTGACTGATACGGGCATTCGTGAAGCGACGATTCTAGGTCAAGCGATTGGCATGGCCATGCGCGGACTTCGTCCGATCGCCGAGATCCAATATCTTGATTATGTTTTATATGCGCTGCAAATCATGTCTGATGACCTTGCCACATTACACTGGCGCACCGCAGGCGGACAGAAGGCGCCTGTCATCATTCGCACACGCGGACACAGACTCGAAGGTGTCTGGCACGCGGGTTCTCCTATGGCAGGGATTCTCAATTTGGTGCGCGGGATTTATTTATTAGTTCCGCGAGACATGACACGCGCCGCAGGTTTCTACAATACATTATTGAAATCCGACGAACCCGCTATCGTAGTTGAAGTACTAAACGGCTATCGCGTGAAAGAACGTCTGCCTGATAATATTGGCGAGATGACATTGCCATTGGGCGTGCCCGAGACCCTCCGTGAAGGAAAAGATGTGACCGTGGTGACGTACGGCGCGAGCTGCCGAATCGCCCTTGACGCGGCGGATAAATTATGCAAAGTTGGGATCGAAATTGAAGTGATCGATGTGCAGTCACTTTTGCCGTTTGATATCCACAGTATGATCGTCGAATCGTTAAAGAAAACTTCGCGAGTATTATTTTTGGATGAAGATGTGCCCGGTGGAACAACCGCCTACATGATGCAGGAAGTCATCGAAAAACAGAGCGGATATTTCCATTTAGATTCCCCCGCGAGAACATTATCCGCAAAGGCGCATCGCCCTGCATATGGAAGTGATGGAGATTATTGGAGTAAGCCCAATGCTGAAACGATCTTTGATGCGGTGTATGAAATGATGAATGAAGTCTCACCAATGGAATTTCCGAAGATCAAGTGAACAGTTATCAGTGATCAGTTAGCAGTAAAGGAGAAGCCATGAGTGGACTACAACATGCCCAGAGTTTTCGAGATTTGATCGTTTACAAAAAGAGCCGTGCATTACAGCAGGAAATTTTCAACCTTACAAAATCGCTCCCAAAGGATGAAACCTATTCCCTAACCGATCAAATCCGCCGCTCGTCCCGCTCTGTTGGGGCAAATCTTGCTGAAGCCTGGGCAAAACGCAGATATGAAAAGCATTTCGTGAGCAAACTGACTGATTCTGATGGCGAACAAATGGAAACCCAACATTGGATTGAAACTGCTTTGGACTGCGAGTATATTGACCAAAAAACAAGCACGCAATTAATAGGCAAATGTCTCGAAATCGGGCGAATGCTCGGTGGAATGATGGAAAAATCCGAAATGTTCTGCGGTGAACCTTCCCACTCGGTACGAGAAGAATCTGCTGATTACTTCGTCGAAACTGAAGACGAAGACACTGATAACTGATCACTGTTTACTGATCACTGTTTACTGATCACTGTTTACTGAGAATTGGAGAGAAATTATGGCGACAAAAGTATTCGTCCCAAGGCTTGGCGAAGGCGTTGACGAAGTGACCATCACAAAATGGCTCAAACAGGTTGGCGATTCTATTAAAGAATTAGAACCGTTACTTGAAGTGAACACCGATAAAGTAGATACTGAAATTCCCGCGCCTGCTTCTGGAGTAATTCTCAGAATTGATATGCAGGAAGGTCAAGCCGCGAGGGTGGGAGAGTTGCTGGCAATTATTGGTCAGCCTAACGAGAGTGTGGAAAGTATTGAAAGTGACAAAAGTGTTGAAGTATCAAAGATATCTGCAAAACCTATTGAAGCCGCGCCTATCACGCAACACGCAACACGCAACACGAATTTCGGCTTCATCTCCCCCGTTGTTGCAAAGATCGCGGCCGAGCACGGCGTAAATTTAAATCAACTACAAGGTACGGGCTTGAATGGCCGCATAACAAAAAATGATGTGATGGCATTTGTGGAGACACAACACGCAGCACGCAACACGCAACACGAAACGCACTATCCATCACCCATCATCCAGATTGCTGGTAATCAGTTAATCAAACATACATCCATGCGCAAATCCATTGCCGCGCACATGGTTGAATCCATGCATACCTCGCCGCACGTATTGACCGTTATGGAAGCGGACATGTCTCGTGTGGCAAAACATCGCGCCGCGAACAAAGCTTCGTTCGAACAAGATGGGGTCAAACTCACATTCACAGCTTACTTTATGACCGCAATTGTAGCGGGATTAAAAGCGTATCCCATCGTTAATTCTTCGTGGAGTGATGAAGGTGTATTGGTTCACAAGAACATCAATATCGGCATGGCAACTTCACTCGGTGAAGAAGGTTTGATCGTGCCAGTCATCAAAGGCGCTGATAATCACTCGCTTCTGGCAATGGCACGCTCCATCAATGACCTCGCCAACCGCGCGCGAAACAAAAAACTACAACCCGATGAAGTCAAAGGCGGAACGTTCACGCTGACCAATCATGGCATTAGCGGATCACTATTCGCCTTCCCAGTTATTAACCAGCCACAATGTGGTATTCTCGGCGTTGGCGCCATGCAAAAACGCGTAATCGTGATTGATGACGCAATTGCAATCCGTCCGATGGTATATTTATCATTCGTCTTCGACCATCGCATTCTGGATGGGGCATCCGCGGACTGGTTCTTATCAAAAGTGAAAGAGACACTGGAAAATTGGGCATAATCAACGGCACACTACACGCATTTTATGAACAAGGCTGGGAAGGCCGCATTGAATACTTCTTTCAGCCCGATGATTCGGAAGAGTCCATTCCATTGCGAAATGGTCAATACCTGACCCTTTTCGATGAAGACGGCAAAACACTCTGGGCGGGGAAAATAGAACTCGTGAAGCGCGGATTCTTTGACAGGCACAAATATGCTTGGGCGAATTCAAAGCAAAAAGGTGTTTCATATAGTCAATGGCTGACCTGGTATTGGACACTGCCGCCGTTGCAGGCACAGCTGGAGATCATGGATCCATCATGACCGAAACTAAAAAAGACCGCCCGAGCATTAATAAAAATGTTCATCCGCCCATTGTGGCTTTGTTTTACATTGCATTCGCATTTGTGCTCGGCAGATTTGTCCAATTCCCATTTGCAGCTCCTGTAATTTTACGCTACATCGGCCTCGCATTGACCTTTATCGGCTTTTTATTTGGCGTGGGCGCATTTATCGAATTTAGAAAAGCAGGGACAACACTCGATCCACATAGCTCGGTCAAAAACCTGGTGACGACAGGTATATATCGCATCACACGCAACCCAATCTACCTCGGATTTTTATTGATGGTCATTGGCCTGCCTTTGAACTCGGGTTATTATTGGGGAATTTTGATCTCGCCGTTCTTCGTTGTGACCATGAACCGCCTGGTCATTGAGCGGGAAGAATCCTATTTGGAGAAAAAATTTAGGGATGTATACTCAGCCTACAAGTCTCGCGTGAGGCGTTGGTTGTAAATATCGAAAGTGAAGGAAAAAATCATGCCCATTCAAAAATCAGAAATCCAATTACTTGTTAACAACAATACCGCTAATGCTTATCTTGCCGCACCCGAAGATGGCGGGCCTGGAGTTTTGGTCTTGCACGCCTGGTGGGGATTGAAACCATTCTTCAAGCAGGTCTGCGATCAACTAGCGGCGCAAGGTTTCACTGCGCTTGCGCCCGATCTATATCAAGGCCGCATTGCGGGGACGATTGACGAGGCCAAGGCTCTAATGGATCAACGCGATTCTGAATTAATGAATGATATTGTCAAAGCCGCAAAGGATCATTTGGTTTCCCTGCGCGCAGACAAACCTATCGGTGTATTAGGATTCTCGATGGGCGCATCCTGGTCCTTGGTGGTGGCTGCAAACGAGCCTGATGTTTCAGCGGCTGTCATTTTCTACGGTGCTGGAGACGTGGACTTCAGAGACATAAAAGCAAAAATTCTCGGCCATTTCGCGGAAACAGATGAATGGGAACCGCTGGAAGAGGTACGCCAAATGAAAGCTGACATGAAATCCGCTGGCCTGGAAGTGACGCTTCACATCTACCCGAAAGTGGGTCACTGGTTCGTTGAAAATGACCGCCCCGAATATGACTCCGCATCCGCGCTATTGGCATGGTCACGGACGTTTGAATTTTTGAGAAAGAATCTCTAAACACAAACTGACAGATTCCCGCCGGGCCCCTTCGGGCGAAGATCGTATACCGGATCAATAACACACACTAAGATAATTCCACAGGCTCAAGCCGCCGTCCTCGGCGCGATGAGCACCTGATGATTTCACCGCCATAAATTATCGTCCCGAAGGTTTTGAACCTTCGGGACGTTTAGTATTTCTAATCCGAAAGATCGCTGACGTCTTCCGCTTCAACGGCATCTTTCACATAGTCTGCCAGATGCGGCGGGACTTTTGCAGACGTGATGAATTTATCCACATATTGCCTGGTGTCTTTCATACCCAGCAAGTTGAAGAGCTTGTCAAACTGCGCTTCCCATGCGGCGGCGAGCTTGGCTTTGTCTGCTTCAGGCAACGCATAAGATTGTGCCTTGAAGGGTCCAATGGCATTCTTACGAGTCTTGTAATAGAACTGCTCATCGGTCATGTCGGCCTTGCGGTCACCCGCCGAGTTGACGTCCAGCCACGCATACATTTCCTTTTTGAGGTCAGCGGGAATATTGTCAAAGAACATGGTCGCAAAGTTCGTGGCGAGATGCACTTCAATGGCTTCGTTTTGAACGAACTTATTGAAATTTTCTTCCGCCACAGTGGATGCGCCGTGTTGAACTGTTCCGCCCATGCCGTATTCCTTGCGGGCTACACGGCTCAGGTCACGCAGAACGTCGAAGGCAATCGTGACCTTTGCAATGGAACCATCTGCCAGCACCGTGCCGCCGTGAGATGTACCGGTCAACACGCTGATCTTGCTTAAGCCAGGGACTTGCCCTGAGCCAGTCGAAGGGTTACCGGGCGCGAGCTTCTTCATCTCCGCATTGTAACCGTCCATATACGCACGCAGTTCAGGCTCAGTGGAGTTGGTCGTGCCAACTTCGCCGATCTCACCGCCGATGGAAATGGTCACGCCTTTCGGCTCGTGCTCGCGGATAAAAGCAGAGAGTTGCGAAGAAAGTTCACAATTCAATTTTTGTTGTTCTGGGACAGTCGGCAGGTTAATATCCACCAGCGTGGAGGTATCCACATCAATATTGAAGAAGCCAGCGGCTATGGCTTCGATGGCCAGGTCGCGCACGGCTTTCAACTCGGCTTCAGGATCAGCGGTGTATTTCTTCGCGGAAACCTGGAAGTGGTCACCTTGAATGAAGACAGGGCCGACGAATCCTTCCGCGACAGCCGCTGCGAGAATATTGGTTGCATATTCAGAGGGACGCTGCGCGGTGTAGCTCATTTCGGAGCGCGCCAGTTCAAAGATGAACGCGCCTGCGTTCATCTTCTTCGCCGCGCGGAACATGGCACAGGCCGCATGGTACGACAATGCGCGTAAATTGAAGGCGGGGGTGGTGAAGGTCATGGGCGCATCGCCCCGTCCGCGGGCAATGTATAATTCGTGAATAGACGCAGGGTACACACCCAATTCCAAAGCGGCGGCGCGGATGAGGTAACGGGACCAGCCCGCGGATGAGTCTGAAGCGAGGGCCGAACGTTCCACCAGCTTGCCGATATTCTTTCTGAATTTCGCCGCGTCGGTAACTTTTACAGCCGCCCCGTCGACAGATAAACTGTTCTCCACCAGTCCAAGTAATTCTTCGATATGCTCTGACATTTTAAGCTCCTGGGAAACAAAAATAGGGATCTCGTCATTCGTGATGACGGAAATTTCTGCGTATGACATTTTTATTATAACTGGAATTAAACGATATAATAGTAACAACAGTCATGAGACTATTTGATAAAACATACGTATACTATGGCAGGAGGCTCACATGAGCGATTTCTTTGAAAAAGTAAGTAGTCAGGTAGACCCGTTCAAAAAACTGGCTTCGTACATCCCCGGTTTCAGCGGCTATATTGAAAGACAGAACCGCCGCGACGCAGACAAAGTTTTGCGTGATACGGTGGCGCGCCGTTTTGAAGAGCTTTGGGGGCGCGCATCCAATCTGCAGGTTGAGCTTGTCAACAACGGCATGATCAAGTATGTAGACGACATGGAAAAAGCCGCCACCTTACTGCGCACCTTCATTGACAAGGTGTCCAAAGCTGCGCGTGGATACTCGGGTTTGTTCGATGCCGTAAAGATCAACGAGAAGGAACTCGAAGCCATTTATCAATTCGATGTTGCATTCTTCACACTCGGCGATCAGGTGGGCACTGCGCTCGATAATGTAGAGGCCAGCCTCGGCGATGAAGCCGCCCTTCCAGCAGCCATCCGCAACCTCACATCCCTTGCCCGCCTTGCCGTGGAAACCTTCGAGCGCCGCTCTGAGGTTGTTACGGGAAACGGGAAATAATATAGAGAAACCCTAAAGGTCTTAAAGACCTTTAGGGTTTACGAATCCTATGTGGCACGAATACATTAACGCAACATCCACCGATGATGTCATCAAGATTTTAGGGGAAAAGAAGGAACGCGCCCGCATTGTAGCCGGCGGCACTGATCTCATCCTCGAACTAGAGCGCGGCCTCCGAAAAGGGATCGACACCCTCATCGATGTCACGCGCATCCCCACCCTCGATCAGATCACAATTGATGAAGATGATGTCATTCATCTGGGGCCGCTTGTTACACACAACGATTGCGCCGCGTCCAAATTGATTCGCAAACGCGCCTATCCATTGGCGCGCGCCGCCTGGGAAGTGGGCGCGCCGCAGATCCGCAATCGCGGCACGATAGCGGGCAATCTCATCACGGCTTCTCCCGCCAACGACACCATCACGCCGTTAATGGCGCTCGGCGCAAGTGTGACTTTACTTTCCACACGCGGCGAACGAACCATTTCATTAAAAGAGTTTTATACCGGCGTACGCAAAACGGTGATGCAAGCGGATGAAATGCTCGTGGATATTTCCTTCCCAGCGTTGACAAAATCACAGCGCGGGACTTTCATCAAGCTGGCATTGCGCCGCGCCCAAGCCATCTCTTTGGTCAATGCAGCGATCATCCTTAAACTGAAAGAGGATACTGTCCAATCGGCAGTCATCACCCTCGGAGCAGTCACCCCGGTCATCGTCCACGCAGAGGAAGCGGAAAAATTCCTCGCGAAGAAAAAACTCACAGAGAAGAATATCGCCCGGGCCGCAGAATTAGCAATGCAGTCCGCGCATCCCATTGACGATATACGCGGTTCCGCTGCATATCGCCTTGAAATGGTAAAGGTCATCACCGCGCGCGGACTTCGCGCCATCCGCGAAGGGGACGAACAGGCGGGTATGCCGAAGAAACCCATCTTACTGCAAAGTTCGAAGACCATAGACCATGGATCGCAGACCGCAAGTGAGTTTCCATCTTCGCCTATTGAAACCACCATTAACGGAAAGAAATTTACTTTCAAAAGCGGCTACAACAAAACCTTATTGCGTCTGCTTCGAGAAGAAGGTTTGTTGACAGGCACAAAGGAAGGCTGCGCCGAAGGTGAGTGCGGCGCATGTACTGTCTTTCTGGATGGCAACGCGGTTATGTCCTGCCTCGTCCCTGCACCTCGCGCGCATGGCGCCGAGATCATCACCGTGGAGGGGCTCGCAATCCCTGCACCAATGCCCCATGGGGAAGAAACTCTTCACCCTATTCAGAATGCCTTTATCAAACACGGCGCTGTCCAGTGCGGATATTGCACGCCGGGTTTCATTATGTCTGGCGCCATGTTAATGGAAGAAAAAGCCGACCCAACCCGCAACGAGATCGCGCAGGCCATTACAGGAAACCTTTGCCGCTGTACCGGCTATTATAAGATCGTCAAAGCCATTGAAGACGCGAGTAAAATAAAGACCTAGAGGTATTCCATGGGCAAATATTCGACCAACTCAAGAATTGCGAAAAAACCAAAACCTGAAGGCCCTCACGTCATCTGGCGCGGCATTGGCTGTTTGATGATGTTGATCATTCCGGCAATTTCCATCGCCGCCGGAACGGAAACGGTCAAATATGGGCTTGCACACAATTGGACAATTCCATACCAACTGCTCGGCACACCGCGCCTGCCCGAATTATTCTATAAATCAAGCGGGTTGATGATCATATTTGGCCCGGTCATCAAAACTCAAAACTTCTACGCTAATATGGCTGTCAGTTTTCTCTATATGGTGGCCATTGGCGGCGTGATCTCGGTGATCTACGCGATGGTTTATCGCGCGGTGGGGCCTTCACGCTACGGCCCTTTGGATGCGCCTCCTCCAAAAATAAAAACAAAAAAATACACACGCTAGGAAATTATGTCCCATAATTCTGTTGGCAAATCACTTCCTCGTATTGATGCGCGCGGCAAGGTAACCGGCGAAACCCTTTACTCCGGTGATCTCACGCGCAGCGGCATGCTGCACATGAAGATCCTTTTTGCCGAGCGGCCTCACGCCCGTGTTAAAAGTGTTCAAACCGGCAACGCGCAAGCCGCGCCGGGTGTAATCGCTGTGTACACCGCAAAAGATGTACCCGTCAACGAATATGGATTGCAAATCCCAGACCAGCCTGTTCTATGTGGTCCGGGTTCGAGCAAACCATATACGGATATTGTCCGCTTTGTGGGTGATCAGGTTGCAGCGGTGGTGGCGCAGACTGAAGCCGAAGCCGCAGCGGCGGTGAAATTGATCGAAGTGGACTATGAAGACCTGCCGGTTCTCCCCGACCCGAAAGCTGCTCTTCGTTCCGATGCGCCCATTCTGCATCCGGACCGGGGCGACTCGAATATCTGCGTCCATTACAAGATCCGCAAAGGGGATGTCGACGAAGCCTTTAAAAAAGCATATGTCATTGTGGAAGGCGAATATCAAACCCCTGTGCAGGAACATGCATATTTACAGCCCGAAGCCGGGCTGGCATATATTGACGGCGAAGGTCATATCACCGTTGAATGCGGCGGCCAGTGGACTCATGCCGACCGCGAAACTATTGCGCATGCCCTGGGAATGCCCAATGAAATGATCCGCATCATCTACCCAGCCATCGGCGGCGCATTCGGCGGACGTGAAGACATGTCTGTGCAGATCGTGCTTGCGCTGGCCGCATGGAAATTACAGCAGCCCGTGAAGATCGTCTGGTCGCGGCGCGAATCCATGATCGGTCATGGCAAACGTCATGCGGTCACCATCACATCCAAATGGGGCGCAGCGAAAGACGGCAAATTGATTGCCGTTGAAAATGAATTGATCGGCGACGGCGGCGCATACATGTATACCTCCAATAAAGTGCTTGGCAACGCCGCCATCACATCCAGCGGACCATATTCCATTCCCAATGTAAAAACAGATGTGTACGGCGTATACACAAACAATGTGCCGGGCGCGGCCTTCCGCGGATTCGGCGCGCCGCAGGCATTGTTCATGGCTGAGTCGCAAATGAATAAACTCGCCGAAAAGTTGGGCATGGACCCGGTGGAGTTTCGTTTAAAGAATGCGCTGCGAGACGGCGACACGATGGGCGTCGGCACCCCTGTGCCAATTCCCGTCAGTGTTGTTCAATGTATTGAAGCCGCGAGCAAAAAATTTGGTTGGAAGAAATCAACTAAAAAGAAGAAATCAAAATCTCATTTAGTGCGTGGTCGCGGATTCGCGGCTGGTTTTAAAAACGTAGGCTTCTCTTTTGGTTATCAGGAAAACTGTTGGGCAAAAGTGGAAATCCACGGCAACGGCAAAATGGATCACGTCATTGTTCATCATGCCGGCGCGGAAGTTGGCCAGGGCACGCATACCGTCATGATTCAAATGGCTGCGCAAGTATTGGGTGTTTCGGAAAATAAAGTGGAACTCAAGACGTCCGATTCTTTAACGCAGGGAAATCCCGGTTCCGCGTCCGCATCCCGTTTAACCTTTATGGCGGGCAACTCCATCAAAGGGGCAGCCGAGGCCGCCTTGGAAAAATGGAATGCGGAGGAACGCCCTGCCATTGCGGAATTTAAATACCTCGCGCCGCGTACAACTCCCATGGATCACGATACAGGCTATTCCATGCCCAACTTCTCTTATGCATACGTTGCCCAGGCTGCCGAAGTGGAAGTGGATACAGAAACCGGTTATGTGCGTGTGATTCGCCTGGTCTCTGCAGATGACGTCGGCAAGGCTATTAATCCCGATCTGGTCGTCGGTCAAATTGAAGGCGCGGTGGTTCAAGCCCATGGCTATGCAATGCTCGAAGATTTCAAAACGAAAGACGGGCGTGTCCTTACCGACCAATTAAGCACTTATCTCATCCCCACCATTTGGGATATTCCTGAATCAGTTGAATCGGTTCTAGTGGAAGT
>JBBSCM010000047.1:0-17885 GCA_038250295.1 Anaerolineales bacterium | reverse complement strand
TATGGCACGCGTGACAGGCTTTCACTCTGGCTTATCCACGCTATTAACCAATCTCGGTTTATGGACGATTCTCGTGCTCGCCATTCCTCTTGTCAATGCAGGGACTCTGGCTGGTCCCATGTTAGCTTCGTTGACCCTGCTCACTTTCGCATCCTTCGAAGCTGTCAATCCACTTCCGCTCGCTGCCCAAATGTGGAACTCCGCACGTGAAGCGGCGAGGAGATTATTTGAAGTAGTGGATACGGAGCCAGTAATCAGTGAACAGGTAACGGTGGGTAATGACAGGCCACAAATTACAAATTACGAATTACGAATAAAGGATTTATCCTTCACATATCCAAATCAATCCACGCTTGCTTTACAGAATGTAACCTTCAACTTGCAACCTGATAAGTCAGTCGCCATCGTCGGGCCAAGCGGCGCAGGAAAATCCACATTAGCGAATCTATTATTACGCTTCTGGGATTACAGTTCAGGCGAAATCACCCTCGGCGCCGAGTCGCTCAAGATGTTTGAGCAGGATGAGGTTAGGGCAAGAATCGGTCTCGTCTCCCAGAACACATATTTCTTCAACACGACTATATTTGAAAATCTGCGTTTCGCGCGTCGAAAGGTCACAAAAGAGGAAGTTGAATCCGCTACGCAGGCCGCACAAATCCATGACTTTATTTTGAGCCTGCCGAAAGGATATGACACCCTGATCGGCGAACAGGGAATGCGGCTTTCAGGCGGCGAACGCCAGCGGCTGGCTATTGCGCGCGCGATCATTAAAGACGCTCCCATTTTGATTCTGGATGAGCCCACTGCCAACCTCGACCCGCTGACCGAAAAGGATGTGCTTGAAACTCTATACACTTTGATGAAAAAGAAAACATCCCTGCTCATCACGCACCGTTTGGTGGGAATGGAAAACATGGACGAAATTCTCGTAATGGATCATGGCCGCATTGTTGAGCGCGGAACGCATATAAATTTAATTCGCGAAAACGGTTTGTATCAGCGCTTGTGGTCATATCAGAATCGCATTCTCGATTAATTGCTTGCACCATCCTGCTGAGAGTGCTATAATACGTTCAATTCCCCTGAATTTTGACAATGAGCTTAAATAACCCGTATGTGAAAATACACGCGTGCGGAAAGCATAACGAGAACCTTGACCGAAACCCCTGATTCACCCACAACATCCTAAGGAAATTTACCAGCCCCAACAATGGGCGCTGGGCTTTTTGAATTCAAATTCCAATCCCCCAAGAGAAAATACATCATGAAAATACTTGAACTAGAGAACGAACCGCTGTCAAAACTACGCGGCATGGCAAAAACCCTCAATATTCCAAATTACAACCGCATGAAGAAGGAATCGCTCGCGATGACGATCCGCGAGGCCGAGGCGCAAAAGGAAGGCATTGAGCTGCGCGGCGGTATTCTGGAGATCATGAGCGAAGGGATCGGCTTCCTGCGGGCAACCAATTACCGCATTAGCGATCACGACGTTTACGTTTCGCAGGCGCAGTTGAGAAAGTACGATCTGCGCGCAGGCGACCTCGTAATTGGGCAGGTGCGGCCGCCCCGCGAAAGTGAAAGACATTTTGGGCTGCTCAAAGTAGAATCAATTAACGGTTTGGATCCCGAGGCGGGAAGCTCACGCAGAGTTGTTTTTGAAAACCTGACCCCCATTTTTCCAGAAGTACGCTTTGACCTTGAAATTGAACATGATACCCTCGCTCCTCGACTTATAAACCTGATCGCACCCATTGGCCGAGGCCAGCGCGGATTAATTGTTTCACCTCCCAAGGCGGGGAAGACCACGATCCTCAAGCAAATTGCGAATTCCATTTCAACCAAATATCCAGATGTACATCTTATTATCGCCCTCATCGGCGAACGACCCGAAGAAGTAACCGATATGGATCGTTCCGTGGACGCGGAAGTGGTTGCGTCTACATTTGATGAACCCGTTACGGCCCACGTCCGCACGGCAGAACTGGCGTTAGAGCGGGCCAAGCGGTTGGTTGAGATCGGCCGCCACGTGGTAATCTTAATGGACTCGATCACCCGTCTGGCGCGCGCGTACAACCTTGTAGTCAACCCATCCGGGCGCACACTCTCTGGTGGTATGGATCCCTCCGCGCTTTATCCGCCCAAGCGTTTCTTCGGCGCGGCGCGAAATGTGGAAGATGGCGGTTCATTGACCATCATCGCCACCTGTCTCGTCGATACCGGCTCCCGTCTTGATGACGTAGTGTATGAAGAATTCAAAGGCACCGGCAATATGGAATTAATCCTTTCGCGCAAATTACAGGAACGCCGCATCTTCCCTGCCGTGGATATCGAACGCTCGTCCACCCGCCGCGAAGACCTGTTACTTGGTCCCGATCTTCTCCAACGCGTTTGGCTCATGCGCCGCATGTTTATTCAAATGATCTCGCCTCCGCCCCAAGGCGCGGGCATGGATAACGCTGTCGCCACCGAAGCAATTATCACACGCATGGAACGCGCGAAAAATAATATTGAATTTCTTGAGAACCTGACCAGGGATGCCTAACGTATTGGCAGTTTGTGTCAAATTTAGAGAATGAAAAACCTTCTAGAAAAAATTCGATCCTTCTTCGCCTCGTTTGGCGCCAGGCTTAAACGCAAGCCGAAAAGCGAGTCAACGGATTCGCCGCGCGCCAAAGGCAAAGCGGATCGTTTTGCGATCATCAGTTGGGTTGTGACCATTTTTATCGTTTCTACCTTATTAGTTTCAACGATTCTTTATAAGAACTCACTCCCAACAACGATTGCAACACTGCCTCAACCAACCAGTCCGGTTGAGGAAACGTCAGGCGCAGCTCAACCACAAATCGGCGAACCAGTTATCGGGTCGGGGGGAAGCGGTGTCTCGTTCATCATGCGCGACCTGCAATTAAAGACGAACATCCCCGAACGTCCGCGTTACGATGTTGTCACATATCGAGTTTCACGCGGTGATGCCATGATGGGCATTGCGGATGATTTCAAGATCAAGTATGAAACCATCCTTTATGTCAACAAACAATTGGATGATAACCCGCACAGCCTCAAGCCCGGCATGGAACTGCTTATTCCGCCTATGGATGGACTGTACTATGAATGGAAAGAAGGCGATACGTTTGAAACCGTTGCGGAGAAATTCTATGCAAATGCAGACGATATACTAAATTTTCCCGGCAACAAGGTTGATCTCACCGATCCAAAAATAGAACCGGGCACGCTGGTAATGATCCCCGGCGGCTCGCGTGAATTACGAAATTGGGCGGCGGATCTGCAAACACAGGGCAGAGGCACAGGCACTGGCACATCTGAGATCGGTGGGAACGCATGCGGCGGCGGCCCGGTTGCTTCGGGCCTCGGCTGGCCTGCAGACGATCACACACTCTCTGGAAACCCTTATGGCCCTGGTCATCTTGGCATCGACATCTCGGCTCCTGAAGGCTCAAGTGTTTATGCGGCAGGCAATGGCGTTGTGACCATGGCGGCACAAGGCTACAATTACGGATATGGCAACGTGGTACAAATTGATCACGGCAACGGCTATGTAACGGTCTACGCCCACTTAAGCCAGATCAATGTAGGTGTATGCACACCTGTGGGGCAAGGCACATTGATCGGACTCTCCGGCAATACGGGCAATTCCTTTGGCGCGCACTTGCATTTCGAGATTCGCATTGGCGGCACGAACGTCAACCCGTATGATATTGTTCAATAATAAACCAAACCCTAAAGGTTTCCAAAACCTTTAGGGTTTTAAATTTCCATGAACGAACGCACCCTCCAAAAGACTCTTTCCAAACTAAATATCGGCAGCTTGCGCTATTTTGATTCCATCGGCTCCACCAACGATGAAGCGCTGGCCTGGGCGGCGGGAGGCGCAAGCGATCTTTCAATTGTGGTCGCAGATGAACAGACGCAGGGCCGCGGCAGACTCAACCGAAAGTGGTTCACGCCCAAAGGGACTGCGCTTGCCTTTAGCTTGATCCTGCACCCCGCTGCGCGCCCCGCCCTGCGCCCGCATCTCTCGCGGACCGTGGGACTGGCGGCGCTTTCAATAGCAGATTCCTGCGCCAAGCTTGGACTCGTTCCGCTGATCAAATGGCCGAATGATGTTTTGTTGAGAGGCAAAAAAATGGCGGGAATTCTCATTGAAACAGTTTGGTCCGGCGAAGACATTGACTCCCTTGTTATTGGCATGGGAATCAACATATTCAAAACATCCGTGCCGCCTGCCGAGCTATTACAATTTCCCGCTACAAGCCTTGAAGATGAGCTTGGTAAAAAAACACCCGAACGCGAAGATGTCTTATTTAATATTTTAAATGCGCTGATCCACTGGCGTGAACAAATGGGTACCGATGAATTTATCAATACCTGGGAAGGGGCTTTGGCCTTTCGCGGCGAGCAGGTTCAAATCCACGCGGGAAACGATGATCCGATCACAGGAGAATTGCTTGGGCTTGAGTCAGATGGGAGCCTGCGTTTGCGCGACCGCGATGCGCATGACAAATCCATAGTAGTCCGTTTTGGGGATGTGAGCCTTAGGCCAACTGCGTGATATACTTTAATACATAGAGGCCAACATGTTTGATAATCTCCGCGACGAAGCCGCATCCAAATCATTCTACGAAGAAGAAGAAGCAAAATTCCAACCTGCCGCAGGCACCGAATCATCACCCAAGGGCTCAAAGCGTATTTTGGGAATGACAGCCATTCAACGCTTTGTGATTGCGTTCATGGTTATGCTGGCCGTGTGCATTATTGGCGCTATGGCATTGCTCGCAACAGGAAAGATCGGGTTTTAACGAATCCACCTCGCCCTGAGCGGAGTCGCAGGTTTTTGCCTTTGTGCGGCGTAGTCGAAGGGCAGGGTTATAAGCATACGATCATAATTTTCATGTAACCTACCCTTCGACTGCATTCCTCAAAGAGCGCTCGTCATTCCGCTCAGGACTAATATATAATAAAAAAAAACGGACGAGGTCATATTGGCCTCGTCCGTTTTGCTTTACACTAACTTTGGCTGCGCTTCTTCCCTCTCAGCGCCCTCGCTGACTTGAGCGCCCACCTTCTTCAAATCTTCTGCTGAGATGCGTGCTACAGATGCAACGCCATCCCCTTCCCCTGGCTTGATGAGATGTACACCCTTCGTAGCGCGGCCCGATTGTTTGACTTCCTTCACTTTCATGCGCAACGTAACGCCATTGGATGTCATAATGGTCAGATCGTCATCTTTTTGCACCACGCGTGCAGCCGCGATCTTGCCGATTTCTTTCAAGGCTTTGGGGTCAATCGTGAAATTACCCTTTGTTGCGCGTCCCTTCGCCGAGTAATTAGTGAGCGGGGTCTGTTTGCCAAAGCCCCTGGTGGTCACAACCAACAAAGCGCCGTCTTTTTCAACAACATCCATGCTGGTAACTGCATCATCTTTCGCAAGGCGAATCCCCTGCACACCTGCGGCCTGACGTCCCATGGAACGCACTTTGGTTTCGCTAAAGCGCAGGGCTTGTCCATTTTCAGTGACGATGATGATCTCATCCTTGCCTGAGGTCAAGCGCGCCCAACCCAACTGATCGCCTTCTTCCAAAGACATGGCAATCAAACCCGAGGGCCGCACAGAGGCGAACTCTTCCATGGATACGCGTTTGATCCTGCCGCGGGCGGTCATCATCATACAGAAACTATTTGATGAGAATTCCCCGACTGCCATTGCGGCTGTCACTTTTTCATTGGCATCCAGTGATAACACGTTGACCAATGGAATGCCTTTCGTGGCACGCTCTGAATCGGGAATCTGATAGATCTTCTCAGAATAGACCTTGCCTTTGTCTGAGAAGAACAACATCGTGTTCAAACTGCGCGCAGGGATGAGCATGACCACTTCGTCTTCGTCCTTGGTGGTATGCCCCATCACGCCTCGCCCGCCGCGGCTTTGAGACTTGAAGGCAGTGGCCGCCACACGTTTGATATACCCACGCGCGGTAAGGCTGATCAACACAGCTTCATCCGCGACCAGATCTTCGTCGTGAATGTCTTCTCTGGCTTCCGCTGAAATCTGCGTGCGACGGTCATCGCCAAATTTTTCGGAAAGCTCATTCAGGTCAGATTGAATGAGAGCGAGTATCTTCTTCGGATGCGCAAGCAAATCCTCAAGATGTTCAATGATCCCACGCACCTGCTTATGCTCTTCTTCGATCTTCCAACGCTCCAAAGCCGCAAGTCTGCGCAACTGCATGTCTAAAATTGCCTGCGCCTGCAACTCACTAAGCTTGAATTTCTTCATCAAATTCGTCTTGGCTACATCTGCATCTTCAGCTTCGCGAATGGTCTTGATCACAGCTTCAATATTGTTGAGCGCGATCATGTATCCATCCAGGATATGCAAACGCGCCTGCGCCTTGGCAAGCTCAAAATTTGAACGGCGCACGATCACGGTTTGGCGATGCTGGATAAAGATCTGCAACATGCGCTTGAGCGGCAGGGTGCGCGGTTCTCCATCCACCAGGGCGAGCATGATCACGCCAAAAGTGGATTGCAAAGCCGTATATTTATAAAGTTGATTAAGAACTTTTTTCGGCTGCGCGCTGCGCTTCAACTCAATGACGATACTCATGCCGCGTTGGTCAGATTCATCCCGCAGGTCCGAAATTTGATCGATCTTACCGTCACGCACCAACTCGGCGATCCGCTCGATCAAAGTGGATTTATTCACCTGATACGGAATCTCCGTAATATTGATCTGAAAACGCCCAGCCTTGGTTTCTTCGATATGAGCAATTCCGCGCATCACGATTCGGCCCCGGCCTGTCCCATACGCCGAGAGGATCCCCTCCGTCCCGACGATCATGCCGCCAGTGGGAAAATCAGGACCGAGCACGAACTTCATCAAGTCATCAACCGTGACATCTTCGATCTTGTCGTAATTATCGATAAGATAATTGATCGCGCCGACCAACTCACGTAAATTTTGCGGCGGGATATTGGTTGCCATCCCCACTGCAATACCAGAGGAGCCGTTCAATAAGAGATTCGGCAAACGCGCAGGAAGAACGAGCGGCTCTTCCAGTGAGTCGTCGAAGTTGGGACCAAAATCCACGGTGTCTTTTTCGAGATCGGCCAGCATTTCCTCGGCCATTTTTTGCAGGCGCGCCTCGGTATAACGCATGGCAGCGGGAGAATCACCGTCGACCGAGCCGAAGTTACCCTGTCCATCCACGAGCAGGTAACGCAGGGAAAAATCCTGCGCCATGCGAGCCATGGACTCATACACCGCTGAATCGCCGTGCGGATGATACTTACCAAGCACCTCACCCACAATACGGGCGGATTTTTTGTAAGCAGAGTTTGAACGCATACCCAGTTCGTGCATCGCAAACAAAATGCGCCTGTGGACAGGTTTTAGCCCATCACGGGCGTCTGGCAAGGCGCGCGCCACGATCACGCTCATGGCATAATCGAGATACGCCGAGCGCATCTGTGAGTCAATGTCAACGGACTCGATGTTTCCAGTATTTGCGGGGACAACGTTTTCTTCAGCCATAAAATATCCTTAAATCGGGGGAAAATTCAGAAAATTGGCACAAAAAGACACGAAGATGGGGGAAAACTTCGTGTCTGCATTAGATGAAAGAAGGTCATTTTTATAGTGCAATTATACCACCCATACCCAGTTTTTAATAAACTTACCAGCTATCGGAATACAGACTTCAGTCTGCCCCAAAATAGCACAAAGCAGACTGAAGTCTGCGCTCCTTCGTTCGAATAAATCTTTGAGATTAATTAAAAACAGGCCCGCGTAATGCGGGTCTGTTTCAAGTGTGCCGAAGGAGGGACTTGAACCCTCATGAACGTAAGTTCACTACGCCCTGAACGTAGCGCGTCTGCCAATTCCGCCACTTCGGCTTTTTGTGTGCGGGTTGTATTTTATCTCAAACGCTTGTTTTGTCAATTATCGACACCAATGTTAACTGTTTGGGAACAAATTTTTATTTTGCATCGTCTCTTTTTCATTCCTTGCATATTTGTATTGTTAATTCATTACAGTACTGTTAGGGGAGTATCTTTTTGTTTTCCAAATCGTTATATTGTTTATATAGAGAAAGGAGTTGCATATGTTGTTCGTACTCGCAGTAGTGGTCATTTTGTTACTGCTCGTCCTCGCAGGCGCGGACTTGTTCGTGTCACAATACAACCCGGACGAACTCAGCAACATGGGAGTCCAGCAGAAATGACGGGTGACCATCAAATCCCCTAGCCCGGCGCAAATCGAAAGACGCGTCGGGCTTTTTGTTTTAACGAGCGTGTATAATTAGGAAAAATTTCACGGAGCAAAACTTCATGGATTTCTCCCTATCGCAAGAACATCAAATGGCGCAAAAGATGGTGCGTGACTTTGCCCAAAAAGAGATCGCCCCCGTTATTAAAGAATATGACCGCAAGCAGGAACCTATTCCCTTCGCGCTTAAACGTATGGGCGAGTTGGGAATTCTTGGTATCTGCTTCCCCGTCCGTTACGGCGGGCAGGGCATGGATTACATTTCTCTCGGCCTCGCTTGCGAGGAACTCGAAGCAGTGGATACATCCCTGCGCGTGGCGATGTCTGTGCATACGGGGTTATGCTCCACGAATCTCTTTCAGTGGGGAACTGAAGAGCAGAAAGAAAAATTTCTCGTGCCGCTTACAAAAGGCCAAAAGCTAGGATGCGGCGCTTTCACAGAATCAGGCATGGGGTCGGATGTAGCGGCGATGGTTACCTCCGCAAAAAGAGACGGCGACTTCTACATCCTGAACGGCGAAAAGATGTGGATCTCGCTCGCATCCAAAGCGGACCTGGCACTTGTCACCGTTAAAACGAATCCATCGGCGCGAAGGGCATCAGACGGGTTATCCATGTTCATCGTGGATTTGCATAGCGAAGGCGTGAAGACAGGCGATTTGCATGGCAAGCTCGGCGTGCGCGCAGGCGCAACAGGTTGGATCTCATTCACGGATGTGAAAGTGCCCGTGGCAAATCGCATTGGCGAAGAGGGCGAAGGATTCAAGATCACCATGTCTGGCTTTGACCACGGACGTTATACCGTGGCATCGGGTGCGACGGGTATTATCCGCGCTGCGTTGGAAGCAAGTGTGAAATATGCGCAGACTCGCAAGACATTCGGGAAATCCATTGGCGAGCATCAGTTGATTCAAGAGAAGATCGCAAAGATGGCTCAAGATTATGAAATTGCGCGCTTGTTATATATGCAGGTGGGTTGGATGAAGAATGAAGGCAAACGTCCCACTCGTGAAACATCCTATGCAAAGAAGTTTGCCACAGAAGCATCATTTGATGCGGCCGCTGAAGCCATTCAAATCCACGGCGCGTATGGATACAGTGACGAGTATGATGTGGAACGTTATCTGCGCAACTCAAAAGGCGCAATGATCTATGAAGGCAGTTCGGAAGTACAGGTATTGATCCAGGCAGGTTACGCCCTCGGCCAGCGGACGGACAAACCGTTGCGCTGTGAACTACCCGCGTATGATGAAGCCTTTTGGCAAGGATAAGTGAACCATGGATGTTGATCCTATTTATACAAAGATTGATAAGTCGATCCAGGTCAATGCTGGTGTGATTGTGCTGGAGAACCATCAGGGATTCCCGCGTAACGAATCCAACTTATATTTAATCGGTCAGAGTGGGAAGATCATCTGGAAAGCTGAAAAACCTGACATAAGCACCTTCTTCTCACGCGTCAAACTTAATGAAGATGGTGACACCTTCGCTGCTTATACAGTCAACGGCCATGCCTGTGAGTTGGATTTGCAAACAGGGAAACTGATTAGTTTTACGAGCATTCAGTAAATCACCACCTCGTCATTGCGAGGACGCACTTGCACTTTGTCCGAAGCAATCTCCGTCACAATGTTGGAGATTGCTCACCGCATGATTTGCTTAGCAAATCACGTACGGCGCAAGTGTCGTCGGGAAGACACCCTCCTCGCAATGACGAATAAGGTATTACCATGATCAAAGGCTTCCTCAATCTCCCCTGGTTCGCGTGGACTGGCACCGCCGTCATCATCGCGATAATCTATTATTTCGTATGGCCCCAAAATGCTGTAACAATAACGACGGGTTTCCGCTTTCTCGTGATTCGTTACGCCCACACGTGGACATGGGTTCTGCTCGCGATAAACTTTCTCCTGCGCGGACTTTCCCCTTCTCTCAACAGCGCGGCAAATTTGATCGCAATGGCTGGCGGGTTGGTGTATCTGATATTTTTGGGAGTGACATTTGTGGTGAAGTGAAATTGTATTAATCACGAAGTTATTTGTGTTTAGACATGTATTGACCAAAAAGCATCAGAAGATTATACTTTTAGTATAACGAAAGGTATAAAATGGAAAGCATAAAAACTGCCATCTCAATTGAAAAATCCCTGTTTACTCAAGCAAACGCTTTAGCCCGTAAAATGAAAGTCTCACGCAGCCGTTTATTCGTGCTTGCTCTTGAAGATTTCATCCACGAGCAGGAAAACCGCGAATTGCTGGAAAAAATCAATGCGGTATACGCAGATGAGCCTGATGAATCAGAAAAAAAATTGCGCCGCAAAATGCGAAAATCTCACCGCCGATTGGTTGAGGGACAATGGTGATTAATCAGGGTGATATTTATTGGGTGGAGGTTGACGAACCGATAGGTTCCGAGCCTGGATATACTCACCCTCATGTTGTTATTCAAAATAACTTATACAACCAAAGCAAAATAAGAACCGTTATTGTTTGTGTGCTTACTTCCAATCTCAGATATGGCGACGTGCCTGGCAATGTTTTACTGGAAAAAGGCGAGGCAAGTTTAACAAAAATAAGCGTCGTGAATGTATCTCAAATCCTTACAGTTGATAAATCACAACTAGGCGAATACATTGGAACACTTTCACAAAAACGTGTGTATCAAATTCTTGATGGCATTCAACTATTTCTTGAACCGCGCGATTTGGACAGGTTGTAATAACCACCAATCCACTTTTGAGAAGCACACTTTAGGGTAATAGATTTCCACACACCGAGGCAGGGCAATTGCGTGCCTCACAAACCCCGCGATAAGGAAAGCCCATTATTTTTAACAATGACATTCCTGGTGAAATAAAATATGTTCATTCAAGAAAACCACACCAAACTTAAACTCAAAGCTGGTCAGCCAGCTTATGGTGTTCTGTCTACCTCAGATGACCCACAGCTCGCGGAGTTATTCGGCCTGGCAGGCTTTGACTATTACATGCTGGACGCCGAACACGGATTAATGGATGTCACGCAGGTAGTGAATGTGATTCGTGCATGCGAGCGCGTAAACATGACTCCGCTGGTACGGATCGGCCCCAAAGACCCGAAGCTTGTCCTGCAATATATGGATGCGGGCATGATGGGCGTGATGATGCCCGGACTCGAGTCAGTGGATGAAGTGAAGATGTTAATTGACGCAGTAAAATATGCGCCAGTCGGAAAACGCGGCATGGGAATCACACGCGCTTCTGGTTACATAGCGGTTGGGCAACCCGCCGTTGACTATATCAACTTCACCAACGAACAGACCTTGGTCATTCCGCAGTTTGAAGACCCTGCGTTGATAGACCGTTTTGAAGAGATGATTTCTCTTCCCGGCGTGGACACCGTTGTTATCGGCCCGCGTGACCTATCGCTCAACATGGGGTTTCCCGATGGCCCAAATCATCCCGAAGTGCAGGAGATGATTGACCGCGTGGTGGCTATATGTAAAAAAGCAAACGTGTCAGTTGGTATCACGGCTGGTTCACGCGCTGACTCGGCAAAACAAGTAGCGCGTGGCGCAACCATGATTCTCGCGATTGCTCAATTTATGATTACGGCTGGATCGAAAGAATTTTTGCCTAAATGAACCCCTTCCGTCATTGCGAGGCGGTGCTCGTCCGCCCGAAGCAATCTCCTTCTCAGTCCGTCATTGCGAACCGTGCTTCCCTGGCACCGACCGCCAGGACGGTGTCGGGAAGAACATCCTCCTCGCAATGACGGAATAATGGTGAATTCATGAAACGAAAACTTCACCCTTGTATTTACATCATGACCAACAAATTCAACAAGGTTCTCTATACAGGTGTGACCAGCAACCTACTAAAAAGAGTGACCGAGCACAAAGACAAAACGGTTTCAGGTTTCACAAGCAACTATAATGTAACAAAATTGGTGTACTACGAAGAATATGCAACTATGGAAGAAGCCATCGCCCGCGAGAAGCAGATCAAAGGCGGCTCCAGGCAAAGGAAGATTGATTTAATCAACGGAAAGAATCCTGAATGGAAAGATTTATATGATGAGTTTTTTGTTTAATCCAAGACTCACCCTCGTCATTGCGAGGAGCGCTCTTGTTCTTTGCGACGAAGCAATCCCCCTCACAGCAACGGAAATTGCTTCGTCGGGGAGAGCACCCTCCTCGCAATGACGGAAAACGCGGCGCGACAATGATATTGGCAATTGCTCAATTTGTGATTGCGGCTGGATCGAAAGAATTTTTGCCTAAATAGGCGATAGTGTTGTGATGAAATAAAAGGTAGAATTAAATAAATTCAAAAATATAGGCTCTCATTATGACAATTAGATATGCTCCATCTCCTATTGAAACGCCAAAAAAGAAAAAACTTATTGCCTTTGGTTGGTATGGAGGAAAATATTCTCACCTTAAGTGGTTATTACCATTATTACCAAAGACACATAATTATTGTGAACCGTTCAGCGGTTCTGCGGCAGTTTTAATTAATCGTGAACCATCCCCAGTGGAAACCTACAATGATATAGATGGCGAAGTATCAAATTTTTTTCGTGTCTTACGAGATCAAAACGATGAGCTTGTTCGATTAATTGGCTTGACGCCATTTTCAAGAGAAGAATTTGCAAAAGCATTAGAAGTAGATTCAACAATCACAGCACTTGAACGTGCAAGGAGGTTTTATATTCGTGCTCGTCAAGTAAGAACAGGGTTAGCCCAATCTGCAACTCTTGGGCGGTGGGCAAATTGCATTGATACCAGTCGGGCAGGGATGGCCGGAGCAGTTTCTCGGTGGCTTGGAGCAGTGGAAGATTTGCCAGAAATTGCATTGCGATTGCTTCGAGTTCAAATTGAAAACAGACCTGCTATAGAAGTTATAAAATTATATGATTCACCAAACACTCTTTTTTATTGCGACCCTCCTTATGTTCATGAAACGCGTGGCGACAATAAAGCCTATGCGTTTGAAATGACAGATGCCGAGCACCGTGATCTTGCTAAAACGCTTAATTCAGTTAAAGGGAAGGCAGCAGTTTCTGGTTACGACTGTGATTTGATGAATGAGCTATATCCACACCGCAAATGGAAAAAAACGGTTGGAGAAAACCGCACAATACATTCAACAAAAGATAAACGAACCGAAGTTCTTTGGACAAATTACAACCCTAAAGAAGAAGACCATAAGCAATTGCGATTAATGGAGCGATAATGGGAAACCCTGTTAACATTCTTGAGAAGGCTCTCGTATCTGCTTCTGCAAATTTATCAAAATCTTCAATTAAAAATAAGGGAATTCGAACAAAAGTCGAATATGTGTGCAGGCAACTAAGCAATCGAGCCTGCACACGATTACTTATGGCTTGTATGTTGGCAAAATTAGATCGCCCGGAAATTGATGTTCGCAAGCCATATACTGAAATTAGTGGTAATGATTCTTTTTCTGGACGAACTTATGATGAAAGATATATCACGTACTTTATAAATAACAATAGATTACCGCTGAACACAACTACGGCATTTCTTACTCCTGCGTTTCGAAATGTTGATAGATTATTAACCCCAAAAATAGAATTGATTGGCAGGCCTAGAGAACTTTATCGAATCACTCTAGAGATACTCGAAGAAGTTTTTTCTAAACAAGCTACTGCAAAAGCTGTCTTAACTGAAATCATCCGCATTTTACTAATCATGCGAGATGAAAAACTCTCTCGCATTAATGCTTTACTTGCTGGTTTACAGCCCACAAAAGACGCCCTGATTCTATCTTCGAGTGAAATTGTTACACTTATCGACCAGCATCTAAAGTGCAGAAACTCCAGTCGACTTCCTGTTCTAGTAGTTACGGCTGCTTATCAATCGGTCGGACAAAGAATCGGTGAATATGTTTTGCCGTTAAAAAGGCATAATGCGGCAGACATACAAACTGGGGCATTTGGGGATGTAGAAATCTGCCTTGAGAATGACGATCATGTTGTAACCGCTTACGAAATGAAGGATAAAAAAGTTTTAATAGATGATATTGACCGCGCCCTTGAAAAAATTGCTTTGGCAGATTATAAAATTCATAACTATATTTTTATTACTACCGATGTAATTGACCATAATGTTCAAGCTTATGCTACTGAAGTTTACGAACGAACTAGCGGTACAGAAATCGCAATTTTAGATTGTCTGGGGTTTCTTAGACACTTTTTACATTTCTTTCATCGTTCAAGAATTTATTTTCTTGAAGCTTATCAAGAACTTGTATTAAACGAATCTGATAGTGCAGTTAGCCAAGCCTTGAAAGAAGCCTGGCTTGCTTTGCGTCAAGCCGCAGAATCAGATGAATAATTTTTCAGGAGACATATTTTGAAAATCATCGCATGTATCAAGCAAGTACCCGACTCGGAGGCGAAAGTCAAAGCTGAGGGCGGGAAAGTATCCTGGGGAGATGCGCCATTGGTCATCAACCCATTTGACGAGTACGCTGTCGAGGGTGCGCTTCAACAAAAAGAAGCAACTGGCGGAACAGTGACAGTGCTGTGCGTCGGCCCTGAGTCCGCCAGGGATGCGCTCAAGCACGCCCTCGCCATGGGCGCAGATGACGCGGTGCTCGTCTCAGACGCGGCGCTCGCCGAATTAGACACCCTCGGTGCGGCACGTGTGCTGGCGGCTGCCATCAACAAGATCGGCGGCGCAGACATGGTCGTCTTTGGCCGTCAGACCCTCGACAACGGTGCAGGCCTCACCCCTGCTCAAACAGCAAGAGTCCTCGGGTGGCCGATGCTTGGGTTGGCAGGCCATATCAAAGTCCAAGATGGAAGCGCGACCGTTGACCGAGTCATCGAAGAGGGCAGGCAAACTGTCAACGCAAAATTGCCCGCCGTGTTGAGCGTCGTCCAAAGCATTGGCGAACCGCGCTATCCATCGTTCATGGGAATCCGCAAAGCCTCGAAAGCAGAAATCCCCGTTTGGTCATTGAGCGATATTAACGTTGCTGCGCCCGCGCCCATCATCACACGCATTGAGCTGGTCAACCCGCCCGCGCGCGAAACCACAGTGGAAATGATCGCAGGCGAAAGCCCCGCCGAGATCGCAGAAAAACTCGCCGACAAAATTCTCGCGGAGAAAGTGCTATGAAAACTTTTGTTTATATTGACCATTTCAAAGGTGAGGTTCAGCCCGCTTCGTGGGAGGCGCTCGGCCTCGCAAAAAGTTTTGGCACAGCCGTCGCGTTGGTGTTTGGTTCGGGTCTTGATGAAATTACAAAATCCGCTTTTGAATATGGCGCCGATGAAGTCATCGTCGTGGATGATTCTGCGCTGACGGATTACCGCGCTGAACCGTATGCATCCACCCTTTCGGCGCTCGCTTCTTCCTCAAGCCCGGACCTGATCCTGTTTCCGACGACAGCTCGAACCCGTGAGTTGGCCGCCATGTCTGCCGTGGACTTGAATACAGGCGTGTTGACCGATGTCGCAAAATTTGAAATGAATGGCGACCAGTTGGTTGCCACACGTCCCATTTATGAAGGCAAAGTTTTGGAGAAGGCAGTTTGCTCTGGCAAGCCCGTCATGGCTACCATCCCCGGTCGCGCCTTTCCCAAACCCGAAAATGTATCTGGCAAAACTGGCACACTTACCAAAGCCGCTGCCAAGACAGACGCGCTAACAAACGTACAAGGCTATTCTGCATCTGAAAGCGCTGTAAACCTCGGCGACGCAGGAATCATCGTCTCCGGCGGGCGCGGTGTGTCAAATAACCCATCTTTAGTTCCCCCCGCAGGCATGGACGAAAAAGGTGCCGAGGTCTGGCGCGCTCAACAAGGCTTTACGCTCATTACCGAATTGGCATCCTTGCTCGGCGGCGCAGTGGGCGCATCCCGCGCTGCGGTAGACGGCGGATACATCCCCTACTCACATCAAGTGGGTCAAACTGGTAAGGTTGTTTCGCCAGACTTGTATATCGCCTGTGGCGTCTCTGGCGCTATTCAACACATCGTCGGAATGAGGAATGCGAAGGTTATCGTCGCCATCAACAAAGACGCCGACGCGCCCATTTTCAAAGTTGCAAGATATGGTGTGGTTGGTGACCTGTTTCAAATTGTCCCTGCGCTGACAGAGGCGTTGAAGAAGAAGTTGGAAAAGTAGATGATTATGAGGGTGCGTCGCACCGGGCAGGGTAGATTCATCTGATTAAGGAGATTCGTTTCCTCGATAAAATAAGTCTCATTAAGCCTGGTGCGACGCACTTCCTGCCAATAAAGACCTCCGAGTTCTTGCCCACAGGGCGCTTCGCGAAGAACTCGGAGGTCTTGTATTTAAATCTGCTAGAATAATGCTCATGAATATATTCAGAACAAAAAAACTGTATATCACAATTGCCCTGGTTCTTCTTGTATCGATCACAGGCATTATTGTATTAAATTTGGATGTTCTTCTTCGCTTTATCCACTCCTATCAAAGTGGAACGCTGACGCTGGAAAAAATCCGCTTTGATATCGCATCCCTCAATTTGGGTAGAAAGTCGCCCTTCACGCCGATTGACAAGAAGAAATCTGCAATGGATGGAATGATCCAGCTCTATGTCCCTGAAGGGGAATTCATCATGGGAACAACCCATGATCACGATTTTCCTGATTCTCCCGAACATACCGTTTATCTGGATGCATATTGGGTGGACAAGGTTGAAGTGACCAATTCCATGTATCTGAAATGTCTACAGGCTGAGGGCTGCACAACTCCCGTTTCAGATAATATCTTCTACACGAACTGGATCTATCGAGATCATCCAATTGTGTATGTAACCTGGAGTCAGGCTGATACATATTGTCAGTGGGCAGGCCGGCGCCTCCCCACCGAAGCGGAATGGGAAAGGGCTGCCCGTGGAACAGACAGGCGGCTGTATCCGTGGGGAGGCGGGCAGCAGCCAAATCCACGGCTGGCGAATTTTAGTGATACCCTAATCCAGGAATCAGTTTCATCATTTCGCTATCCAGTGGGGGCCAGTCCATATGGCGTGCTCAACATGGCAGGGAATGTGCGCGAATGGGTCGCAGATTGGTTTGACCCGAATTACTACACTTATTCGCCCTATGAGAATCCCCTCGGACCTGAAACGGGTATTGAACGTTCCCTGCGCAGTGCATCGTATAACGAAGATGGCCGTGAAATCATGATCACGAATCGATTTAATCATGACCCCGAGTCCGCTGGCTTGAGCCGTGGTTTCCGCTGCGCACAAGATTCAGGTACGGGAAATTAGCATCAAGTTGATGTAGGAGCCATTCCAAATATGTTGCTTGTCATATAAACCACACGTTGGTATAATTCGCCCGCTTGACCCCAAAACGGAGAGGTCGCGTAGTCTGGCTTAGCGCGCACGCTTGGAAAGCGTGTAACCCACAAAGGTTCGCGGGTTCGAATCCCGCCCTCTCCGCCAAAAAACATCCCTTCTGAGGGGTGTTTTTATTTTAGGTTCGTGCGCCCCATCGAGGGATATTATTCGAATCCCGCCCTCTCCGCCAAAAAACAACCCTTCTGAGGGGTGTGTTTATTTTTGGTTAGTGCGCCCCATCGAGGGAGATGATTAGCATCACGCCCTCTCC
>JBBSCM010000046.1:0-17886 GCA_038250295.1 Anaerolineales bacterium | reverse complement strand
CGAGGAGGGTGCTCTTCCGACGAAGCAATCCCCGCCGCGATATTGGCGATTGCTTCGGCACAAAGAACGTGGCTCGCAATGACGAAAAGCAAACGGGACTGTGGATGAAGCGCAGTCCCGTTTTTGATTCTGATGATATCCGTCATTGCGAGGAGGGTGCTCTTCCGACGAAGCAATCCCCGCCGCGATATTGGCGATTGCTTCGGCACAAAGAACGTGGCTCGCAATGACGAAATGCAAACGGGACTGTGGATGAAGCGCAGTCCCGTTTTTGATTCGATTAGGTGGCCGATTCGATTTCAATAAACATTTTCGCTCCATGAGTTACCCTGCACTCATACTAAACCTCCATCTTAATCTCCCCCAAGTGGACTATATACTAACTCCCCAGTCGGCGGAAGCGGCTGGGAAGTGTTCGGTGTAGGATGTATGTACAGCAACATGCTGTATCAACCAAAGTTGGGCGGCTACGCCCGGGAGAATAACATGTTTCGAAAAATACTAGATAAGATCAAAGAATTATTGGGAGGCAAAGCCATGCCCGATGTCGACCTGATGGCAGAATTGGGAAAGAAAGCGGAAGGCAGGGGCCTGAACTGGAAATCCTCAGTTGTGGATTTCCTAAAGTTGTTGGGAATAGATAGCTCACGCGAAAACCGGGACGCCCTGGCGACAGAACTCGGAGTTGCCGCAGACTTGAAAAGCGGTTCCGCCGAAAAGAATGAAGCACTACGCAAAGCCGTATTCAAGAAGCTCGCGGATAGTGGTGGGAAGATTCCCGCTTCACTTTTGGATTAGGATATAAGATTTCGCCGCCCAACACACGCTTGCAGGCGGACGGACAGAAAAAAAAACTCCCCGAGACTTTCATCTCAGGGAGTTTTTAGTATTTCAGTGTGAATTAGTTGACAACAACTACGTTAGTAGCCTGCGGACCCTTGGGGCCTTTCTCAACGGTGAATTCGACTTTCTGACCTTCTTCAAGGTTTTTGAAACCGTCACCCTGGATAGCGGAGAAGTGCACGAAAACATCCGCGCCGCCTTCACGAGCAAGAAAGCCGTAGCCCTTGCTTCCGTTAAACCATTTGACTGTTCCGATGATACGTTCTGACATTGTTTGCCTCCTATGGCAACTTACAAAAAAAAATTGGAGGACCCGGTTCTTTCGCCAGAACTCTAAAACAAAACGGCTCATGGACTTTTACCCATGAGCCGATGGTTATACTTCCAAAGCGAACTACTGGTATCCGTGTAAGGCACTACTTTATCATGACGATTGTGATGTGTCAATGATGAATTTCAAAGACTCTTTTATGACTTCACCAAAGTGAATTTATCCTTCCCGATGCGATAATTGCCGTTGTGCTTAAGCACCTTCTCAACCAACGTCTCGGGCACATCCACATAGGTGAATTTATCTTCGATGCGGATCTTGCCGATGGAACTGCCTGGGATGTCGGCGTGATGAGCAATGGTTCCCACAATATCATTCGGGCGGACGCCATTCTCCTTGCCTTTGTTCAACTTCAAGCGGATCATGCCAGCTTCGTGAGACACGCGCTTATTTCCTGAATCGCGATCACCGCGTTTGCCAAAATCACGCTTTCCATCTCTGCCTTGAGGTTTACCGCGGCCATATTCACGGTCACCGCGATCACCACGATACGATGAACGGCTTTCGGAAACAACTACATCGGTCACATTTGCAACTGGGCGCTGCTTCTCATCTGCGCGGGACAATTTCAAAGCTGCGGCGGCGATTTCCATTGGGTCGAGACCTTCTTCAACCAAACGCGCCACGAGTTCACGTTCGCGTTGATAACGTCCGCGGCCCAGCCAGACCTTCAACTGCTCGATCAATTGATTCTCGCGATGCTGATGAATATCGGCTGCGGTGGGAAGTTTTCCAAGTGTGAGCGCCTGCTTGGTCATATGTTCGATCTCACGCAAACGGCGTTTTTCGCGCGGCGCAAATAATGAAATGGCAATGCCCGTCTTTCCTGCGCGGCCCGTGCGTCCGATTCGATGGACATACACTTCGGTATCATCAGGCAGGTGATAGTTGAAGACGTGCGAGATATCATCAATATCCAAACCACGCGCGGCTACATCTGTGGCAACCAGTACTTTAATCTGACCACTTCGGAATCTGCCGAGGATCTGTTCACGCGCATTTTGTTCAAGGTCACCGTTGAGGGCTTCGGCGGGGAATCCGCGTGATGAAAGTTGACTTGCCAACTGGCCTGTTTCCACACGAGTGCGGACGAATATCAACGCGCTGGTAATTGGCTCTATTTCAAAGAGGTTTGTCAGCGCTGATAATTTATCACCTTCGTGGACGAGGTAATAGCGTTGTTCGGTGCCCGAAAGGGTCAGAGTCGCTTTTTTAATGGTGACAGATTGAGGGTCACGCATGAAGCGGTCTGCGAGGGAGCGAATGCGCACGGGCAGAGTCGCGCTAAAGAGTGCGGTCTGTCGAGTGGCGGGAGTCGCGGAAAGAATTTCTTCCACAGGTTCGATAAATCCCATGTTGAGCATTTCATCAGCCTCATCAAGCACAACAGATTTGATCATGCTCAGATCCAATACTTTGCGTGCCATCAAGTCGATAATGCGGCCAGGCGTGCCAACGACAATATCCACGCCGCGTTTGAGCTGATTAACCTGCGGGCCGTAAGGTTGGCCGCCATATACAGCCAACACATGCACCTTGAGATGCTTGCCATATTCGGTTATGGCGGCGGCAACTTGGACAGCAAGTTCCCGCGTAGGCGCGAGGATAAGCGCTTGCGGCAGTCGTTGATGGATGTAGTTATGAAGAATGGGGAGTGCGAAGGCGGCAGTTTTGCCTGTGCCTGTTTGGGCCTGACCAATTACATCCACACCTGTCAGCATGAGGGGGATCATTTCGGCTTGAATACCGGTTGGTGTTATATAGCCAAGTTCAAGAATGGCCTGCTCCAACTCGGGGCGCAGGTTTAAAGAAGTAAATTCGGTTGTCATCAGATTTCCTTTTGTCATTGCAACGTGTTGGTTTCGATACATCCTTCGCTGTCGCTCAGGATTACTCAACCAACAGATCATAGCAGTGACACTAAATTATGAAATGTTCTGACAACTCCGTCTAACTTCCTTCTTGCCAACAAAGTTTACTTTTGCAAGTAAACCCGCCCAACAAAAAAGCCCGAGCAGTGTTCATCGGGCTTACAGTTCAGAGTAATCAAAACAATTTCCCAAAAATTGCTCTCCGTTGAGAGCGAACGATAGTTTACCACAGAATTTTAATTATAGCGTCATCAGAACAATGGCTGTCAAAGCTGAAAGGATACCGATCCACTGATTGCGATTGAGACGTTCTTTGAGGAATATCCACGCTAGCAGGACCGTTGAGCCGGGGAAAAGGGAGCTCAACACAGCGGCCACATCCAAACGACCTGCTTGACCAGCAAGAATGAAGAACACATTTCCAGAAATATCGAGAATACCGTTCAGGGTGATGATCGGCCACGCCGAAGAGTCTGTCACCTTCCATGATGTGCGGGTTATAAAAATATAAGTGGTGATCAAAATCAAACCGCCAAAGCGGGAGGCAACCATCGGCCAGATGGTCGCGCCTGTATTTGTGGCTTCGTGCATGAAGACAAAGTATGAGCCGAATCCAATGCCTGCAAGCAGAGGCAGCTTCAAGTCTGTGAGATGCGAGAAGATATTCTTGATGCCGCCTTCACCCTGGGAGATCATCCACACGGCAAATAACGCAAATCCAAATCCGATGATGGTCATCCATTCAGGCAAGCCTTCGCGAAAGATGCCAACGATGACCGGAAGTACTGCGGCAAGCAATGCAGAGACGGGCGCAGCGATGCTCATCAAACCGAGGGTCATTGAATGATACAGAAGGATCAAACCCATGGTACCCAGCACGCCTGCCAATATGGCGAATGTCCACGTTCGGCTATTGGGAATGGGTTCACCAAAGATCGCAATGACAAAAAACAAAACGAAGATGCCGATGACTTCGCCGTAGAAGACCGTGCGGTATGCGCCTGTTTTACGCGAGGCAATGCCGCCTGTGAAATCGCCTGCGCCCCAACTGAGCGCAGAACTGAGACCGAAAAGAATTGATAACAAATTTAACTCCTAAAGATTTATTCACAGATTATATTACACAGATTTTTAGTTTAATTCTTCCCCGCTGCTTTTGCGCGCTCCAGGACTTTTCTTGCATTCTTCAGCAAAGGCATATCGATCATCTTACCATCCAAAGAATAAGCGCCTTTGCCTTCCTTTTGACTCGCTTCAAATGTTTCAACAATTCGTTTTGCATAAGCAATCGCTTCATCGTTGGGCGTAAATGCAGTTTGGACCGGCTCCACTTGAGCAGGATGAATGATCTGTTTTCCGCTGTAGCCAAGCCGCGCGCCAAATTCAGATTCAATCTTCAAAGCTTCGATATCTTTGTAATCAATCGTGACAATGTCAATGGCTTGCAAATCATTTGCGGCGCAAGCCACGACCACCGCCTGTCGCGCATACAACAATTCAATCGCATCTTGGGTACGAGTCGCGCCGATGGATGCGGCAAAGTCTTCGCCGCCAAAGATGATTGCATCCAAACGCGGATGTGAAGCAATCTCTTTCAGATTCAGAATCCCTTTGGCAGTTTCCACCCCGATCAACACGCGGATCGAATTCACGGACCAGCCATATTTTAACTCTGCAGCTTCGATGATCTTGCCTGCCCATTCGACGTGCTCATAAGATTCAACCTTCGGAATCACGATCCCATCAGGATGGGATGGCAAAACAGACTCGATATCATCTTTCTCCCAACCAGAGCCAACTGAATTTATTCTCGCCAGCTTTTCGCTTTGACCGAAATCCAATTCCTGCAAAGCTTTTACAATGGTTGCACGCGCCTCTGCTTTTTTAGTGACTGCCGCACCATCTTCCATGTCCATGCAAATAGAATCGACCCCAAGAGTGATTGATTTCGTGATCATCTTCCAGTTATCACCGGGCATATAAAGTAACGCGCGTCTTGAGTGCAAAGATACTCCTCGAGTTCATGTTAAATACATGAATTACAAATCCATCCACCGATGATAGCATTAATTCCCGGTTTACGTTACCAATTAAAAAAACCGCGAAGGCAAAAACTTTCGCGGTTCAAGATATAAATAAAAGGGTGTGTTTCATTTCAGTTGAAACCGTCCCGAAGGTTGGCACAAACGACCAAATTTTCTCGACAAAACCTTCGGGACGTTCTTCTTGTCAACTCATTTGAAACACACCCAAATAAAAAGTTCACTCGTTTTTATTGCCTGGAGACTTGTGGGTCACAACCAGTTTCAAACGACCCAACTGAACAACTGCCCCACTGGGCAGGTCGTAGGTTTCGGCCGGGGTCAGGATTTTTCCATCCAGCCAGGTCCCATTCGAACTGTTCAAGTCCATGATCGTATACCCCTTATCGCTCGAGCGAATTACCGTATGATGCCTGGAAACGCCGAGTGCAAATCCATTTAACGATGTAAGGTCTACGATCGGTTTCGTTTCGCCCTCTGTTTTGCGGCCTAATACAACTTGTTTATCTGCAAGTATTGCAATCGACTCAGCATTTCCGTGGAAATAAACTGCGAAACCATTCTCAGGAATGGCATACTGAGTTAAATCGGCAATTTTTCCAGACGCTCTAAAATTTAGATCCAAAGAGCGGCCACAATGCGCGCAAGCGACCGAATAAGCATTGTTACCCTGCCTGCAAGCAGGGCAAAATTTGATAAAAGATTTAGTACGAACTTGGGTTTTTATTTCAAAGTCTGCTCGAGTCATAATTTATATACTCCAAGCCGAATATTATATTAGTTTTCAAATTTAAGCAATTTACACTTCGCTGTTGGAAGGGAGTTGCAAGGTTTACCGATTCATCCCAGGACGGCAAACCCAACCTCTATATTTTTTCAAAATTACGTTGCAAATAAAAAAAACCGCGAATGCAAAAGCTTCGCGGTTCGTGATTCATAATACGAGCTTAATTATTCTTCATTGCCCGAGGAATTGTAGATCGCCACCACTTTCAGGCGGCCCAATTGGATCGTCCCCCCGCTCGGAAGTTGGATCGGCTGGCGGGGAGGCAGGATTTTTCCGTCAAGCCATGTGCCATTTGAACTATTCAGGTCAATGATCACATAACCATTCTCTTTTGAACAGATCATGGCATGTCGTCTCGAAATCCCCATGGCAAACCCATTTGGATATGTAAAGTCGATCAATGCTTCCACATCACCTTCCACTTTACGGCCCAGCACAAACTCTTCATCTGTGGCAATTGCAACCTGCACAGCGCTTCCCTCAAAGTAAAGCGCCAGTCCTTTGGCGGGAGCAGCATAACGGCCCTCCATATTGATCTTTCCGGGTCTGGCGAAAAATAAATCCAAAGATCTACCGCAATGCGCACAAACGACCGAGTTGGCATTATTTCCCAATTTACAGGACGGGCAAAATTTCGTGAATGATTGAGTACCTATAGATGGGGATTGATTATTCATTTAAGACGATCCTTTCAAATGGAAGTTTGCAAAATGCAAACTGGATATTACATGAATGACGGATTTAAATCAATTCATATAAGTCGATTGAAAAGCTATTGTAAGGTCTTCACAACAATTCTTTCCCGACATAAAGAGTATCGCTGCGATTTAAAAGTTACAAGTCGAAAACCTGACCTTCAGATTTTGGCAGAAAGTCCAGCCTTTGGCCCTTCTTCAAAAACATCGCCGTTCGCTCGAACTCAACCACAATTGTTCCATCTGATTTTCTGCCCGTATGTTTGAACTTTACAATGCCCGCATTTGACCGTGATTTTGACTCTCGTTTTTCCAGCACTTCTGTCTCGGCGTAGATCGTATCATTGTGAAAGGTCGGGTTCGGGTGAGTCACCTTATCATAACTCAAATTGGCGATGATCGTTCCCTCGCTTAATTCTGCAACCGTCAAACCGACCACAAGCCCGAGCGTGAAGATCCCGTTCACAATGCGCTGACCAAATTCTGTGTTCGCGGCAAAATCTGCGTTCACATGCAGCGGCTGGGTGTTCATGGTCAGCGAAGAGAACAGCACGTTGTCCATTTCGGTCACCGTGCGCCCCGCCGAATGCTTGAACTTCATCCCAACTTCCAACTCATCGAAATATCTACCAGCCATCGCTCGCCTCTAATTATTGATCTGTGTAATCAGAAAGTGTGTCTCACTGCACACCAGATCCACGCAAAAAAGATTGATCCAGATCTCGCTATTGCCCACAAGAATCCCGTTGGGAAGCTGAATTAGCGAAGCATCCTCAGTATCCATCAACACATCCAAAACTTTTTTATTGAAGATCGCATCGTAATTCTTCACAAATTCATCAGCGTTCGTAATTTTCATTTGGACGCTGCCAGACACATCAATGGGATAACGCACCATTCCTGCAATTCCCGTGTCGTCCCCGCTCATCACACGAGTCTTCAAGATCAAAAGGAATGTCTCAGCATCCTGCATTTTTTCCTGTGTAATTGGAGCGAGGCGCGTTTCGAGGGTTGGCGTTACCACAACAGTTGGGAACTCCACGATTACGGTCATGGGCGGTGGAGGCGGAAAATCATCGGGAGTTGGAATCAGCGAATAGCATGATGAAATCACAAGGCAGGTTATTATGATACCGATTATTTTTCTCATTCTTCAACCTCAACCAGTATCTGTTCGCGCTCAACCACATCCCCCTGTTTTACATAAAGCGATTTGACCCTGCCAGCCGTAAGCGCCTGAATGCGGATTTCCATCTTCATGGCTTCCATCGTCAAAAGGGTTTGACCCTTCTTAACAGTATCTCCCACACTTACAGCCACGCTTCGCACCTGACCCGGCATGGGCGCGATCAATCCCCCGGCATGATCATGACGGACGCCTCGTTTTGCACCCGATGTTTTCGTCAACATCATAGTATGACCGTTAATCGTCACCCAGCGCTTCGCGCCATCGGAAGAGACATGCGCACTCACGCGTTCACCGTCAATTAATAAATCCATCCGTCCAAGCAACACGTCCATGCGAATGATTTGAATGACCGCGGTCTTTCCATTCATCACAGCAACAAAATCATCACCCGATGGATTGATTTCAATGGTTTGCGTATCGAAGGTTGTTTTCATAAAGTCTCATTCATCCGTCATTGCGAGGAGGGTGCTCTCCCGGACAAAGCAATCTCCGTCACAGTGTTGGGGATTGCTTCGGGCGGAATTGCATCGCCCTCGCAATGACGTGGCCTTGTCAATTCCTATAATTATTCATCTGCTTCCATGGGCTGAAAGGGTCGGTCTCATTTGAAACAGCGGACTGTGATGCAGCGCCCACGAAAACCACATCTGCAAGAGCAGCGGCAATCAAATTCCGGAGTGCAGGCGCAAGCTCCTGCCTGTCAAACAGCGAGCTGTTTGACTCCAGAGTTTTTTCCACCCAACGCGTGGATATTTTACCTTTAGCAAAATCTTCATGCTTCAAAACAGCTTGCATGAAATCAATATTCGTGACAACCCCATGCACAATAAATTCTTTTAGCGCGGTCTGCATTCTTAGAATGGCTGTCTCGCGATTCTCGGTATGGACAATCAACTTTGCAAGCAAAGGGTCGTAAAAATGCGTCACTTCACTGCCAACTGTAAAACCAGAATCCACGCGGATACCCGGGCCGCGCGGCTCGATGAATTGCAATAGTTTACCGGTGCTTGGCAAAAATCCATTGGCTGGGTCCTCGGCGTAGACACGGCACTCGATGGCGTGCCCATGCTGGTGAAAATCGCCTTGCGTAAATGGGAATTTCTCTCCAGCAGCTATACGAATCTGCCACTGGACAAGGTCAATACCGGCGACAAGTTCGGTGATGGGGTGTTCGACTTGCAGGCGGGTATTCATTTCTAAAAAGTAGAAAGCGCTGCCCTGAGGCTCTCGAAGGGTGGAAAGTAGTGGGTCGAAAATGAATTCGATGGTTCCCGCGTTGTAATAATCCACTGCTTTGGCGGCGGCAATTGCTGCTTGACCCATTTTTTCACGGAGTGCAGGGGTTAACAATGGCGATGGAGTCTCTTCGATTATTTTCTGATGTCTGCGCTGGACGGAACACTCACGTTCAAATAAATGAACAAGATTGCCGTACTTATCGCCAAAGACTTGAAATTCAATATGATGAGCATCCGCGAGATATTTTTCGATCAATAATCTTTCATCGCCAAAGGAATTCAGCGCCTCACGCCGTGCGGATTCAATCGCTTCAGTCAATTCACTTTCAGCATTGACCACGCGCATACCTTTTCCGCCACCGCCTGCTGATGCCTTGACCAAGACGGGATAACCAATTTGATTTGCAGCTTTTTTGAAATCATCATCTGATTCGAAATCTTCAAACCCTGGAACCGTGGGCACACCAGCCTTCTTCATTGCGATCTTTGATTCAGCTTTATCGCCCATTGCGCGGATAGAGTCTGCTGAGGGGCCGATGAATGCCAGCTTCGCTGAGTCAACTGCGGCGGCGAAGGAGGCGTTCTCTGAGAGGAATCCATAGCCCGGGTGAATGGCATCTGCTTTTGAGTCTAGTGCAGCCCGGATGAGCTTGTCCGCATTCAAATAGGATTCTTTGGGGGCAGAATCGCCAAGCAGAATGGATTCATCTGCCAGTTGAACATGCATGGAATCTTTATCCGCTTCGGAATAAACGGCAACCGTTTTGATTCCAAGTTCACGGCAAGCGCGAATGATCCTGATTGCTATCTCTCCGCGATTTGCGATGAGAATTTTACTGAACATTATTTTCCAGTAGTTCCAATAATTCTTTTTCGCGCCCGGGCTTCAACCCTGCCTTCCATTCATGGTCAGGCGGATATTCCTTTGCCCATTCAAGCGTATCGCGGACGGTATCTTCAAGTGAACGAAAAGCCAGGCCTGCCTTGATGGCCTTTGAAATATCGACACGTGCGAACCCCGCTTCTTCTCCAATATCTGGCAGCCATGCGGGCATATCGCTCCAGGGTGAAACATTATTCTGATCTAAAAATTCAACAGATGCCCATTTGAATTTTGCATCGCTGGCACTTACTAACTTACATGTATCAAGCAAAGTACCGAAAGTCAATTCGTGGCTTGGGCCTGTTGCGTTGAACACACCAGATACATTTTGCTGAACCAATTCAATAATGAAATCAGACAGGTCACGAACATCAATTACCTGTGTGAGCACATCGGGCCGATCAGGGGCAAGTACATCCCCGCCGCGCGCTACGCGCACAGGCCAGTAGGTAAAACGATCCGTTGGGTCATGCGGGCCAACGATCAGCCCGGGGCGAATGATAAGTGAACGGATCCCAAAAACATCCTGCACGGCTTTTTCACACAATACCTTCAAAGGGCCATATGATCCATCTGTGATCTCTTCAATGGTTTCGTCTGCGATCTTTCCAAGCGGGTCGCTTTCGTTGATCCCGATCTTTTGCAAACTTTCATAAACGGAAATACTGGAGATGAAAACGTAACTTTCCACCCTGTCCTTCAAGGCTTTTGCCGACATTTTCACGATGCGTGGAAAGTAACCGCAGGTATCAATGACCACATCCCAATTATGGCCCTTCGACCCGCTCAGGGCACCGCCTGCGATCTGCTCCAGGTCTTTTTCACGATCTCCCTGAATCTTATCCACCTGGCCAAACAGATCGGGATTGGTTTTTCCGCGGTTGAAGAGCGTGACTTCATGTCCGCGCGCGCGGGCAGAGTTAACGAGATGACGTCCGAGAAAGCGTGTGCCGCCGATAATTAGGATTTTCATTTTTCATTTTTCCTGAACTGATGAGCCAGCTTTTACTTCGCCGGCTTTGGGACTAGCAAGGAAGATACAGCAATTTTATCCGAGTTTACATATTAATATGCCAGGTTTCTTCTGCGGTAAGCTTCACCAGGTTTCCAAATACCCCCATCCATATTGCCACGATCATTGAAGTAAATAACACTTGCAAGAGAGACCAGTTGTAATCGTACTGAAACAACGGCGTTAACTCTGTAATGGAAGCTGCCAGGTTTACATGCAGCCACCACGTGCCATTTATTGCCAGGACAATGGCGCCGATCGATAAGATCATACCCACCCAGCGAAAACGTATCAAACCGCCCAATGCATAACCAAAAGCGATAACCATGCAACCGAATGTGATCAAGAATCCGCTCGGAGGCGTATGGATAAAGAGAATATGAAAGATGAATAAGGCAATATTCATCACAACTGCCCCTGCGACAGTCCCCAGAAGAACGCGCAGGAAGGCGCCTGCTCCAGCAAATCGTTCGACGATCACGCGCGCAAGGAGTATGCCCAGGCTGAAGACCGATCCAGTGATCAATCCCTGCTCGAGAGATGCTGAGATTCGGATGGCGTCCATAAATTCTGCCACGCGAATCGTTAAGTATACGTGAGTACCAATTCCCAAAGTGGCGCCTATCAACGCCAGCATATAGGCGCCAAACAGCCGCGCCGGCTGGATCGTTAACTTCCGCGTTATCCATTCCAAAGCCACTCTTAAGCGGATATCCCCCGGCACAAAAACCGGCAAATGCCCCGCGGAGTACTGAACTTCCGATAAAGCTGGAATCAAGCGGTCTTTGTCTGCTTTATTTAATATGAAATTTACTGCTGACCTGGAGTGCAAATACCCAACCAACCGAGCCGCCTGATCACCCACATCTGAGTCTTCAACTGCCAATTCGCCGAGGAGTTTATTCAACTCCGGGCTCAGTGTTGAGTTTTCCCACGCAGATGATGATGGAATAAGAGCCTGTAAACCGGAAAGCAATTTACGGGACAAGGTCGGATTCGTGGACCGGGCTGCCATCTCCAGAAGAGCAGCGGCCATTCTTACAGTTTGATCGCCCGGCATCAGCTGGATATTCCGATCGTTGACCAGATGATTTAGAACACGGACTGCAAGGACCTCATTTTGCCTGTCGATAAGTCTGGTGGAAACCGAAAGCTTATCCCGCGAGTTCGCGACCACAGACCACCAATATTCATCCTTATATGCATACATCAGCGAGTGAAATAACATAAACTGGCCCACCCCGCCCTGGACTTTATTTTCGCCCCTCATTTTATGATCCAGGTGGATCAGTGCAAATTTTGTCAGACCGAGTTCGCTTTTACTGTCATCCGTGGCCCAACGAGCGAGATTTTGGTTGAACAGTTGTCTGGCATCATAGGCACGGGCCGCAGCCGGATCATTTATCAACTCATCGGAAAGAGGGAATTCATCGATATTGAAGATGTAATAGATCATCTTCATTACTTCCCCAGCCGAAGATGGCCTGAGTGCCGGGTCCCTTGAAGTAACACGACGCAAAACATCCTTCATGAGAGCAGGCAAAGTATTGTTAAGTTCACATGGGTCTTGAATCTCAGTGTTTGAATAGAGCTGCTGAATGCCAAGCACAGTCTCTCCACCCCATGGCAGTTGCCCGGCAAATATCTCAAAAAGCAGGATCCCGAAACTATAAATGTCAGACTTGGTGGTGATCTCCAATCTTTTATGCTGTTCAGGGGGCGCATAGGGCGGCGTTCCTCGCCCGGTGTGCATGGCCTTGGTGGTATCCGAAATCGTCCGCGCCAGACCAAAATCGGCAAGGTAAGTATGATTTCGTAAGTTCAACAAAATATTTGACGATTTGAGATCTCGATGAATGATCCCCTGACCATGCAAATAATCGATTGCCGATGCGGCCTCAGCGGAAAAGCGCAGCGCTTCTTCCAACGGCAGGGGGCCTTTCCTAATCTTTTCAAATAACGACCCGCCTGAAATATATGGGGAAACCATATAGCGGACCTGATCCTCCAGGCCATAATCATAGATCGGCAAAATATTTTCGTGCTGAACGCTTAACAGTTTTCCCAACTGCCGCTCAAACATCTGGTCGTCTGCCTGCTGCTCTTCAGATTCCAATATTTCGTTAAACTTGATGGCGACGATCTCATTCCGCTGGCGGTCTTCCGCCGACCAGACGACACCCTGCCCGCCGACCCCGATCTGTTCGAGGAGTTGGAAGTGATGGAAATGCAGTCCGGGATGAAGTTCGCTGATCAGCATATGACTTGAAACCTGATCATGTGATTATATTACTTCGAGGCTGCAACCTGACATCCTATATCAAAGTGCAGTTGAACCGTATAACCGCCGCTGGTTGGAGGGTCCTGGAAGTTTATCGTAAGAGTTTCGGTGGGCGTCCCATCGCTTTCAATATCGCGGAGATTTGCAATTCCATTAAACGGGTTGGGGGATGGAAAATCACTGGGTGAGGTTAGTTCGTTGGCGCTCCCAATTTGACTGCCGTCCAAAGCTTGATCCAGAATCCTGGTGGCATTCCCTACATTCCAAACGATATGCATGGCATCGATCGTAACTACTCCTCCGCTATTGTTTGTCAAATCCAAAAGCAGTGAATTGCCGCTATCAGTAAGAGTCCCTGCCACCACCTGGGAACCATTACAGGCCGGGCCGCCTATCGGTGTATTTGTGGCTGTGGGTGCGAAAGTGAAAGTAGGAGTTGCGGTGTTAGTGGGCGTAAGAGTCTCAGTGGCTGTAGCGGTGATCGTGGGTGTTTCAGTCGCTGTATTCGTAAGAGTTGCTGTCGGAGTCAAGGTTGCAGTGCGCGTCGCGGTAGGAGTTGATGTCCGCGAGGGTGTACGAGTGGGGGTTCTTGTAGGCGTCCTGGTTCTAGTTGGTGTTCGGGTTGGTGTGCGCGTTCTTGTGGAAGTTTTAACTGGAACTTGAGTCGATGTCAGTACCGGTATACGCGTCGGTGTCCATGAGGGAATCAACAGGATTGTCGTGGTCGGTGCAACTGTTGGGGTAACTATGAATGTGGGTGTGCCTGTCCGGGCAGCAGTTGAGGCCGGCAGGCTTGTTACGGTTAAAGTCGGAGTAATGCCAAGTTCTTCTTGAATTAATTGTTGAGCCTGATCGCTGGAAACCGGCGTGATCTGATCCTGCGAACAAAATTGCCCGGTCAGCGCGCAGGCCGTATCAAGATCATTTTGAGAAAGCGGTGCAGGTGTGGATGGAGCGCCGACGGACTCGGTTCCATTTTCGCCTCCCAACTGCACGTTGACCTGCTGCCCGGCGCCAAAGTATTGCTCCTGCCCATCTGACACGATACGAGCAGAACCTTCAAAGAGGCTTACTTCCATCTTGCCATTTTTTGCAGCCTTGATAGACGCATCCCCCATCAAGGTCAGGTCGGCGCCGTTGACAGTAAATCGGACGCCTTCCCCGGCGGGAACGCTGATCATGATCCCATCATCCGGCACTTTATCACAGACAATCTGGCCCAGTTCACTGGAGAAGAAAAACGATTCGAGATCTCCGCTTTTATTATCCAGCGTGGTATTTCCAAATACAACCATCGTAATGGTCTGCCCGGGCTGGGAGCGAGGCAGGTTCGCGATCACCTTCAAGACGGCAATGCCCCACTCGTTGCTGTCCAATTTGAGGGGCGAGGCGGAAATGCGGCGCACTTGATCCACGTCAACGATATCCCCGCGTTGAGAGAATTGTCCCGTGGCATCCGGCGCAAGGTCCGCTTTGAGCGTATCGTTTCCGTAGCAGGCTTTATTGGCACCGATCTCATTGCAATAACTACCGGAAGCCTGCATCGCCTTTTCGATCAGGGACTGGCAGGTTGCGTTCCTGTCTGCAATTGCAGTCGCGGTCAGGCTGGAGGCGAACAAAAAGCTATCGAGGTAACCCGCGCGATAGAAGATAAGCCCAAAAATACTGGCACATAGGGTGGGGAAAAATAGAAAGAGCAGGAATAATGCCATATCTGACTGGCGCTTCTTCCTTCGTCTTGTAGGCGGCTTGCGCGCAGTTAAAGGCTGGCTTGAAGTAGCCTGAATAAGAGGCGTTGTATCAAAGAGCTCGCCTGTGCTGCTGGCCGCGTCGCCGCGCAAGTGAATATCATCCATGCGACGTTTTGCTGCTCCGTGGCTGGGGTTAATGGCAAGGATGTGATTGAGGCAGATCAATTCCTCTTTCACACTATAAACGGCGCGCCAGAGCAACTCCCAGGCAGAGAGGTTATTGCCATCCGTTGTCAGGATCTCGCGCAGCAGCCTGCGTGCCTCTTTTTTTTGGCCGGCATCGATCAACCCAGCGGCCTGACGAAGCTTGAGATCCAGGGCATTTCCGTATGCCATTCATTCACCTTTCAAGAGTTCGACTATTCGGTCTTTTGTGGAGGGTCTGCATAGCTAACAATCAATTTCATACGCCCCAGTTGAATCACCGCGCCACTCGAGAGAACATACGATCTGGTTGGTGCAAGCCGATGTCCGTTAAGCCAGGTACCGTTCGCGCTGTTCAGGTCGGTCAACATATATTTATCCCCCGCAGCCCGGATCAAGGCGTGACGTCTTGAGACCCCCATCGCAAAACCATCAAATTCCGTGAGATCCACGATCGGCTCGGATGTCGGTTCCACAATTCGTCCAAGTACAAACTCCGCTTCTGTGCATAAAGCGATCGGTTCTCCCGCATTCAGCAAAAATAACGACAGGCTCCTGGCGGGAGGAACATATGCCTTGAGTACCTGTGCCCTTATTTCGTCTGTAAGTTCAAAAGGATCGTTAACACGCCGGGTTGTTATGTTTTCTGAGGCATTATGAATTAATGGAGTCCTGCAATACTGGCAAATCGTTGCATTTGCGTCATTGTCTAACTTGCAAACCGGGCAGAACTTTCGAAAAGTTTGAGTATTCATTCCTTGATATTCCTCATTAGAACTCTTGCCCTTCAGACTCTCTCTCCCTCAGTATATTACACGTAACCCCCCGGGAAATCAATGAAATTGTGATGTTTCCCACATTTCAATCCCCTTACTATTCTGACTGCCAATACCATGACAATATCTCAGAATCCATTTACTTCACCCGGTTTAATTTTGTTTCAACTGCTTGGGCTTCTTCCCCTTCAGGGTTGATGTTATATGCAGTGATGGCGAGCGCGTCCCCGATCAATTCAACTTCGGTGCGCCAGCCCCAGTCCGGTCCGCCGGTTGGGTCGGGATAATTACCGGTGACGGAGAATCCATTTTCTTTTTCCGCGCCGATGCAGAACATGATGCCTGTGCTGGTGTGGAAGGAATCCACCCAACTGGCCTCGAATTGTTCGAGTGTGATGTTGTAGCCAAAGGTGAACATGCCATGCTGAGATTCACCCTCGATGGAGCCTTGATAAAGGTAAAGAGCAAAGCGTCCTTCGAGGAGTAATTGAATAGTTCCGACCACGGGAGATTCGTCGGCTAATTTGCCTGGCTCAAACCATAATTTACTTGCGCCTTTCCAATTGCCAGCAAGTTGAGCAAAGAAGTGATGGGGGGTGTCGATTGAGGTTTGGAAGGTCATAGTGAAAATCCTTTTTTATATAAAAGTTTTTTTGTACCGCGACATTCATGTCGCCTTGCAAGAATAAAGCAACATAAATGTTGCGGTACGAATTCATGGTTACATTCTGAACACCCCGAAGCCATCTTCTTCCTGTGGCGAGTTCAGGACAATCAAGAATAAAGCAACATAAATGTTGCGGTACGAATTCATGGTTACATTCTGAACACCCCGAAGCCACCTTCTTCCTGTGGCGAATTCAGGACAATGGACAAAGCCAATCCCAATACTTGACGTGTTTCATCGGGGGCAATGACACCGTCATCCCATAATCTTGCGGAGGAATGGTATGGACTGCCTTCGGTTTCATATTTTTCCAATAATGGACGCTTGAAATCGTCCGCTTCTTTCGCGCTGAGGGTTGGTTTGCCCTCTCTGATGAGTTGATCTTGTTTGATGGTTAAGAGCACGTTCGCGGCTTGTTCGCCGCCCATGACACTGATCCTCGCATTCGGCCACATCCATAAGAAGCGCGAACCATAGGCACGGCCTGACATGGCATAGTTACCTGCGCCAAACGAGCCGCCGATGACGAGAGTCAATTTTGGAACACGAGTCGTTGCAACCGCATGGACCATCTTCGCGCCGTCTTTGGCGATGCCGCCAGTTTCATATTCCTTGCCGACCATGAAGCCTGTGATGTTTTGTAAAAATAAAAGTGGGATTCCGCGCTGGTCGCAGAGTTCGATGAAGTGAGTCCCTTTTAGCGCGGACTCGCTGAACAGCACGCCGTTGTTTGCGATGATGCCGACGGGGTAGCCATGAATGCGCGCGAAACCTGTTACCAACGTCGTGCCATAACGCGCTTTGAATTCGCGAAACTTTGAACCGTCCACGATGCGGGCGATGATCTCGCGGACGTCGTAGGACTCTTTGAAGGTGCGCGGAAGGACGCCATACAATTCATCAGGGGCATATAAAGGTTCTTCTGGCCGAGCAACATCCAGCGCACGCTTCGCGAGATTCGATTGCAAACTTCCTCGGGGCAGAGTCTCTACGATGCTGCGTAGAATCTCAATGGCATGATCATCGTCTTCGGCGAAGTGATCCGCAACACCGCTCTTTCTAGTATGGACATCTGCACCGCCCAATTCTTCTGCGGTAACATCTTCCCCGGTTGCCGCTTTAACTAGTGGCGGACCGCCAAGAAAAATCGTGCCTGCGCCTTTGACAATGATGGCCTCATCGCTCATCGCGGGGACGTACGCGCCGCCCGCCGTGCAATTGCCCATCACCGCCGCGATCTGCGGAATGCGCTTGGCAGACATGCGCGCCTGATTGTAGAAGATGCGCCCGAAATGATGCGCGTCGGGAAAGACCTCATCCTGCAGAGGCAAAAACGCACCGCCCGAATCGACCAGATACAGGCAGGGCAGATGATT